>JAFAXX010000164.1 GCA_019240655.1 Solirubrobacterales bacterium
CGGGTCGGGCTTGCCCTCGTGGATCGCCTTGAAGACGGTCCCGATCGCCTTGGCCTGGCCCTCGGAGCGAAGGATCGCCGCCTGCCTCTCGCCCTCGGCCTGGAGCACCGCGGCCTGCTTCTGGCCCTCCGCGGTGAGGATCTGCGACTGCTTGATGCCCTCGGCATTGAGGATCGCGGCGCGGCGGTCGCGCTCGGCCCGCATCTGCTTCTCCATCGCCTCCTGGATCGTGCCCGGCGGATCGATCGACTTCAGCTCGACCCGGTTGACCCGGATGCCCCATTTGCCGGTCGCGTCGTCGAGTACGCCGCGCAGTTGGGCGTTGATGTGATCGCGGCTCGTGAGCGCGTCCTCGAGCGAGAGGGAGCCAATCACGTTGCGCAGCGTGGTGACGGTGATCTGCTCAATCGCCTGCAGCGGGTTGGCGACCTCGTAGGTGGCCGACTTCGCGTCGACCACGGTGAAGTAGAGAACGGTGTCGATCTGGACGACCAGGTTGTCCTGGGTGATGACCGGCTGAGGCGGGAACGAGACGACCTGCTCGCGCAGGTCGATCAGCGGCTTCAGCCGGTCGACGAACGGCATCAGGATGGCCAGGCCGGGAGTCAGGGTGCGGTGGTAGCGGCCGAGCCGCTCGACGATCCCCGCCTTGGCCTGGGGGACGATCCGCACCGTGCGGGCGAACATGAGGAGCAGGAAGAGCACCACCACGATCGCGACTATTGCTGCAGCCATTGCCGGAAGCTCCTATTCCATGACGAGCGCCGTGGCGCCCTTGATCTCGACAACCTCCACCCTCGCGCCCCGTTCGATCACCCGATCCTCGTCGAACGCGCGCGCCGTCCACACCTCCCCATCGATTCTCACGCAGCCCTCGCCGTCCCGGTTGGAGATCGTCTCGAGCACGGTCGCCTGCTTGCCGATCAGCGCGGCCGCGCCGGTACGAAGCTGCGGACCGGCGCGCATGTGCGCAACGGCAATCGGTCGCAGCACGACGAGGGTCAGGACCGACACCGCGACGAAGGCCAGCCATGCCGGAAGTCCTCCCGCGCCGACCGCGTCGAGCACCGCGGCGACCGCCGCGCCGAGCGCGAACGGGGCGAGGAAGAAGCTGGTCGCGACCATCTCGCCGATTCCGAACACACAGGCCGCGAGCACCCACAAGAGCCACCCTGACATGGCACGCCGAGCTTAGCGCCGGCACCCCCTCGGCGGGCGATCCCGCCGGCTCGGGTGACCGCCGCCGGCTCGGGTGACCGGCGCCGGGTGGAGTGTTGACCACTCGTGGCCGGCGGCCCGGGCGTTGCCGCCGAAGTACGGGTCTGCGGGGTGGCCGCCTGACCGCACATTTCGTTCCTCGCAGCCTCGAGACCGGGCCTCGGCCGCGCTAGTGGTCGCTGATCGCCAGAGATCGCGTCCGCGGCCCTCCCGGCGCGGCGCGAGGAACGTTTTGATCGCTCCGGCGGCCAGCGCCGGGACACGTGACCGGCGCCGACTCGGGTGACCGGCGCCGACTCGGGTGACCGGCGCCGTCCTCGGTCCCGGCGCGGTTCAGGTGACCAGTGCGCGTGCGAACTCGCCGGCGTCGAACGGACGCAGGTCCTCGAGCTGTTCGCCCACCCCGATCAGCTTGACGGGGATACCGAGCTCGTGGGCGATGGCGAGGGCGATGCCGCCCTTGGCGGTGCCGTCGAGCTTGGTCAGGACGAGCCCACTGACGTCGACCGCCTCGGAGAACAGACGGGCCTGGCGCAGCCCGTTCTGTCCGGTCGTCGCGTCGACGGTCAAGAGTGTCTCGTGCGGCGCCTCGGGGATCTGCTTGGCGATCACCCGCCGCACCTTGGCCAGCTCGGCCATCAGGTTCTCCTGGGTGTGGAGCCGCCCCGCGGTGTCGATGATCACCACATCCACGCCGTCTCGGCGCGCGGCGGCGATGGTGTCGTAGGCGACCGCTCCGGGATCGGCGTCGGGCGGACCCTTGACGAAGCCGACCCCCGCGCGCTGTGCCCACAGCTCGAGCTGCTCGACTCCGGCGGCCCGGAACGTGTCGGCCGCGCCGAGCACGACCGAGCGCCCGAGCTCCCTGCTGAGGTGCCACGCCAGCTTGCCGACGGTCGTCGTCTTGCCGGTGCCGTTGACCCCGGCCACCAGGATCACGGTCGGCTCAGGCCGCAGGTCGATCCGATCATCGCCGGTGCGCGCGATTCCGGCCAGCAGCTCGGTCAGGCGTCGGCTCAGCTCCTCGCCACCGGTGACAGCGCCGCTGGTCGCCTCGCGCTCGAGCTGCTCGACCACCTCGGCCGTCGTGCGGGCGCCGACGTCGGCGTAGATCAGAGCCTCCTCCAGCCGCTCCCACGTCTCGTCGCTCAGGTCCTCGAACAGCGTCGCCTGAATCTCGGTGGTTAGCGCCTGGCGCGTTTTGCGAAGGTTCTCTCGCAGCCGCCGGAACATCCCGCGGCGTCGCTCCTCGCTCGGCGGCGCCGGCGGCGCCGCCGCTGCGCCGTCGAGGATGAACAGGTCTCGCCAGTCTCGGGCCATCCGGCGGGCGACGTTAGCAACGGCGCGTGATCCCGTGGCCGATGCCCCGTTGCTCGCGGCCGGGCGGCGCGTGATCTCCTGGCCGATGCCCCGTTGCTCGCGGCCGCGCGGCGGGTAGGAGGGATGCCGTGTCACGGCGCTCGGCAGCCGCCCACAGAACAATCCACCGCAACCTCGCGCCGCCCACGTGGAGCCGGCCGGCGCTAGACGGCGCGCCGTGACCGGCGAGGCCGTGGTCATCGGCGGCGGGCCAAATGGGCTCGCCGCCGCGATTCGCCTGGCGGAGGCGGGCGTCGCGGTAACCGTGCTGGAGGCGGCCGACCATGCCGGCGGCGCGGTGCGGACCGAGGAGCTGACGCTCCCGGGCTTCCGCCACGACACTTTCTCGGCGGTCTACCCGGCCGCGGCCGCCTCACCGGTGTTCGCGCGAATGCCGCTGGCCGAGCACGGCCTCGAGTGGATTCATCCACGGGCGTGCATGGCGCATCCGCTGCCCGACGGCAGCGCCGCCGTCCTTTACCGGGACCTCGAGGCGACCGCCCGCTCGCTTGACCGCCAGCACGCTGGGGACGGCGAACGCTGGGCCGAGTTCGCCTCACCGTATCTCGACGGCTTCGCGGCCGTGCGGGCGACGATGCTGTCGGGATTCCCGCCCGTGGGCGGTGCCCTACGGCTGCTCGGCAGCGCAGGTCCGACCGCGACGCTCGGCTTCGCCCGGCTGCTGATCGGCCCCGCGACCTCGCTCGGCCACCGCCTGTTCCGCGGCCAGGGCTCGCGAGTCTGGCTGTACGGAGCGGCGATGCACGGGGACGCGCCGCCCGGGAAGCCCGGATCGGGAATCGCCGCCTTCTATCTGAACCTCCTCGGGCACGCGGTCGGGTGGCCCAGCCCCCGAGGCGGAGCGCAGCGGCTCGCCGACGCGCTCGTCGGCTACCTACGGAGTCTCGGCGGGTCGCTCCAGACCGGCGCCCGCGTCGAGCGCATCCTCGCCGGCGGTGGCCGCGTGCGCGGCGTCGGGGTGGCCGGCGGCCAGGAACTGCCCGCGTCGATCGTGATCGCCGATGTCATGCCGCACGCGCTGGTGGCGATGGCCGGAGACGCCCTGTCCGGTTGGTACCGGCAGCTGCTGGACCGCTACGTGTACGGCCCCGGGACGGTGAAGGTCGACTGGGCGCTCGACGGCCCGATCCCGTGGCGGGCCCGCGAGGTGCACGAGGCCGGCACGGTGCACGTGGGCGGCGACGAGCAGAGCGTGCTCGAAGCGATCGCCGGGTCCGCCACCGGGCTACCCGAGCGCCCGTTCCTGCTGTGCGGCCAGCAGAGCACCGCCGATGCCACACGCGCGCCGGAGCACAAGCACACCGCGTGGGCCTACACGCACGGACCAAACGGCATCGACGGACTCGGCGGCGAGCGCCACGTCGAGCGGATCGAGGCGCAGGTCGAGCGGTTCGCTCCGGGGTTTCGCGAGCGCGTCCTCGCGCGCCACGTGCTCGGGCCGATGGACATGCAGGCTCGGAACGCCAACCTGGTCGGCGGCGACGTCGGCGGCGGGAGCTATCGCCTGCGGCAGGCGGTGTTCAGGCCGTTGCCCAAGCTCTCGCCCTACCACACCGCTTTGCCGGGGTTGTTCCTCGGCAGCGCGGCGACCTTCCCGGGAGGCGCGGTCCACGGCGTCCCCGGCGACGCCGCGGCGCGCGCCGCACTGCGCCGGCGCGGACGACGAGCGGACCGAGCGGACTGAGTCGGACCGAGCGGACCGAGCGGACCGAGCGGACCGAGCAAACCGACCAGACCGAGCAAACCGACCAGACCGACCGGACCGAGCACACCGAGGAGACCGAGCAAACCGAGGGGACCGAGCAGACCGAGCGGGACCGACAGCCGAGCCGGCGGCGGCGCTACGCCGCGGCGGTCTCGGCGGGCAGCCGGCGGGAGATCACCTTGGAGATGCCGTCGCCGCCCATGGACACGCCGTAGAGCGAATCGGCTGCCTCCATCGTGCGCTTCTGATGGGTCACCACGATGAACTGCGCCTGGGTGCAGTAGCTGCGCAGCAGCTCCAGGAAGCGGTCGATGTTGAGGTCGTCGAGCGCCGCTTCGACCTCGTCGAGGATGTAGAACGGGCACGGCCGCGCTAGGAACACGGCGAACAAGAAAGCCAGCGCGGTGAGCGACTTCTCTCCGCCGGAGAGGAGCATCAACCGCTTCATCTCCTTGCCCCCCGGCGTGATCTCGATCTCCACGCCGATCCCGTCCTCGGGCGCGAGCTCTGCCTCGGAGTCGCCCTCGATCTCGGGCTCCGCGCCTTCCGGGTCCGCGCCGTCGTCCGGCGGGGGCGGCGCTGCCCCACCGAGCACGCGCGCCGGGGCCTCGTGATCGGCGACCAGCCGGAGCCGGCCTCGACCGCCGGGAAACAGCCGGGTGACGACCTGCCCGAAGTTGCGGGCCGCCGCCTCGAAGGTCTGCTCGAACGTGTCCTGGATCTGCTTGTCGGTGTCGCCGATCAGCTTCTCGAGCTCACGCAGGGCCGTCTCGAGATCGGTGCGCTGGCGCTCGAGCTCCTCCACGTGCTCGAGCGCCTCGGCGTACTCCTGCTGGGCCAGCGGGTTGACCGGGCCGAGCTGCTCGCGGCGGCGCGCGAGCCGCTCGAGCCGGCTCTCGAGCTGCTCCCGGGCCTCGGCGGCGAGCGACTCGGCGGCCGGCTCGGCCGGCAGCTCGAGCCGCTCGCCCAGCTCTCCGAGCTGCTCCTCGATGTCGGCGACGCGGTCGCGGACGCGCTGCCGACGCACCTCGGTCGCGGTCAGGCGCTCGTTCTCCTGCTGCAGTCGGCCGTGCAGGGTCGCCTCCTGCTGAGCACAGGTCCGCAGCTCGGACGCGAGGTGCTCGCCGGCCCGGCGGTCCTCGGCGAGGGCGTCGTCGAAGCCCGCCCGGCGTGCGGCGATCGCCTCAGCGGTGGCCGTCAGCGCATCGATCAGCCGGGTGACGACGGGCGCCAGCGCGGAGTCATGGGCGATCGCCCGTCGCAGGCGCGCGATCCGCTCGCCGCGCTCGGCCCGCGCGCGGTCGGCGCGCTCCGCCTTGGCCCGTTCGGCGGCGAGCTGTGCCTCGAGCTGCAGCCGACGCGCGGCGGCCGGACCGTCGTCTGGGGCGGCCCGGCGTCGCTCGATCTGAGCGCTGAGGCGCCGCTCCTCTTCGCTCGCCTCGTCGCGCCGGCGCACGGCGTCCCTGTGCGCATCGACGGCCCGGTCGCGCTCGGCCTCGCGCTCGGCGGCGCGGGCGCCCGCCCGCTCGAGCGCCGCCTGGGCGCCGAGCTCGGCCTGGACCGCCTGCTCGCTGGCCGCGATCAGCCGCTCGCGGCGGTTGCGCTCGGCCAGGACCCGTTCCTCGCCTACCGCCGGGGCCTGACGGACCTCGCGCGCGGCCGCCGCCCACACCCGGCCATGGCGGGTCACGGCAACGCCCGCGAAGTCGTCCGGCAGCTGCTCGAGCGACTCGACCAGCCAAGCGTCGCCCAGCAGCGCATGGGCCAAGGCGACGGCGGCGGCCGGCCCGCGGACGCGCTCCGCGAGGCGCTCGGCAGTGGGGAGCGGAGGCGCTGGCGCGCCTCCCGGGGACGGTGCGGACGTATCCAACGACAGCAGCGCGCGCCCACCATCGGCACCCGCGCGGTCGAGCAGCGAATCAGCGGCGTCGCGATCATCCACCACCGCCGCCCGCAGGCGGCCTCCGAGGACCGCGGTGACGGCCAGCTCGTAGCCGGCGTCGACCTCGAGCTGGTCGGCGAGGACGGTGGCACCACCCGGCGACGCGGCCTGGCTGCGCAGGAATTGGTTGACCGCGGCTAGCTCGCCACCCACCTGGGCGGCGTTTCGGCGCCCCGCCTCGACGGCGCGTTCGGACTCGCGCACGGCGGTGCGCGCCGCCTCGAGCCGCTCCTCGGTCGCCTGGCGGGCGGCGCGCGTGCGCTCGACCGCGGTGCGGTGGCTGCCCAAAATCGCCGTCGCCTCGGCCAGCCCCTGCTCGAGCGCAGCCAGCTCGCGGGCCAGCTCGGCCTCGCGATCGCGCGCGAGCGCCGCCAGCATCTGCTCGATGGCAGTGATACGCCGCGCCGCCTCCGGATCGGGCCGGTCCGCCGCCGCCTGCTGTTCGAATCCGGTCAGCATCTCCCGGCTCCGGCGCAGCCGCGCGTCGATCGCGCCGGCGGCCGCCCTCACCGCCTCATTGCGATAGGCAACCCGCTCGCCGGCCGACTGCGCCGCGAACGAGCGCCGCGAAAGTTCCTCCCGCTGCGCGCTACGACCCGCCAGGGCCTCCTCGGCGGCCTCGCGGCGGCGGCTGACCGCCTCGAGCTCACGTTCGACCTCGCCGCGCCGGGCCCGCGCGTCGCTCGCCTCCGCCTCGGCCTGCTGGAGCGCCTGGAACTCGCCCCGCAGCCCGTCGCGGACGAGCTCCCAGCGCGCCTCGAGCGTCTGTCGCTCGAGGCGGGCGTGGAGCTCGGCGGCCTCGGCCTGGCGCTTGAGCGGGCGCAGACGTGAGCGCGCCTCACGCTCGACGTCGAGCGCCCGGTCGAGGTTGTCCTGGGTCCGCACGAGCTTGAGCTGCGCGCGCCGACGGCGCTTGCGGTGCTTGCCGAGGCCGGCCGCCTCCTCGATCAACAGGCGGCGATCACGCGGCTTGGAGGTGACGAGGGACTCGACCCGGCCTTGGGAGATCACCGAGTGCATCTCCTTGCCCAGCCCGGTGTCCGAAAGCACTTCGATCACGTCGACCAGCCGGCAGCGCGCACCGGCGAGCCGGTACTCGCCCTCGCCGGCGCGGTCGAGCCGGCGCACGATCGAGACCTCCGGCACGCCGAGTCCGAGCGAGCCCTCGCTGTCGTCGAGCACCAGCTCGACCTCGGCGCCGCCGGCTGCCTGGCGGCCGGGCGCCCCGCCGAAGATGACATCCTGCATCGACTGGCCGCGGACCGCGAGCGGCGACTGCTCGCCAAGCGCCCACAGCACCGCGTCGGTGATATTTGATTTGCCCGAGCCGTTCGGACCGACGATGACGCTCACGCCCGGGCCGAACTCGAGCCGCGTTCGGTCGGGGAAGGACTTGAAGCCTTTGAGGGTTATGGACTTCAGGTACATGATCGGCTGGCTCAGAGGGCGCTCTGATCGTGCGGGACCGCTCGCTTACTCCAGCTGCTCGAGAGCGGCCTGGGCGGCTTCCTGTTCGGCATCCTTCTTGCTGCGTCCGGTGCCGCGCCCGGCCTCCACGCCGTCGATCGTCGCGCTGATCCAGAAAACACGGTCGTGTGGCGGCCCCTGCTCGTCGACCACCGTGTAGCTGACGAGCGCTCCCCGGCGAGCCAGGCGCTCCTGCAGAGCCGACTTATAGTCGACGGGGTGCTCGAGCGCGTCGTCGATCTCGGGCCGGAACGCCTGGACCACAGCCTCCGCGGTGCGCTCGTAACCGTAGGCGAGATAACACGCGCCGATGACCGCCTCGATCACCGACGCGAGCACGCGCTCGGTGCCAAGCAGCAACGGGACCGCCGCCGAGATCACCCCGGGGGCGGCATCGCTCAGCCGCTCCGGGACTCCGAGCCGCTCGGCCACCGCACGGCAGGCGCGGCCGGAGACGGCCTGAGCCCGGATCTTGGTCAGCCTCCCGGCGCCGAACTCCTCGGCTTCGAGGCGGGGGTACAGGTGCGCGGTGACCGCCAGCGCCAGCACGCTGTCGCCGAGGAAGGCGAGGCGCTCATAGGATTCTGAGCGGCGCGTCGTCCACGACGCGTGCATGAATGCCGGCGTCGCCAGCTCGTCCGGGAGCGCCTCCAGCAGCGCTCGCAGCGCGGTCTCCGGCTTTTCGCGATTGTCTGGCCGTCGCTCGTCCCGGGCGCTCACTCAGAGTCTGGACCTTGGCTCGCCGTCGCCGACACTCCGCTCGCGAGCACGAAGTCGACGGCCTGACCGACGGTCAGGATCTTCGCCGCCTCCTCGTCGGAGACTCGCACGCCGTAGCTGTCCTCGAGCTCCTGCACGAGCGTGTACAGGTCGAGCGAATCGGCCTCCAGGTCCTGCTTGAAGCGCGTCACCTCGGTGATCCGGCTCGGGTCGACCTCCAGCTCCTCGGCCAGGTGCGCGCGTATCAACGAGAAGATCTGCTCGCGATTCATCGGTTGGACACCGTAGCCGCACCGTCGGACGGGGTCCCGTCGCCGGCTTCGAGCCCACCCGGCGCCGGCTTGAGCGCTCCCGCGGCGACGAGCGCCGCGCGCGTGCGCCCGATGACGTCCTCCTGCACCCCGCGGGCGGCGACCTCGATCGCGCGCGCAAACCCGTGGCGCGTGAACCGGCCGTGCGCGACCACGCCGAGTTGCCGGAGCCCGAGCATGTAGGCACCGCCCGGCTGCTCGGGATCGATCTGGGCACGCAGCCTGCGCACCGACGGGGCGAGCAGCATGCCCCCGAGCTTCCCCGGCCACGAGGTCATGGCGACCTCGCGGATCGCCCTCATGGTGCGGGCGGAGACTCCCTCGATCAGCTTCAGCGTGATGTTGCCGACGAAGCCGTCCATCACCACGACG
This sequence comes from Solirubrobacterales bacterium, assembly GCA_019240655.1. Taxonomy (GTDB): domain Bacteria; phylum Actinomycetota; class Thermoleophilia; order Solirubrobacterales; family Solirubrobacteraceae; genus Palsa-465. The sequence goes on from JAFAXX010000164.1 coordinate 9,116, forward strand.
TCCGCGACTCCCTCGACCACCTGGGTGCCTTCGATGTTGCCGACGAAGTTGAGGCCGGCGCCGCGGCGGGCCGCGAGTTGCTCGTGCACGCTGACCAGTTCCGGCGTGCCCTTGCCGGGCTCCTCTCCATTGGAGAGAAGGGCGACCCGCGGCGAGGCGACTCCCATCACCGCCTGCGCGAAGCCGGAGCCCATGTAGGCGAATTGGACGAGGTGCTCGGGGCGGCAGATCGCGTTCGCGCCGACGTCCAGGAGCAGGATCGGCGCCCCGTCCGGCGTCGGCAGCGGCAGCGCCAGGGCGGGCCGGTAGATCCCGCGATCGCGCTTGAGGTTGAACAGCCCGGCGGCCAGCGCCGCGCCGGTCGAGCCGCCGGAGACCAGTGCCTGCGCCCGGCCCGCGGCGACGGCCCGGGCCGCCTGGACGATCGACGCCTGCGGGGTCGAGCGCACGGCCAACGCGGGGTCGGCTGCCTTGGCGATCGACACGGGGGCGTCGACCACCTCAACGCCCGAGGGGACGGGTCCGATCTCCGCCGCGGGCCCGAACAGGGTCACGGCGATCCCGCTCGCCGCTGCCTGGACCGCGCCGGCCGCGACCTCGCGCGGACCCAGGTCCGCTCCGCCCGCATCCACGGCGACCGTGATCATGGCTCGCCGTCAGGCGATCTGCTCGCCGCGGTCCGCGGCGATCACCTCGCGCCCCTTGTAGCTTCCGCACACCGGACAGACGCGGTGCGGAAGCCGCGGACTGTGGCACTGCGGGCACGCGTTGGGGGTCGGAGCGGTGACCTTGTGCCGCGCGCGGCGCTGCGACGTGCGGGCGTGGGACTGCTTCTGCTTGGGAACCGCCATGGCGACTCAGTGTAGAGCGTGACGAGGACTCGGCGCCGCGGCGAGCGAGGGTCACTCGAAGCGGATCTCCGAGAGCTTGGCCCACCGGGGGTCGGAAGCCCGCTCGTGCCCGTGGTCGGGGCCGGCGGCGTTGAGGTCGGCGCCGCAGGTCGGGCACAGGCCGGCACACTCCTCGCGGCAGAGCAGCGTCGCCGGGAGCGAGAGCGCGAGCGCGTCCCGGACCCAGGCATGCAGGTCGAGGATCCCGCCTTCGACGTAGGGCGACTGCAGCTCGTCCCCCTCGCCCGGCTGAGAGACCTCGCGAACGTCCACGGTGAAGACCGGCCGCGCCGGCTCGAGGCAGCGCATGCACGGTCCCGACACGGTGGCGTCGAAGCGGAGCCGCAGCGCGTATCCGGATCCGGTCGTGCGTGAGACGTCGAGCGCGGCGGCGACGAGCGCGGGCTCGACGGCGTAGCGTTCGCGGCCCAGAGTGAACGGGTCGATCGCGGTATGGAGCTCCAGTCGGCGAGCCTCACCGGAGCTGAGACGCAATCCCCCGAGATCGAATGTGTCCGTTCGGAGGGACATACATCGAGGTTAGTACCCGCGAGGATTCCCGAAATGTCGAGGTGGTTCCGCAGCTACGGCTTCGCCGAGGTCTCCGACGGGCTCGTGGTCGGCGCGTATCCCCTCGACGAGGCCGACGTTGCCACGCTCGCGCTGATGGGGATCAAGCGAGTGCTGAACCTGACCGACGACAGCGAGTATCGCCGCGGCGAGCGCGAGAGCGTCGTGGGGGCGCTTCAGAGCGCCGGGATCGAAGAGGACCGCCTCGGCTTCACCGACTACGGCCCCCTTCCCGCGGGCCGGCTCGACGACGCGGTTCGGCGCGTGAGCGCCTGGCTAGACGACGGCTCCCGCACCTACGTCCACTGCCGCGCGGGCTGGCAACGCTCGGCCGCGGTGGCGGCGGCGGTGATCGCGGCTCGCGAGGGGCTGGAGATCGACGATGCGCTCGGACAGGTGCAGCGGCGCAAGCCCTCGGCCGACCCTCTGCCCCGTCAGCGGGAGGACCTGCGGCGCTGGTGGGCCGCCCGGCGCGCGGCTCAGCTGGGCGGGAAGACGCAATCGGGCTAGTCGCCGCGGGTGGCGGCGCGTTCGGGCCAGCGGCGGGGGGTGCGTAGGGAGGGTGCCGGCGCAAGCCGCATTGCCCTACCCGGCCGCCAACCGGCGGAGCGTCAGCTGCTCGACCTCCTCTTGCTGAGCGCCGGCCGGCGCCGCGGCGGCGGCCCCGCGCTTACGCTCCTGGGTGCCGGCCGGCAGCTCGGCGGCGTGAACGGTCCTGGCGCTCACCGTCACCGGCTCGATTTCCTGGAGCTCCTTGCCGCCGGAGCTGGCGCCGTGATCGGCGAACCGCCGCGCGGACGGCAGGACACGCGACTCGTACGAGCCGACGGCGTCGTTGAAGGCGCGGACGGTGCCGTTGAGCCGAGTGCCGACGGTCGCGAGCAGGCTCGAGAGCTTCACCAGCCGGCCGTGGAGCTCGCGGCCCAGCTCGGAGATCGCCTGGGCCGACTCGGCCACGCGCTCCTGCTGCCAGCCATAGGCGACGGCGTGGAGCATGGCGAGCAGCGTGGTGGGCGTCGCGATGAGGACACGGCGCGCCATCGCGTCCTCGATCAGCGCCGGGTCGGCGTCGAGCGCAGCGCCGTACAGATGCTCGCCGGGCAGGAACATGACGACGAGGTCCGGCGAGGAGTCGAGGCCTGACCAGTACGACTTGTCGGCCAGCATCTTCACGTGCTTGCGCAGCAGCCGCGCGTGGTCTCGGAGGTGGCGCTGACGCTCCTCCTCGTCACGAGCCTGGTAGGCGTCGAGCACGCCCTGCAGCGGCGCCTTGGCGTCGGCGACCACGTGCTTTCCACCGGGCAGGTTGATCACGAGGTCGGGACGCAGCGTGGTCTCCTCGCCGACGAGCGACGACTGCTCGAGGAAATCGCAGTACCTCACCATTCCCGCCAGCTCGACAACGTTGCGCAGCTGCATCTGTCCCCACTGCCCACGCATGTTCGGCTTGCGCAGCGCCGTGACCAGCGCGCCGGTCTCGGTCCGGAGCTTCTCCCCCGTCTCAGTCAGCGTCCGCAGCTGGGCCTCGAGCCGGCCGCGGGACTCTCGGCGCTCCTGGTCGAGCCGCAGCAGCTGCGCATCGACACGGCCGAGCTGCTCCTTCAGCGGCGCGACGAGCTGCTCAACTGCCTGCCGCCGCTGATCGAGCTCGCCCTTGGCCTGTGCCTGGGCGGCGTCGAGCTGAGCCCGGGCGAGCTGCGAGAGCTGCGCCAGGCTCGACTGCAGCGCCTCGGCGCTCAGCGCCTTGAACGAAGCCGACAGTCGCTGCTCGGCGTCGTTCACCGTCGCCAGCCGCTCCTCCGCCCGGGCGCGCTCATGCTCGAGATCCGCGCGAGCGCGAACGAGATCCTGCTCCAGGGCGCCGGCGCGGGCGGCCTCCGCGGCGAGCGAGCGAAGGCGTGAACGGAGCGCGAGCAGCACGATGCCGGCGCCGGCGAAAAGCCCGATGAGCAGCCAGATTGCATTCATGGCGCGAGGATGGCGCGCGCGGCGGACGGAACCCCGCCGCCGCGGCGGAGCGGATCGTGGTCGCGGCTGCCGATCGCTTGCCGCCGCTTGCCAGAATCGCCGGTGTGTCAGAGGACCTGATCCGACGCCGGGCCGTGGTACACGGAAACGTGCAAGGCGTCTTCTTCCGCGACTCGACGCGCGAGTCCGCCAGGCGCCATGGCGTCAACGGCTGGGTCCGCAACCGGCCCGACGGAGCGGTCGAGGCGGTACTCGAGGGCCACCCCTACGCGGTCGAGCAGGTCCTGCGCTTCCTGCGGGACGGGCCGCCCCACGCGGACGTGGAGCAGGTCGAGGTCCACGAGGAGCCGCCCGAGGCGCTCGAGTCGTTCGAGGTGCGCTGAGGCCGAGCCGCGCTCAGGCCGAGCCGCGCTGAGGCCGAGCCGCGCTGAGGCCGATCCGGCCTCACCCGGCCGCCAAGGCGCGCTCGAACGCCTCGCGCGCGGCGTCGCCGCGGACTGCGAACACCACTCGTTCCAGCCCGCTGCCCGCCTCGAGGCGCCGGCGCACCTCTTCGACCTCGATCCGCGCCGCCTCGTCCACCGAGAAGCCGCCGACTCCGGTCCCGAACGCCACCAGCGCCAGCGACCGGGCGCCGAGCGCGTCGGCTTGGCGCAGGGTGGCCGCGGTCGCGCGGCGGATGATCTCCGCCGAGGTCGGACCGCCGAGCTCCATCGTCGCGGCATGGATCACCCAGCGGCAGGGCATCTCGCCGCCGCTCGTCTCGACCGCCTCGCCGAGGCCTATCGGCGCGCGGGCACGGCTCTCCCGATCGATCGCCGGCCCGCCGGCGCGAGCGATCGCACCGGCGACGCCTCCGCCGTGCCGCAAGTCGGTGTTGGCCGCGTTGGCGATCGCGTCGACCTCGAGCCGGGTGATGTCCGTGTCGAGGACCTCGATCACGCGGGCGGCCACGGCTAACCCACCTCGGCGGGCCACGGCCGGGCCTCGGCTAACCGACCTCGGGGGGCCACGGCCGGGCCTCGGCTAACCGACCTCGGCGGGCTCCTCTTCCCTGCCGGCCAGCCGCTCGCGCCCCCGCCGCACCGCGGCGATGAACTTGGAGAGGTTGACCTCGAGCGTGTTGAGCACCTCGTCGGCGTAGTCCTCGGCGCCGAGGCGGATCTCCCGCCCGCGGGCGTGCGCGTCCTCGATGATGTCCTCGGCGGCGCGCTCGGCGTGCCTGGTGATCTCCTCCTCGGAGATCAGGCGATCCTGGCGGTCGCGCGCCTCCTTTACGATCCGCTCGGCCTCGCGCTTGGCCTCGGCGAGCATCTCCTGGCGCTCCTTGACGATCCAGCGGGCCTGCTTGATCTCCTCGGGGATCGTCGCACGCATCTGGTCGAGGATGTCGTAGATCTCCTCTTTGTCGACACGCACCTGATCGGTCAGCGGGACCGGCTTGGCGTTGTGGACGAGATCGTCCAGCTTGTCGATCAATACAAGGACGTCCATTCGCAGAACCTCTGTTTCGTCAGCGGCCAAGCCGTTCCTGCAGGGCCCCGGCGACCTCGTGGGGCACCAGGTCGGTGATGTCGCCGCCGAACGTGGCCAGCTCCTTGACACCGCTTGAACTCAGGAAACTGTACTTGGCCGACGCCATCAGGTAAACGGACTCCACGTCGGGCGCCTGGCGGCGGTTGAGCTGATTCATCTCGAGCTCGTACTCGAAGTCGGAGATCGCGCGCAGGCCCTTGACGATCGCCATCGCCCCGCGCTCGAGGGCGAAGGCGACGAGGAGCCCCCGGAACGGCTCCACCTCGATGTTGGGCAGATCGCTCGTGGCGTTGCGCACGAATCCGATTCGCTCCTCGGTGCTGAACACCGTTCCGCCCTTGCGCCACGGGAGGTTGACCACCGCCACGATCACCTTGTCGTACATCGCCGAAGCGCGGGCGATCACGTCGAGGTGTCCGTAGGTGACCGGATCGAACGTGCCGGGACAGAGCGCGACTCGGTTATCGGGAGCCATGGTGGATGCGGATCAGGGTGTCGCCGTAACGCCGCTCGTCGAACCGGGTCAGCCCTCCGAGCTCCAGCGGAGCTCGCCGGTCGCTCTCGGTGACGACGCGGGCCCCCGGCGCGAGCACCGGCTCCAGCGCCGCCGAGAGCGGCCCGGCAAGGGCGCTCGCGCGGCGGTATGGGGGGTCGAGGAACACGAGATCGTATTGACGCGCGCGCTCGCGTGCGGACTCGAGGAAGGCCAGCGCCGACTGGCGATGCACCTCGGCGTCGATTCCGAGGGCGGCCAGGTTGGCTCTGACGGCCGCGATCGCCGCCGCCGAGGAGTCGACCAGCGTGGCGGCGACGGCACCGCGGGAAACGGCCTCGATGGCCAGCGCGCCGGAGCCGGCGAACAGGTCGAGCACGCGCGTGCCGGCGACCGGCGCGAGGATCGAGAACAGCGCCTCGCGCACGCGGTCGGAGGTCGGGCGGGTGTCGCGGCCCTTCGGCGCCACGAGCGGGCGGCCGCGGAACTGCCCGGCGATCACCCGCACGGCGCCGCGTCCGCTCAGGCCCGGATCGGCGCGCGCGCCTCTTCGCCGTAGGCGGCCAGGAGCGCGTCGGCGAGCAGGGCGTTCTCCGGTTCGGCAAGCTCGGGGTCGGCGGCCGCGATCCGCTCCGCCCACGCCCGCGCCCGCCCGAGCAGCCCGGCGTCGCGCGGCAGCTCGGCCACCCGGAACTGGGCCAGCCCGGACTGGCGGGTGCCTACGAGCTCGCCCTCGCCGCGCAGCTCGAGATCGATCTCGGCCAGCTTGAAGCCGTCGCTGTAAGCGGCGAGCGCACGCAGGCGCGCGGACTCGCGGGGCCCGAACAGCAGGCAGACCGACGCGTGCGCGCCGCGGCCGATCCGGCCCCGCAGCTGGTGCAGCTGGGAGATCCCGTAGCGGTCGGCGTCCTCGACCAGCATCACGGTGGCATTCGGGACGTCGATCCCGACCTCGATCACCGAGGTGGCGACCAGCACGTCGGCCGCGCCGGATGCGAACGCGGCCATCGCGTCGTGCTTGGCGGCGCTCGCCATCTGGCCGTGCAGCAGCACGACCCCGAAGTCGCGGAGCTCGCCGCTGCGCAGGCGCTCGAACTCCGCGGTGGCGGCGCGCGCCTGCAGGAGCTCCGACTCGGCCACGAGCGGACAGACCACGAACGCCTGGCGTCCGGCGCGCAGCTCCTCGCGGATCCGCTCGTAGGCTCGCGCCCGCTCGCGCTCGCTCGAGGCTAAGAACGTCTCGATCGGGCGCCGCCCGCGCGGCAGTTCGCGCAGCACCGTGAAATCGAGGTCGCCGTAGCCGGCCAGCGCCAGGGTCCGGGGGATCGGCGTGGCGGTCATGTGAAGCACGTGCGGGCTGAGACCGGCGAACCCCTTGGCGTCGAGCGCGGCGCGCTGGCGCACCCCGAAGCGGTGCTGCTCGTCGACCACCGCGACCGCCAGGCGGGCGAACTCGACGCCCTCCTCGATCAGCGCGTGCGTCCCGACGATCAGCGAGAGCTCCCCGCTGGCCAGCTTCCCGAGCAGGTCCGAGCGCCGGCGTGCGGGAGTCGAGCCGGTCAGGAGCCCCGCCGGCACGACCTCGCCCGGCATCAGCGATCCCACGGTGGCGAAGTGCTGCTCGGCCAGCGTCTCGGTCGGGGCCATCAGCGCGGCCTGAAAGCCGTGCTCGACTGCGCGGAGCATCGCGTGGAGCGCGACCACCGTCTTGCCCGATCCGACCTCGCCCATCAACAGCCGCTGCATCGCTTGCGGCCGGGCCAGGTCGGCGTCGACCGTCTCCAGGGCGCGCTCCTGGTCACCGGTGAGCGAGAACGGCAGCGAGTGACCGAGCCAGCGCGCGGTGAGCGAGCGCGCTGCGTCGAGCGCCGGCGCCGCCGAGGCCTCCTCTCGGCGGCGCCGGCGCCGCAGCAGCGCGAGCTGGGCGAGCAGCAGCTCGTCGAAGGCCAGCCGGCCGCGGGCGAGCTCGAGGTCGGCTCCGTGTCCGGGGAAGTGCGCGGCGGCGAGCGCCGCCGGGCGGTCGGGCAGCCGCTCCTTCACCCGAAGCGCCGCCGGAAGGGGCTCGATCACATCGGCCAGCGCGGATGCGTGCTCGCGCACGAGGGCGAGGATCTGGGTCGAGGACAGCCCCTCGGTGGCCGGATAGTGGGCCACCGCGGCGTCCGCGGTCGCCACCGCCTCGCCGGTCCGGGCGTGCGTCTGGACGGAGAAGCGCCCGCGGCCCGAGAGCTTGCCGTGCAGCACCACCCGGGTTCCGGGCGGATAGCGCTCGGCCAGCCACGGCTGGTTGAAGAAGGTCGCCTTCATCGCGCCAGTCTCATCGGCGACCACCGCCTCAACGAGCGGGCGCATCGTCCGCCGGCGCACCGAGCGCGCGGAGATCGAGCGCACCTCGACCACCACGGTGGCGGTCTCTCCGGCCATCAGCTCGGCGACCGAACGCGCCTCGCGGCGGTCACGGGGCAGATGCTCGAGGAGGTCGCCGACGCACTCGAGCCCGAGATGAGCCGCCGCCTGCTGGGCCTTGGCGCCCGCCAGCTTCAGCGGCGCGGCCAATCGTGAGGGCCGGGGATAGGAGGCCGGCGCCTCCTCGAGCTGGTCGCCGTCGAGCGTGCGCGAGGAGGCGAATGCCGCGGGGACCATGCCGGGAATGATGGGCTACTCAGCCGACAGCAACCACCAGTAGCTTGGCTGGCCGCCGTCGGAGAGCTCGAACTCGACCTCGCCGGCGGCCAGCGCCTGCACGGTGTCGTCATCGAGCGGCGCCTCCACGCCGCGCAGGCAGGTGATCAGCTCCGCGTTCTCGGCCAGGCCCTCGAGCACCGCGCGCAGCGCCTCGCGGGGGTTGCCCCAGGCGACGATCTTCTCCTCGATGAAGCCGACCGCCTCGCCCTCGCGGAAACGGCCGTGCGCGTCGTCGCGAGCGGCCGGGGCCACAGCGCCGGTGCGCACCCGCTCGAGCGTGCGCGCCATCGCGTCGGCGTTCGCGGGCGCCCCGCGGCCGGGGTCGAGACTGACCGCCACAGCCAGGCCGGCCTGCTGCGAGCGGGTGGGCACCACTCGCACCGTCTTGTCGGAGAGCTCGGCCGCCCGCTCGGCTGTCATCACCACGTTGGCGCTGTTCGGCAGCACCACGATCTCCTCGGCGGCGATCGCGTGGATCGCCGCGAGCAGTTCGTAGGTGGAGGGATTGAGCGTCGGGCCGCCGTCGAGCACCCGCACCCCGAAGCTCTCGAACAGCGCCCGCATCCCGTCGCCGACGCACACCGCGAGCGCGCCGCACTTCGCGAGCGGCTCGGACGACCCGTCGCCGAGGCGCTCGTCGCGCTCCTCGATCTGCGCCCGCATGTCCGCGACGTCGAGATGCGAGATCACTCCGGCGCTGTCGAACACCGCGGTCGCGGCGTCGGGATCGTCGGTGTGCACGTGAACCTTCAGGGTGGTCTGATCGCCCACCACGAGCACCGAGTCGCCGAGCTGCTCGAGCATCGGGGCGAACCGCCGTTGCTCGAGGCCGGTGCCGGTGACCGCGAAGTTCGTGCAGTAGCGATAGGTCGAGGAGGAGTGGTGGGGATAGGTGACTCGCGCCGCCTCGTGATGATCGACTGGCGGGGGCTCGCTGCCGCGCAACGCGCCGACGATCCCGGCCAGCAGGACGGTGAGGCCGTACCCCCCGGCGTCGACGACGCCTGCGTCGCGCAGCACCGGGAGGAGGTCGGGCCCCCGCCGGACGGAATCCTGCCCCGCCTGCACCGCCCGCTCGATCACTTCGGCGATCAGCGCGTCCTGCTCGGCGTCGGTGGCGCTGCGCCCGAGCCGGGCGTCGGGCATGTGGGCGAGCTGCGAGGCGACCCGCGAGGCCATCTCCCGCACCACGGTGAGAATCGTCCCTTCGGCCGGCTCGCGCACCGAGCCGTAGGCCTGGTCGGAGGCACGCGCCAGAGCGGCGCTGATCAGCACCGGATCGACCAGCTCGCCCGGCCGGCTCGCCAGCTCCTCGGCGGCGCCACGGATCAGCTGGGAGAGGATCACGCCCGAGTTGCCGCGGGCACCGAGCAGCGCCGCCCGAGCGACCGAGGCGACGATCTCCTCGCGGCCGATGTCGTCGATCGTCCGCTCCTCCGACGCGCCGGCCAGGCGGTCGAGCTCCTGCAGGACGGCCCTCAGGGTCAACACCATGTTGTCGCCGGTGTCGCCGTCGGCCACGGGGAAGACGTTCAGGTCGTTGACCTCCTCGCGGCGCGCCTCGAGCGCGGCCAGCCCGGCCTCGACGATCGCGCGAAACCGAACGATGCTGGGGTCGGACACCCGCGGACCCGCCGTCACGGAGTGGCCGCGGGCGCGCTCAACGCCCTCAGCCGGCCTTGACGACCTTGCCCGCCTTCAGGCAGCGGGTGCAGACGTAGACGCGCCGAGGCGTGCCCGAGTCGTCGATCCGGACCCGCTGTAGGTTAGGATCAAAGCGGCGCTTCGTGGCCACCATCGAGTGACTCCGGCTGTGCCCAAACGACGGGCCCTTCCCGCAGACGTGACAGACCTTGGACATCGGCGGGCGAGTATAGCCGCACCTTAGCTTTTGAACCGGAAGCGCTGGGTATGACACGGGCGATGGGCACCAGAACGAGCCTGCCGGCGGACCTCGAGCTGCCGGAGCGCTACGAGCTCGTCCGCCGCGTGGCCACCGGTGGCATGGCGTCGGTTTGGTGCGCCGAGGACCGGGCGCTCGGCCGCCGGGTCGCGATCAAGCTGCTCTCGGAGGCCTATGCGCACGACGAGACGGCCGTGCGCCGGTTCAAGCGCGAGGCCCGCGTCGCGGCCGGCCTCTCGGGACACCCCAACATCGTCACGATCTTCGACGTCGGCGAGGCGGCCCGGCGCGAGGACGAGGCCGCCCCGCGACCTGCTTTCATCGTGATGGAGTACCTGGCCGGCGGCACGGTCGCGGACGTGCTCCGCCTCGGCGAGGTCGCGCCAGAGCAGGCGCTCGAGTGGCTGCGGCAGACCGCGGCGGCGCTCGACTACGCCCACGCCCGGAGCGTCGTACACCGGGACATCAAGCCGGTCAACCTGCTGCTCGACACCGACCGCCGCGTGCACGTGGCCGACTTCGGGATCGCCCGGCTCGCCACCGACGACTCGATCACCTACACGGGCACGGTGCTCGGCACCGCTGCCTACATCGCGCCCGAGCTGGCGCTGGGGCGCCCGGCCACCGAGGCCAGCGACCGCTACGCGCTCGCCGTTACCGCCTTCGAGCTGCTGGTGGGCGAGCGCCCGTTCTCGGCCGGCCAGCTCGCCGCCCAGGCTCGTCAGCACGTCGAGGAGCCGCCGCCGAGCGCGAGCCGGCGCAACCCGCGGGTGCCGCGCGCCGCCGACGCCGTGCTGGCCCGCGGGATGGCCAAGCGGCCGGAGGATCGCTGGCGCACCGCCGGCGCGTTCGCGGGGGCGCTCGAGTCCGCGCTGACTCACGCCCCAGCGCGCCGGCGCCGGCTGATCCCGGCCGCGTCCGCTCCGCCCGCCGCGGCGGCGCCGCGAGGACCGGTCGCGCGGCCCGCACGCCCGTCGACCCGCCGGTCGCTCGCTCTGGCCGCGCTCGCGGCGGCGCTGTTCGCCGTGGTGGTGCTGGCGAGCGGCGTCACCGGGGGCGGTGGCCCGCAGCGGCGGTCGGCGCCGCCGCGCGCGACGGCGCCGCCCAGGACCCACTCCGCCGCGACCGTGACCGCGGCCCCGATGGCGAAGCCGAAGGCGACGGCGAGGGCGAAGCCGAGGCCGAGTCCGGCGGCCGCCAGCACCGTCGAGGCCCCGCCGGCCACGATCCCGAGCGTCCGGACCACGACCGCCACCACGCCGACGCTCGCGGCGGGCACGACGGCGCCGACGGCCGCCGCCCTCAACGCGGAGGGGTACTCGGAGATGCACGCGGGCGAGTACACGGCTGCCATCTCGGCGCTGCGCCGCGCGGTCTCCGCCGCGGCGCCGGACAGCCTCACCTACGCCTACGCGCTCTACAACCTCGGCCGCTCCCTGCGGCTGGCCGGCCACCCCGCCGCGGCCGCTCAGGTGCTCTCCCGGCGACTGCAGATCCCCAACCAGACCGGCACGGTGCGGACCGAGCTGCAGTCGGCGCTGCGCGAGCTCGGCCACAAGGCGCAGCAGCACGGCAACGGCGCCGGTCCCGGCAAGGGCGCCGGTCCCGGCAAGGCCGCCAAGCACGCGGGCAAGCCGGGCCATTAGGGGGCTGCCTGCGGCAGCGTCCGTGGGTCCGTCCAACCCCGTCCGGACGGGGTCGCATGGACCCACGGACGCCGAGCGGAGCGAGGCCCCTCGCTAGACCCGGAACCCGGCCGCGCCGCGACGGCCCGCCAGCTCATGCTTGACCGCCAGCGACGCGAGCGCCGCCTCGGCGGCGTGGCGGCCGGTGTCACGCTTGCCACCGCCGCTTACCCGCTCGAGCGCCTGGTCCATCGTGTTCACGGTGAGCACGCCAAAACCGCACGGCACACCCGTCTCCAGCTGCACCTGCTGGATACCGCGCGCCGCCTCGCCACACACGTAGTCGTAGTGATCGGTCTCGCCGCGGATCACGGCCCCGAGGCAGACGACCGCCTCGTACCGGCCCGACTGGGCGGCATACCGGGCGATCAGCGGCAGCTCGAATGCGCCCGGGACGTCGAAGCGGTCGACCTCGGCGTCGCCGAGCGCCTCGCGCGCGCCGGACTCGAGCTTGTCGGCCAGCTCCTCGTAGAAGCGGGCCACGCACAGTGCGACCCGGGTCATCCGTCCGGCTGGCGGCGCTCGAGGTCGTGCTCGTGCTCGACGTGGAGCATCTCCTCGTCGAGCGCCAGACCCTGGTGGTGCAGCGTGTGCCCGAGGCGCTCGCGCTTGGTCCGCAGATACGCCTCGTTGTGCGGGTTGGGGATGTGCTGGATCGGGATCTGGTCGGTCACCGACAGCCCGTAGCCGGCCAGCCCGGAGATCTTCTTCGGGTTGTTGGTGAGGATCCGGATCGTGGTCAGCCCGAGATCCGCGAGGATCTGCGCGCCGATGCCATAGTCGCGGAGATCGGCCGGAAGCCCGAGCCGGAGGTTCGCGTCGACCGTGTCGAGCCCCTCCTCCTGGAGCCTGTAGGCGCGCAGCTTGTTGAGCAGGCCGATGCCGCGGCCCTCCTGGCTCAGGTACAGGAGCACCCCCCGACCCTCGCGCTCGATCATCGACAGCGCCGACTCGAGCTGCTCCCCGCAATCGCAGCGCAGCGAGTGGAACACATCCCCGGTCAGGCACTCGGAATGGACCCGCACGAGCACGTCGTCGGCGCCC
>JAFAXX010000129.1 GCA_019240655.1 Solirubrobacterales bacterium
TACGAGCGCGTCCGCGCGTACCCCCGGCGCTTCGTCGTAGTGGCCGGACACGAGCTGCCCGAGGCCGTGACCGTGGTCGAGCGGCGCGAGCACTACGTACTGGTGGAGAAGCGCGGTCAGGCCGGCGCGTTGGCCGAGGCGAGCGACCCGCGCCGGTAGCCCGGACGCGAGCCGCAGGCGGCGCCGAGCGCGAAGCGCATTCGGATCTCGGTGCCCCCGCTCGACCGCTTGACCACCGCGAAGTAGTCGGCCACCGACGCGATCAGCGCGAGACCCATGCCGAGCCCCGGCTTGCTCACGCGGGCGTCGAGGCCCACGCCGTCGTCGGCGACCAGCATCCAGAGCTCGCCGTCGTTGGCCGCCCCGGTGACGTGGACCTGCCCTTCACCGCCGGCGTACGCGTGGACGACCGCGTTGGTCAGCGCTTCGGACGCGGCGAGGCGGACGGCCTCCACCTTCTGCTCTTCGGCGCCGGCGGCCCGCGCCAGCGCCACGAGGTCCTCGCGCCCGCGGGCGACCGACCCGGCGACGGCCGGGTAGGACTTGCTGAAGCCGCTTTCGCCGTGCATCTCATGGGCACGGCTACCCGGGCGCCGGAGATCTCAAGCGGCTGCGCCCGTCGCGCCCCGGGACGCGCTCGTCGGCGCCGGAGGCCGCCGCTCACGCCGCCGCGACAGCCTTCTGCCGCCGCGAGGCGGCCGCCTGCCGGCGGCGCGCCGGCGGCGGGCGATTGGCCAGCGCCACCCCGATCGCGAGCAGCGCCCACGCGGTGGGATCCTCGAGGAAATCCGCATAGAGCATGGTGTGGAACACCAGCGCCAGGAAGGCGGCGGCGATCGCGCCCCGAACCGGGTCGCCGCGGGCGCCGCGCAGCAAAGTCGCCACGGCGACCAGCACCAGAGCGGCGTAGACGACCAGGCCGATCAGGCCCTGTTCGGCGGCGACTGTGATCGGGATCGTGTGCGAGGCGGCCAGCGTGGTCGAAGTCGCCGGGTGCTGGCGGCGGTATTCGGTGACGAAGGCGCCCGAGCCGTAGCCCCACGGCGGACGCTGCCCGAACATCCGCACCCCGCCGCTGACGAGCCCGGCCCGGCCGCTCGAGGCTCCGTTCAGACCCTGGTTGAGCCCGAAGGTGTTCGGCGACGCGGCCACCGCAAGCGCCCCCGCGACGATCACCACCGCGGCCACGTAGAGCGTGCGCGCCGGCCGCCAGCGCAGCGTGGCGAGGACGCCAAGGCCGACGAGCAGCGCTGCCAGGCTCGAGCGCGAGAGGGTCAGTACGAGACCGCCCCACAGGACGGCCAGCGCGGCCACGACGGGGAGTTGCTCGTTGCGCCGCCGGGAGCTCAGCAGCACCGCGGCCAGCATGATCATCACCAGGGCGAGGAACCGCCCGAAGATGTCGGGATCGAAGAACACCGAGTTGACCGTGAAGTAGGCGTGCAGATCGTTCTGGACCACCAGCTTGGGGTTCAGGACCACGGTCTTGGTTGCGTATTCGACGAAGCCGAGCAGCGCGAACACCACGGCCATCCCGGCCAGGAGGCCGAGGCAGCGGCGCACGAGCATCCGGTCCCACGCCAGCTCCCGCAGCAGGCACAGCATCAGCGCGAACGGCGCGTAGAAGAACACCATCTGCTGCAGCGCCTTCTCGAAGTCGGCGGAGTAGACCGACTGAAGCGCATACACGCCCACGTAGGCGGCGAGCAGGCGCTCGATCCACCCTGCGCGTGCTGGCGCTCTGTCCCCCGTCCGCAGCGCCGGCACGGCGACGGCGAGCGATCCGGCACCAACCACGAAGTACAGCGGAACGAGTAGGTTCGACGTCGTGCCGCCGGCCTCGATCGGGACTCGGAACGGCAGCGCGAGCACGACAAGCACCCCGACCAGCCACGGCCGGCGGGACATCTCCCTGGCCACCGCTGCGAGCACGGCGAGCGCGACCACCGCCGCGAGCGCCGCCGCCAGCGGATGCCGGTGGACCGAGCCGAGCTGGGGCGAGTGCCAGATGTCCGCCAGCAGCAGCACCGGAGCGAGGCCGAGTGCGCCGAGCATGGCCAGCGCGCGGCCGCGCACCGAGCCGGCCAGCAGCGCGCCGCCGACGAGCGCGGCGAGGGCGAGCACCCCGAGCCTCGGCACGGGTCCGGTCAGGGCGGCGGCGGCGATCACACCGGCATGATCCTCTACCCTGTCCCCCATGTCCTCTGCGAAGCTCGCGGCGGTGGCGAGCCTCGCCGCGATCTCGCTGGCCGGCTGCGGAGCCATCCACGTCAAGCCGGCCGCCCAGACCGGCTCCTCCGCGGCGGTCAGCCGCGGCAGGGTCAACGACCCCCGCACCAGCCCCAGCGACCACATTCAGTGCCTGCGCCAGAAGCACCTCGAGGTCCGGAAGGTGGGCACGACCGGCCTGCAGATCGGCGCGGCGCCGTACGGCCCGTACGTGCGCTTCACGCCCACTCCCGGCGCTGCTCAGGCAAACCAGATCGCGGGCCGCGACCCGGGAGCGGAGGTGATCGGAAGCGCGCTCGTCTTCCCCCAGCGGGCCTCGGATCAGATGCTCAAGGAGGTCGAGGACTGCATCGCACACGGCGTCAGCGGGTAGTCGGCACAGCGCCGCGACCCGCTCGCCCACGGCGTGCCGGGCGCTTGGCCTCTAGAATCAGCGCGTCACCGCCCGCGCCCGCTGCGCGGGCTCGTCTGTGTCCGCCGTCGTGCGTAGAACTTACGGGCGCGGCACCATTCATGTCCGTCCCGTGTCTGTTCCCACCGCAGAGCTGACCACACCGGCCGCGCCCGCCCGCTGGGCGGCGCCTAGCTTGCGGACCACCGACCTGCTCGACGGCGGACGGTTCTACGTGGCGCTGGGCGGAGTGGCGCTGGTCATCGCCGCGCTGTCGCTGCTGATTCCCTCGACGCCGAGCTACGACCCCTGGGCGTGGCTGGTGTGGGGCCACGAGGTCATCCACCTGGACCTGCAAACCACCGGTGGCCCGTCGTGGAAGCCGTTGCCGATGCTGTTCACCACCGTGTTCGCGCTGTTCGGCAAGGCGCAGCCGGACCTCTGGCTCGTCATCGCCCGGGCGGGCGCGGTGATGACCGTGGTGATGGCATTCCGCCTGGCCTGGCGCCTGACCCAAGCGTTCGCCGTCGTGCCGGCGGCGGTGACCGGCGCGGCTCGCCTGTGGGTCGCCGTGCCGCCGCTCCTGGCCGGCGTTATCGCCGCCGGCAGCCTCATCAACTCGAGCGGCTTCGTCAGCGACAACGCGCTCGGGTACTCGGAGGGGCTGGCCACCGCGCTGGTGCTGATCGCGTTCGAGCGCCACCTGCTCGGCGCCCGGCGTCAGGCGTTCGCGGTCGGGTTCTTCGCCGCGCTCGACCGGCCGGAGCTGTGGTTCTTCTGGGGCCCGTACGGCCTCTATCTGTTCTGGCGCGATCCCGGCGCCCGCAGGCTGGTGGTGGCGCTGTTCGCGCTCATCCCGGTGCTCTGGTTCCTGCCCGAGCTGTGGGGCTCGGGCCACCTCCTGCGGGGCGTCAACCGGGCCCAGCATCCGCGCTCCAACAGCGCCGCCTTCACCAGCTGCCCGGTCTGCACGGTGTTCCGCAAGGAGGCGTGGATCGCGGTGCTCAACCGAGTGAAGGTGCCGGCGATCATCGCGGTGGCGGTGGCGGTGGCCGGGCTGTGGCGGACGCGCGACACGTGGCGCCACGGGTCGCTCAGCGCCCCCGTCAAGGCACGGATCGCGCTGATCGTGATCGGCGTGTTCGGTTTCGTCTGGTGGCTCGGCATCGCGGTCGAGACGCAGGCCGGCTTCTCCGGCAACAACCGCTACCTGGTGCTCGGCACCGCGCCGGTGGCGATCGCGGGCGGCGTCGCTTGGGGCTGGTTCATCGAGGCCGTGGCGGGATTGCTGAGCCGGCTGGCGTTGTCCGAGCGCGCGCGCTCGGCGCGAAGGCTCGCCGCGCAGCGCTTCGCCCTCCCCGCCGCCACGTTCGTGGGCGTCGCCCTGTTCCTCGCCGTCCCCCCGTGGATCGGCCACAACGTGGTCAGCATTCCGCGCGTCCACCGCGCACTCGTCTACCAGGCGCGCCTGCGCACTGGTATGACGGCCGCGATCCGGAAAGCCGGCGGGCGGAGCGCCCTGCTCGGCTGCGGCTCGATCATGACCGAGGGCTTCCAGGTGCCGATGGCGGCCTGGAACCTGGGCGTCCCGACCGCGCGGATCACGGCCACCCCGCTTGGCCTGGTCGGAGCGCCGTGGCCGAACGTGCTCCTGCAGAACCGTGCCCAGTCGAACTCGACCCTGCTGCCGCTGCCCGAGCAGATCGCCGCCTGGGAGCGGGCGGGGGCCCATTACCGGCTGATCGTCCACAACCGCACCTTCCGCGTCTTCACCACCTGCAGCGCCAAGGGAGTCGGGTAGATGGCCGCGACGGTCGCTCCCCCTCGACGCACGGTCCTGCCCCAGACCGACGTGCGGCTGCCCGAGGGGCTGCGTCGGCTGCCCACCTGGCTGAGCGTCGGAGTGTTCCTGCTCGTCCTGGTGGCGGGCTCCGCGTATGTGCGCACGCGCTTCATCGGCGGCCAGTTCTGGATGGACGAGGCGATCACCACCGGCATCGCCTCGCATTCGCTCAGTGCGATCCCGGGGATCCTCCGCCACGACGGCTCGCCGCCGCTGTTCTACCTGATGCTCCATGTGTGGATGAGCGTGTTCGGCACCAGCGAGGCCGCCACCCATGCGCTCCCGCTGGTGTTCGGCCTGCTCACCATCCCGGTCGCGCTGTGGGCGGGCTGGAGCCTGTTCGGCCCGCGGGCCGGGTTGATGGCGGCGGTGCTGTTTGCGTCCAGCTCGTGGCTGACCGAATACGCCCAGGAGACCCGCATGTACGAGTTAATGGGCCTGCTCGGGCTGATCGCCACCGCGGCGTTCCTGCACGCGTTCGTGTTTCGCCGGCGCTGGTACCTGATCGTCTTCGCGGTCGCCCAGTCGCTGATGCTCTACACGCACGCCTGGGGGATCTTCTTCGGCGTCGGCGCTGCGATCGCGCTGATTCCGATCTATCTCGCCAGCGACGAGCGCCGGGCCATCGTCCGCGACGCGGTAATGATGTTCGTCGGCGCCGGAGTGCTGTTCCTGCCCTGGCTGCCGAACTTCCTCTACCAGGCCACCCACACCGCCGCCCCCTGGGACCACTCGCCGCGGCTCGGAGCTCCGGTGCAGATCTCGCGTGACCTGCTGGGCGGCGACCGCATCACGGTGGCGCTGCTGATCGCCGCGGTGATCGGGCTGGTGGAGTACTTCGGGCGCGCCTACCGGCGCACGCGGGAGGCGACGCTCCTGTGGGCGCTGATCGTGCTGCCCACGGCCACGCTGCTCCTGGCCTGGGCCTCCTCGCAGATCACACCGGCGTGGGTCTCGCGCTACTTCGCGCCGGTGCTGGCATCGATGCTGCTGCTCGCGGCGTGGGGCTGCGCCCGGGCCCGCATCGTCGGCGTCGTGGCGATCGTCGCCTCGCTCGTCTTCCTCGCCCATACCGCTTCGTTTGCCCCGCAGTACAAGAGCAACATGCGAGAGGTCAGCGGTGAGATGACGCCGCTGCTTCACCGCGGCGATCTGGTCGTCGTCGCCCAGCCAGAGCAGACGCCGCTCAGCTGGTACTACCTGCCGTCCGGGCTGCGCTACGCGAGCACGATTGGGCCCGTCGCCGATCCGACCTACATGGACTGGGTCGACGCCCTGCCGCGCCTGCAGCGCGCCAACCCCGGCGCGACGCTCGCGCCCCTGCTTGCTAGCCTCAGGCCAGGACAGCAAATCCTGTTCGTGCGACCTTTGACAGAAGGCGCACAGAACTGGGAGGCGCCATGGACTCAACTCGTTCGCCGGCGCGCGGCCCAGTGGGGAGCCCTCCTCGCGGCCGACCCTAGCCTCGAGCCGGTGGCATCGGCTCCTCGTACCTACCGAGGCGCTTGTTGCGTCGCCAACAGCGCCCTCCTGTACAAGAAAGTCACCTGACGCCTATGCCCCAATTTCAGCCAACGCCTCCAGGCCGTGCCGCTCCCGGTGCCGCTGCGATCACCCCCGAGCGCCCGGTCGTGGCGATCGGCGGTGGTCCGGCTGGACTCACCGCGGGCTACCTGCTCGCCAAGGCGGGCAAGCCGGTGATCGTGGTCGAGGCGAGCGACCAGGTGGGCGGCATCGCGCGCACCGAGGTGCGCGACGGCTACCGCTTCGACCTCGGCGGCCACCGCTTTTTCACCAAGGCCAAAGAGGTCGACGCTCTCTGGCACGAGATCATGAAGGAGGAGTTCCTGAAGCGGCCGCGCCAGTCGCGCATCTACTGGAACGGAAAGTTCCTCGAGTACCCGCTCCAGGGCATGGACGTGATTCGCAAGCTCGGACCGGTCGACCTCAGCAAGGCGCTCGGCTCCTACCTGTATGCCGCGGCCAAGCCCAAGGGCCGCGAGGACACCTTCGAGGATTGGGTCACCAACCGGTTCGGACGGTGGCTGTTCAACCAGTTCTTCAAGGCCTACACCGAGAAGGTGTGGGGTGTCTCGACGTCGGAGATCCGCTCCGAGTGGGCGGCGCAGCGGATCAAGGGCCTGTCGTTCTTCGCCGCCGCGAAGTCCGCCTTCGTCGGCAACCGCGGAAACAAAATCAAGTCGCTGATCTCCGAGTTCAACTATCCCCGCTACGGACCAGGTCAGATGTGGGAGCAGATGACCGACGACATCCGCGCCTACGGAGGCGAGGTTCGCCTGAACGCCCCGGTGACCCGTCTGCGGGTCTCGCCCGAAAGCCGGGTGTCCGAGCTGGTGGCCGCCGGCGAGAGGCTCACTCCCTCGCACGTCATCTCCTCGCTGCCACTGCGGACCACGGTGGGGATCACCGAGCCCGAGGCGCCGCTCGAGGTGCGTGACGCCGCGCGCGGCCTGCGCTACCGCGACTTCCTCACCGTCGCGCTGGTGATCGAGGGCGAGGACCTCTTCCCGGACAACTGGATCTACATCCACGACCCTAACGTCCAGGTGGGGCGGATCCAGAACTTCCGCTCCTGGAGCCCGTGGATGGTCCCCAACGACAGCGACGCGTCGATCGGGATGGAGTATTTCTGCTTCGAGGGCGACGAGCTCTGGAGCATGAGGGACGACGATCTGGTGGCGATGGCGACCCAGGAGATCCAGCAACTCGGGCTTGCCCGCGCCGACAAGGTCAAGTTCGGCTTCGCCGTACGCGTCCACAAGGCGTATCCGATGTACGACGCCGAGTACGGCGAGCGGGTGCAGACGATCCGCCGCTGGCTCGACGGCATCGACAACCTCCAGCAGGTCGGGCGCAACGGACTGCACCGGTACAACAACTCCGACCACTCGATGCTGACCGCGATGCGCGCGGTCGACAACATCCTTCTCGGGACCCACCACGACATCTGGGCGGTCAACGCCGAGAGCGTCTACCACGAGGAGTCGGTGGAGGACGAGCATCCCTACGTCAGCGCGCCCGAGACCCCGGCGATGGAGCAGCCGCTCGCCTAGGGCGATCGGGTGCGGGCGGTGCGCGTCGCGATGGCGTCGGTGAGCAGCGGACGGGCTCTGCGGGTCGCGATGGCGTCGGTGTGCAGCGGACGGGTTATGCGGGTCGCCGTGGCTGTCGCGGCCGCGGCGGCGCTCGCCGTGCCGGGCTCCGCCGCCGCTCAGTCACCGGGCAACCCGCTGTCGCCCGGCCTCCCGCAGCCCACGACCACGACGCCGACGGTCGCCCCCACCGTCACGGCCGTCCCGACCACCACGACCGCGGGCGAGAGCGGCGTCAGCGGTGGCGGCGTGGCGGTGATCGCCCTCGGGGCGCTATTGCTCATCGGCGGCATCGGCTTCTTCATCTGGCGCGACGCGCGCCGGCGCGCTCCCGTCCGGGCCCGCGTCGCTGCCGCGACCGGCGACCCGACCTCGCGCAGCGGCTCACGCCAGCGCGCCAAGCCGCGCAAGCTCAGCCCTGCGGAGCGGCGCCGGCGCAAGCGCGGCCGCGCGCGTTAGACCAACGCACGGCTTACGCAGCGCAAGCGGCGCCCCGACGGCCCAATCGCGAGGCACCCACGCCACATCACAACGTGCAAAAGCCCCCCGCCGCGGCCTGGTGCCGTGCCGACTCGCTCTCACGCCTACACGTCGCCCATGTGGGCGGTGCGGATCTGCCGCCGCGCGCTGACGAGCTGCCGTTCGACCGTTCGCATCGTCGCGCCCTCGTGAGCGGCCATTTCCGCGTAGCTCAGGCCTAGCGCCTGCAGCCAGACCAGGCGCTGCTGGCGAAGCGGTAGCCGCCTGACCTCGGCGATCTTCTGCCGCTGCTCATAAAGATCTTCGGTGGCGGTGCTCCGCGGATGCACGCTCGCCTCCCCAACTTCGTCAACCGCCGCGTCGAGAGATTCCTCGCGGTTTCGACGGCGCAACAGCTTGAACGCTTCGCGCACCGCGGTCGTTGCCAGCCACGCCGGCGCGGTCTCCATGCACACCCGCTCGCGATGATCGATCAGCCGGCTCCACGCGAACTGGCACGCATCCTCGATCACCGGCTGTGGCGCGCGCACGCCGTGACGGACGAGGCGCTCGAGGCGACGCGAGAACTCGCGGTAGAGATCCTCGACGTCCGCGAGCGCAGGACGAGGCCGAGACGCGGACGCCCAGGCCTGCGATCGATCCATGTGTGGAGCCTCCTGAACCTAATTGAGACTAATTTGATGCTGTCAAGCCTAGCGAATCTCACCTCGCATTGCTAGGTTCGTGTGGACTCAATTAGGCTCAATCTGAAAGGAGGATGCTGGTGTTACTGCATATCGGCGTCAGCGCGCACCCGAGCCTGACGGCGCTACCGGGCAGCAATGTCCTGCAGCAACTCGTCAACGGCGCCGAGGCCTGGGCGCTCTCGATCGCCCTGCTTGGCGCGTTCATCGGCTCCGCGATTTGGGCCGTCGCCGCCCACACCCACAATCATCACTACGCCGCCCGTGGCCGGATGGCCGTGTTGGTCTCCGGCGCCTCGGCGCTGATCGTCGGAGCGGCGCCCGGACTGGTCAACTTCTTTCAGCATCTCGGGACAACGGCCAAGTGAGACGGGGGCACTCGCTCCGATGCCTCGCGGTGGCCGTGTTCGTCGCGGTCGCCTGCGCGGGCGCAGTCGCCGCTCCGCCGGCCGCGGCCTTGAATCTGAAGCCGGTCTGTACCGTCGCGGGAGCGCTCAGCACGATGGTCGGGAAGGCGTGCGGCGCCGTCCAGAACGGAGGCCGGCTTATCGGCGCGACCCGGAAGTTGCTGGGCGGCCACGTGGCCGGCGCAGTCAAAGCTCTTGTCAACAGCGGCGCCCCGGCCACAGCAACCCGGCGGATCGGAACCGCGGCGGTCGGACTGTGGGCCGTGCTGGGGGCACGATTCGCCCTGCGGCAAACCGCAACGCTGTTGGCGGCAACCGTCTCTCCACAGCTGCGCAGCGCCTGGTTCTCCGCGACTTACTGGCGCATGGAAGGGATCGGCGCGGTGCTCACGCTTCCGTTCCTGTTCGCCGCCGCCATCCAGGCGCTGATGCGTTCGGACGTCGCATTGCTGATCCGCGCCGCGTTCGGCTACCTGCCGCTGGCGCTCCTCGCGGTCGGGGTCGCAGCGCCGTTGACGATGCTCATGCTTGCGGCCGCCGATGAGCTTTCCCACATCGTCGCGACGGCTAGCGGCAACGATGGGGGACACGTCCTCATACGAGCGGCCTCGGCCACCGCCTCGCTGACGGCCGCGTCCGTCTCGCCGTTCGTGGGCTTCGTGGTTGGCGTCTTCACCGTTGCCGGCGCGCTCGTGCTGTGGACCGAGCTGCTCATGCGAGAGGCGGCCGTGTACGTGATCGTCCTGATGCTGCCGCTTGCCTTCGCGGCGCTAGTCTGGCCCGCTCGCCGCGGGTGGGCGATTCGCGCGGTCGAGGTCCTGGTCGCGCTGATCTTCTCCAAATTCGCGATCGTCGCCGTGCTCTCGCTCGGCGGCGCGGCGATGAACGCGAGCCTGAACAGGATCAGTCCCGCGTCGTGGCTCGCAGGGTTCGTGCTGATCATGCTCGGCGTATTCGCGCCGTGGGCGCTGCTGAGAGTGATCCCCCTCGCCGAGCTGGCCGCCGGCGTGGCCGGCTCCCTGCGATCGGAGGCGCTGAGATCGGCCCGAACCGCCGCGGAAACCGCCGGCGCCGCCGGCCACCTGAGTCACGACTGGGCCAGGACAACGACGGCGCGTCTGCGGCGTGACGCCGGTGAGACGCCGTCCCGGGCGCCAATGGAGACAGCGAGTCGGCCACCCGCACGGGAGGCCTCGGGTGCGCCCGCGGGCTCCGACGCCGCCGCCGCCGAAGCGCTCGGCGCCCGCCGATCCGCCACCGCGGAGCCCATGCCGCGCACCGGGGAGCCACCGCCGCCCACCGGGGAGCCACCGCCGCCCACCGGGGAGCTAGCGCCGCCCACGGGGGGGTCAGCGCCGCCCACCCGGGAGCCAACGCCGCCCACCGGGGAGCCCTCGGCCGGGACCCCTGGCTCCTCCATCGACGCCACCAATCCGTCGCTCGACGAGGAGGCCGGGGCGGCGGTAAGGCGTGCCTTTCCCGGGGCGGTCGTGCAGTCGAGCTCGCCGCTCGTTCTGGGGCCGACCATCGGCGAGCGTGTGGGGCAGTCGCCTGGGGTCAGAAACGCTCGGGGCGCCCCGCCTGACTCTCCGGCACCCACGCCTGACCCGCCGGCACCCACGCCTGATCCTCCTGCACTCACGCCGGACCCCCCGGCACCCACGCCACACCCGCCGGTGCCCGCGGATCGCGGGCCGCAACCAGCCCGCCAATCCGAGAAGGCACCGCTGTGAGCCGGGAGCGACTGACCTACCGCTTCGGACCGGTCGAGCAACGCGGGCTGTTCGGGCCGATCGGCGCGGCGCAGATCGCGGTCATGGCATTCGGTGCCGTCGGCGCGATCGCGATCATCGACCTCGCTCCCTCTGCGGCCGGCGCGCTCGCCGCGGTCGTCTTCGTGCTCACCACGGCTGCACTGGCGTTCGCTCCGCTCGGCCGGCAGACGATCGCGCAGTGGGCGCCCGTGTGCGTGTCGTTTGCGATTCGCCGCATCACCGGACGTGGCCGGTCCCGCTCGGAAGCTCCGAGCCGCGGCGTTCCCGCCCACCTGCCGCGCGACGCCTTTGGCGCCCGGCTGGGAGCAGTGGGGCCGGATCCTCCTGCCTCTCTATGCGGCGTGCGGATCGTCGAGCTTGACTACCGGGACCGCAAGATCGGGGCGCTGTCCGAGCTGCGGGGCCGCCGGCTGACGGCGGCGCTGGCCTGCAGGGTCGTGTCGTTCTCGCTCCTCGATCCCGACGCCCAGGAGCGGCGACTTAGCCGGTGGGGTCTGGTGCTCTCCGGCGCGGCCGGGACCTCGGTCCGCCGCATTCAGTGGATCGAACGCACCGCACCGGCGCAAGGCGATCAGCTGGCGCGGTGGCTCCACGAGGAGCGCGACCCGGCGATCCCGCTCCGCGGCACGCCGATGATCGAGTCCTACCTCGAGCTGATCGGAACCACGGCAACGGTGACCCAGGAGCACGAGATCCTGGTGGCGGTACAGGTGGATGGCCGCCGGGTGCGCGAACGAGGTCCCGACGGGGTCGTTCGCGCGCTGCTCGAGCAAACCGAGCGGATCGCCGTCGGCCTCGAGGCCGCCGAGGTCGCGGTCCTCGGCGCGCTCGGCGCTGGCCAGCTCGCCCGCACGCTGCGGACGGCGTTCGACCCGTATGCCCGCGCCGAGCTCGCCGGGCTCGAGGCCGCCGATCCGGAGAGGACCGGCCTTGCCGAGGCCGGCGCCTGGCCTCTCGGGACCGACGACGGATGGGAGCGCTACCGCAGCGACGGCGCGCTGCACAGCACCTACTGGATCGGCGCGTGGCCGCGCATCGATGTCTCGCCGATGTTCATGGACGCGCTGCTCGGACGCTCGAGCGTGGTTCGGACCGTGGCGGTGACCTTTGAGCCGCTGGCCGCCGAGCGCTCGACCCGCGAGGCCGAGGCGGCGGTCACGCGCGACCGGGCCGACCGCGAGCTGCGGGCGCGCTTCGGCCAATCGGAGACGGCGCGCCAGCGCCAGGCGCAGGAGGCGACGCTGCGCCGTGAGGCCGAGCTGGCCGCCGGTCACGCCGAGGTTCGGCTGGCCGGCTTCGTAACCGTCTCCGGGCGCGACCCCGAGGAGCTGCGGCGGGCTTGTGCGGAGGTCGGCGAGCACGCCGCTCGCGCCCGCCTCGAGCTGCACCGGATGTACGGACAGCAGGCGGATGCGTTCACGTTCACGCTACCGCTGTGCCGGGGGCTGCGGTGAGCCCGCTCGCCGTCGCGCTGCTCACTTACGTCGGGCACTACGTCTTCGCTCGGCTCCTGTATGACGAGTTCGTGCGCCCGGCCGCCCTCTACGGCGCCGGCGGGTGGGCGCTCGTCGGCGCACTGCTCGCGCTGGCGCTGCTACTGCGCCGCCGCCGGCGGAGGCGGTTCCGGTGAGCATGCGAATGGCTGAGCGACCGGGACACCGGTGCACCACCCGGCACGCCCAGTCGATCTACCCCTTCATGGCCGCCGGCGGCCTCGGCGGCCGCGGCGTCTTCGTCGGCCGCGACACGAGCGGTGGTGCCTTCTGCTACGACCCCTGGGTCCTCTACGGCGAGAGCGCGCTCGACGATCCGAACGGGATCGTGCTCGGAACCCTCGGCCAGGGCAAGAGCGCTCTGGTCAAGACGCTCCTGTGGCGGATGCTTCTGTTTGGCCGACGCGCCTTCGTGCTCGACATCAAGCGCGAATACGGACCGCTGTGCCAGGCGGTCGGCGTGAGACCGATCTCGCTCGTGCCGGGCGGGGGAGTGCGGCTGAACCCGCTCGCCGCCCGCCCGGAGGAGCACGCTCAGCTCGAGCTGCTGCGAGCCGTGACGGTCACCGCCATGGGCCAGCCGCTTACCCAGATCGAAGCCTCCGCGCTCCGCGAGGCCCTCTACACGCTGCGCGCGCGTGGCCTCGGCGAGCCGACACTGCCGCAAATCGCAGAGCTCCTGTTCACGCCGATGGCCGAAATGGCCGCGCGGGTGCGCAGCTCCCCGGAGCGGCTGGCCGCCGGCGCCCGGCGCGCCGCGCTGGCGCTCCAGGACCTCTGCGACGGCGCGCTGCGCGGCATGTTCGACGGCCCGACCAGCCCGGGCTTGGATCTCGATGCTCGGCTTCTGGTGCTCGATCTGCATGCGGTGCGCGACTCACCGGCCCTCGGCATCCTGATGGCGTGCGCCGCCGCGTGGATGAGCGCGCTGCTCTCGCGCACGGCGGAGCGCCCTGGACGTGAGCGACTGATCAACGTGGCCGACGAGTCATGGAAGATCGTGCAGCACGAGGGGCTCGGCGAGTGGTTTCAGGCCAACTTCAAGCTGGCCCGCCAATACGGCGTGATGAACCTCGTCGTCCTGCACAAGCTGGCCGACCTGCACGGCGCCGGCGATGCCGGCTCGCGCGCGGCGCGGATCGCCGAGGGCCTGATCGCCGACGCTTCCACGCGGATCATCTACCGCCAGGACGACAGTCAGATCCCGCTGACCCGCACGCTGCTGGGACTGTCGGAAACTGAGGCGGAGCTGCTCTCCACGCTGTGGCCCGGGCAGGCGCTGTGGCGCGTCGGTAGCCGCTCGTTCGTCGTCCAGCACTACCGATCCCGGCTCGAGACCGCGCTCTCGGACACCGATGCCGGCATGGGGCTGACCGCGGGAGCGCTGAGCCGATGAGCCCGGAACGGGCCGACGGCGCGGGGATCTCGGACGGCGTCGTCCTGGCCGCGGTCGGGTCGGTCGCGGCGATCTTGGGAGTGGTGTGGCTGTGGGGCGCGGTCGCGGGCCTCGCCTTCGGGCGGGGCTGGGCCGGGATCGACGTCGCCGGGCTTCTCGGCGTCCTCGTAAGGCTGCCCGCGCGGTTGTCCGATCCCGCGCTCGCGTGGCCCGCACCGGCCCGCGCTCGGCTTCCAGGCACGTTCGGGCTGTACGCCGCACTCGCCATGCTCGCGGGCGGGGGCGTGGCGCTGGGACTGGCGCTGCTTTGGCTGCTCACTGCCGCCGGCCCGCGCGGCGGCCGGTCTCGGCCTGCGGCTCGATGGGCAACTCCGCGCGATCTGCAAAGCCTGTGGCGGCGTCGCCGTGCGCCCGCGCACAGGGAAGGCCGGATCGCGCTCGGGCGGCGAGGCCGACGCGTCCTGTACGCCGAGCACCGGCACGCCCTTCTGGCCTTCGGACCTCCCCAGTCGGGCAAGTCCGCCGGTATCGCCGTGCCGGCGCTGCTCGAGTGGCCCGGACCCGCGGTCGCCTCCTCGATCAAGACGGACCTGCTGGCGGTCACGCGCAAGCGGCGGGAGGCGCTCGGCAACGTGTTCGTGTTCGATCCGTTCGGACTGGCCGCCCCGATCCCATCCCATACGTGGTCCCCGCTGCGCGGAGCCCGCACCTGGGACGGAGCTCTCGAGGTAGCGTGGCGGCTCGCCTCGGCGGGCGAGATCGACCAGCGCGGCGTCGAGAGCGGCGACTTCTGGGCGGTCGCCGCCCAGCAGCGGCTGGCGCCGCTCCTGTTCGTGGCGGCAAACTCGGGCGGCGACATCGAGAGCCTCGTACGCTGGACGTACGGGCACGGCGTCCGGGAGCTCAACGCCGCGCTCGGCGCAATCACCGAAGCCGGTGGCGACCCGGCGGGTGCCCGTGCCGCTTA
Organism: Solirubrobacterales bacterium; assembly: GCA_019240655.1. Taxonomy (GTDB): domain Bacteria; phylum Actinomycetota; class Thermoleophilia; order Solirubrobacterales; family Solirubrobacteraceae; genus Palsa-465. Next base: position 14,778 of record JAFAXX010000129.1, read on the forward strand.
CGAGGCGGTGCGCGCCTTCGAGGCGCAGGCCGATAGGACGCGGACGTCCATCGAGGCGACGGCTCAGGCGCTGCTCCGCGCGTACCGGTTCACTCGCGTCGCCTGGTCGGCGCGCTCCTGTGAGATCACCTCCGATCAGATGCTCGATCAGCCCTCGACTCTGTACCTGGTCGGCGACGCCAAGGCATCGAAGCTGCTGCGACCGCTGTTCCTGGCGCTGCTCTCCGAGATCGTCGACCGCGCCTACGAGCGCGCAACAGCGGCGGGCGGGGCGCTCGAGCTGCCGCTGCTGCTTTGCCTCGACGAGGCCGGCAACGTGGCTCCGTTGCCCAATCTGGCCGAGATCGCCTCTACGGCCCCGAGCCACAACATTCAGCTTGTCTCGATCTTCCACGATCTCGCCCAGGCTCGGAGCCGCTACGGCCGGCAAGCAGAGACGGTCGTCAACAGCCACCGTGCGCGGATGCTGCTGCCCGGCGTCGCCGATCTCGACACGCTGCGTTACTTCTCGGGCTTGCTCGGCGAGGAGGAGGCCCGAGACGTCACCCGCTCGACCGGCTCGGGCGGATCGTCGCGCTCGACCGCTCGCCGCCGGCGTCCGCTCGCTGCCCCTGAGACGCTCCGTCAGCTCCCGGAGCACCGGGCGCTCCTGCTCTACGGGCGACTCGCGCCGACCGAAGTGCGCCTGCGGTTGTGGTTCGCGGACCGCCGGCTGGGGAGGCTGGCCGCATGAGCGCCACCCACCTCGAGCGGCACCGCATGAGGGCCGCGAACCCCGAGCGAGCGGCATGAGCTTTCACGAGCCGGACGACCGCTGGGAAGAGCGCGACGACGACCTGGCCGATCCCGCCTCGCGCCGGTGGCCGCTCGACTGCCAGGGTCTCTACCCACGTGAGCGCTGGATGTGGTTCGAGCAGCTGTGGGCCGACGTGTGCATGCTGCGCGAGCGCTACCACCTCGCGGTCCACGCCGGCTGGTGGGAGGACCAGATGCAAGTGGAGGCGCTGGCCGCCCTGGCCGCATGGGTGGAGCGCTATGACTCGGGTGAGTGGAATGACCCGCCCGGCAAGCTCTCGCTGCTCTACGACCTCGAGCGCGTCGCCGCCCTCCTGCGCGACGGCCGCGAGCCATTTCATCCGGATCGAGACCGGGCCGCGTTCGCTCGCTACCTGGTCGACCTCGGCTGCCAGCCGCCGCCCGGCCAAGAGCCGCCACCCGGCCGAGGACTGCCGCCAAAAGCATTGTGAGCCCGCACGACACCTGCCGCTCGTTCGCCGCTGAAGCACCACGGGGGCTCCTACAAGACGGTGATCTATCCGGTCTTTCGTCACTCACCGATTCGTCGCTCCCTTCCGCGCCGGGGCGGTGCGCGAGCGCTTCGCCAGCGCGACCCAGCACGAGGCCGACCGGTTGATCGACGAACTGTCGCCCGGCGGCGGCGCGGAGCTGCGCCGCGCCTTCGCCGGGCCGCTGGCAGCGGCGAT
>JAFAXX010000133.1 GCA_019240655.1 Solirubrobacterales bacterium
GACGTGGTCGATCTCCTTGACGCCCTTGCCTTTGGCGTCATCGAGCGCCTGCCGCACGGGGGCGACGACGCGGTCGAGCAGATCGCTGGTCAGTTCGGACATCCTCGCGCGGGTGAGACGCATGTCGAGGTGCTTGGGCCCGGACGCGTCGGCCGTGATGAACGGCAGGTTGATCTGCGTCTCCTGCGTCGTCGAGAGCTCGATCTTGGCCTTCTCGGCCGCCTCGTAGAGGCGCTGCAGCGCCATCGGGTCCTGGCTCAGGTCGATCGCCTGGGACTTGCGGAACTCGCTCACGAGCCAGTCGACGACCGCCTTGTCGAAGTTGTCGCCACCCAGGTGGTTGTCGCCGGCGGTCGACTTGACCTCGAACACGCCGTCGCCGATCTCGAGCACCGAGACGTCGAAGGTGCCGCCGCCGAGGTCGAAGACGAGGATCGTCTGGTCGGACTCCTTGTCGAGCCCGTAGGCCAGCGAGGCCGCGGTCGGCTCGTTGATGATCCGCTTGACGTCGAGGCCGGCGATCCGCCCGGCGTCCTTGGTCGCCTGGCGCTGGTCGTCGTTGAAGTACGCCGGCACCGTGATCACCGCGCTGGTGACGGTTTCGCCGAGGTAGGCCTCGGCGTCAGCCTTGATCTTGCCGAGGATCATCGCGGAGATCTCCGGCGGCGAGTACTGCTTGCCGCCTGCCTCCACGCGCGCGTCGCCGTTCGGCCCGGAGACGACCTTGTAGGGCACGATCGCCTCCTCCTCGCGCACCTCCGCCTCCTTGCGGCCCATGAAGCGCTTGATCGAGAAGACCGTATTCTGGGGGTTGGTCACGGCCTGGCGCTTGGCCACGGTGCCGACCAGCCGCTCACCCGACTGCGTGAACGCAACGACGGACGGAGTCGTGCGGCCGCCCTCGGCGTTCTCGATGACCGTCGGCTCGCCGCCCTCGAGCACAGCCATGCACGAGTTGGTCGTTCCGAGGTCGATTCCGATGGTTTTTCCCATTGCGTTCTGCTCCTGTGGGGTCTTGAAAATCTCAGTGGGAGAGTAGCAGATCTTGAGGAATGTGGCTCGACTCAGACCCGGAAGGCGCTCGGGCACATGCGCTGCAGCGCGCAGCCGCCGCAGTTCGGCCGCCGGGCGTAGCAGGTACGCCGGCCGTGGCGGAGGAGGTTGAGGTGGAACTCGAGCTCCTGGCCGCGGGGAGTGATCGCGAGCATCGTGTCGTGGAGCGCCTCGAACGGCGCGCCCGACGGCAACAGGCCGAGACGCGCGCCGACCCGCGAGACGTGGGTGTCGACCGGCACGTCTCGCATCCCGAACGCGAACAGCAGCACGCAGGCAGCCGTCTTTCGCCCGACGCCCGGCAGCGAGGTCAGATATCGCTGGGCCTCCGGCACGCTGCGCTGCACCAGCCACGCGAGGTCGAGCTCCCCGCCCGCCGCAATCGCTCCGAGGATCGCCTTGATCCGGGCGGACTTGATCTGCGAGATGCCCCCGGGACGGATCGCCGCCTCGATCGCCTCGACCGGCGCGTCGCGGACGGCCTCCCAGTCGCCAAGGCGCTCGCGCAGGCCGAGGTAGGCGACGTCCCGGTTGCGATCGCTGGTCGACTGCGAGAGCACGGTCAGGATCAGCTCCGCGATCGGCTGCCCGTGCGGCCCCGCCACCGGCACCCCGTAGACGAGGCGCAGCCGGTCGCGCACCGCCCGCACCCGTCGCGCGGATGGCTTGCGCCAGGATTCCGCCACCGACTCGGCGCTCACGCACGCGGACGTTATCCTCGCCGGCCGGTGAGCGTCGATGAGCACACGATCGATCTCGCCGGCTCGCCCGTGTTCTTCCGCAGCGCACCCGCGCGAGGCGTGCCGGCCGTGTACCTCCACGGCGTCCCGACGAGCTCCGAAGACTGGCTGCCGTTCCTGGCCGCGGCCGGCGGGCTCGCGCCGGACCTGATCGGCTTCGGCCGCTCGGGCAAGGGCGGCCATCTCGACTACACGATCGGCGGGCTCGCCGACGCGGTCGAGGCGCTGCTGCCCGAGCGGCTGAATCTCGTGGGGCACGATTGGGGCGCGGTCGTCGGACTCGAGCTGGCCGCTCGCCATCCCGACCGCGTGGCCGCGCTCGCGCTGCTCAATCCCCTGCCGCTGGTCGAAGGCTTCGAGTGGCCGGCCCCGGCGCGGCGCTGGCGCCGGCCGCTCCTCGGCGAGCTCGCGATGGGCGCCACCACGCAATGGCTGCTCGACCGGGAGCTCCGCCGCGCCTCGCCCGCCTGGCCGCCGGAGCGGACGGCCGCGGTGTGGCGCCAGTTCGACCAGGGCACGCAGCGGGCAATCCTCCGCCTGCACCGCCAGACCGACAAGCGGGCGCTCGAGGCCACTCGCCCGCGGCTGGGCCGGCTCAGCGCACCGGCGCTCGTCCTCTGGGGCGAGCTCGACCCGTGGTGTCCGGTTGCGCTCGCCGCGGCCTTCTCCGCGCTGCTTCCGCGCGCGACCGTCGAGCGCGTCGACGGCGCCGGTCACTGGCCCTGGATCGAGCGGCCGGAGGTCATCGATCGCGCGCTCGCCTTCCTCGCGGACGCGCGCGCATGAGCGTCCTCGACGCCGTCCCCCGCAGCTCGCGCCGACGCGCTCACGCGACCGTCGACCAAGTCGATCCGCTGCGACTGCTGCCGACGCTCCTCGCCGGTGTCCTGGCGCTCGTCTACGTCGTGGTCTCGCCGCCGAGCCTCGACCTCGCCGCGCATCTGTTCCGGGCCAGGCTGTTCGCCGCCGAGGGATTCGGGCTGTGGGACAACTGGTGGTACGCCGGCCACCACACCCCGGGCTACAGCGTGCTGTTCCCGCCCGTGGCCGCGGTGCTCGGGCCGCAGCTGGCCGCCGCGATTGCCGCCGTCGCCACCGCGGCCACGTTCGAGGCGCTCGTGCACCACCACTTCGGCCGTGACGCCTGGCTCGGCGCGCTGTGGTTCGGCGCGGCCACGGCCGTCAACCTCTACACCGGGCGGCTGACGTTCGCCTTCGGACTGGCGCCCGCGGTCGGCGTGGCGCTCGCGCTCGAGCGCCGGCGGCCCGTGAGCGCCTCAGGCCTCGCCGCGGTGACCGCGCTGGCCAGCCCGGTGGCGGCGCTGTTCGCCGCGCTGGCTGGGGCCGCGGCCGCGGTGGCGGCGTACCTGCCCGGATGCCGCGTGCGCCCGGCGCTGGCTGGGGTGGCAGCCTGCGTCGCGGCGCTCGCTCCGCTCCTGATCCTCGCGACGGTGTTTCCGGAAGGCGGAACCGAGCCGTTCGCGTTCCTGTCGCTGGCGCCGATTCCGCTGCTCTGCCTCGGCGTCGCGCTGGCCTTCCCGCGGCGCGAGCGGGCGATCCGCACCGGCGCGGTGCTGTACGCGCTCGGCTGCCTCGTCGCCTATCTCCTCGCCACCCCGGTCGGCAGCAATGCCGCGCGGCTGGGGCCGCTGCTGGGCGGGCCGCTCGCGGCGATCGCGCTGTGGCCCGCGCGCCGGCGGCTGCTGCTGCTCGCCGCCGCTCCGCTCCTGTACCTCCAGGTGCAGGCGCCCGTCCGCGACGTCAGCGCGGCGACCGGCGACCCGTCGGCGACGCCGGCCTACTGGCGTCCGCTGCTCGGCTTCCTCGACCGCCAGGCGGGACCGCCGTTCCGGGTCGAGATTCCGTTCACGCGGTTTCACCGTGAGTCCTACGAGGTCGCCCCGCGGTTTCCGCTCGCGCGCGGTTGGGAGCGCCAGCTGGACATCGAGGACAACGCGATCTTCTATACCCGGGGCCTTACCGCCGCCGGCTACGACGCGTGGCTGCACCGGCTCGGCGTTCGCTTCGTCGCGCTCTCGGACGCTCCGCTCGACTACTCGGCCCGCACCGAGCAGGCGCTGGTGCAGCGCGGGCTGCCGTACCTGCGACCCGTGCTGCGCACGGCTCACTGGCGGGTGTACGCGGTCCGCAACGCGACTCCGATCGTCTCCGGCGCCGCCACGCTCGAGGCGTATGGCCCGAACTCGCTGACGCTGCGCAGCGCGCACCCCGGCACCGCGCTGGTGCGCGTGCGCTTCACGCCGTATTGGGCGCTCTCGGGCGCGGCGGGGTGCGTCGCGCCCGCAGGGGGCTTCACCCGAGTGAGCTTCCGGCAGGCGGGGCGCGCCCGCCTCATCATCCGCTTCTCGGAGGCCCGGATCGGCGCCCGCTCGCCGCGCTGCACGAGCGCGGTCCGCGCCCGCCGCTGACGCGGAGCAGACATCCCCTCCGAGTAGGATGCCCTCCGGCGATGCGGCGTCCGCTCCACTCGATCGAAGCGCGCGTGCTCCCCCGCGGCTGGCGCGACCTGCTGCGCCAGATCGGGTTGTTCCTGGCCGCCTTCGGGCTCTACGGCCTCGTCCGCGGCCTGGTCGACGACAGCAGCGTGTACAAGCCGTTCGGCGACGCGATGCGGATCATCGACCTCGAGCGCGCGCTGCACATATTCGTCGAACCGACCGTGCAGGCGTGGGCGCTCAACCAGCACTGGGTGATGAACGGCGCCGACTGGATCTACCTGAACGGCCACTTCCTGCTCACGCTGGGCGCGCTGCTCTACATCTACCTGCGCCGCAACGACTCGTTCTACTTCGTGCGCAACATGTTCCTGAGCTCGATGGCGATCGCTCTGGTCGCATACTGGCTGTATCCGACCGCGCCGCCGCGGCTTCTGCCCGAGTGGGGCTTCACCGACACCGTCTCGCAGTTTCTGGTCGGCTCGACCGGGCACCTCGACACCGGACCGAGCAAGGCGGTGCTCAACTTCTACGCCGCCGTGCCCTCGATGCACGTCTGCTTTGCCGTGATGATCGGCTGGTCGATGTCGCGCCTCGTGGCCTGGCGCCCGGGAAAGATCGCGTGGTCGCTCTACCCTCTACTTGTGACCTTCGTCGTCGTGGCCACCGCCAACCACTACCTGACCGACGTGTTCCTCGGCGCGCTGACTGCCGGCGCGTCGATCCTGCTGGCCGGGCGCCTGCTCGCCCGCGCCCGGCCGGACGTGTGGACGTTCGGGCAGGTCCCCGCCTGAGATGCCCGAGCGCACGCGCATACGCTCGAGCGAAGAGCGCCGGCGCCCCGCTCGCCCGCGCCGCGCCGGGCCCACCACCCAGGAGCTGATGCGCGAGCGGCTGATCGAGTCGCGGCTGACCCCGAACGCGATCTCGCTCACCGGCTTCGCGCTGAACCTCGCCGCCGCCGCCCTGGTGCTGGAGCGGCTGTTCTTCCTGGCCGGGATCGCGTTCATCGTCGGCTCGGTGATGGACACGCTCGACGGTCGCTACTCGCGGATGTCAGGCAAGGGGACGCCGTTCGGCGCCTTCCTGGACTCGACGCTCGACCGGCTCGAGGAGGGAATCGTGCTGACCGCGGTGGCGGCGTACTTCGCCTCCCGGGGCGATCAGGCCGCGGTCGCCGCGGTCGTCGCGGCGGTCCTGTTCTCGTTGATGGTGTCCTACACACGGGCCCGCGCCGAGGCGCTCGGCGTGGCCTGCAAGGTCGGACTCGCGACCCGTCCGGTGCGCGTGGTGATCCTCTCGGCCGGCCTGGTGTTCGCGCGAGGCGCCTCGCTCGGCCACTTCGAGCTGCTCGCCCCCGCCGTGTACGTGCTCGCAGTGCTCGCCGTGGTCACGACGGTCCAGCGGATCGTCCATGTCCGCGGGCAGCTCCGCTGAGGGCAAGGCCGCGCGGGCACGAAGTGTAACCAAGGACTGCGCGGGGGATACGTTCTCCCGTGATGCAAACAAATTGTAAAACGAACGGCGCCGCGCGCTACCAGGCCGACAAGGTCCGCGTCGCCATCATCGGAGTCGGCAACTGCGCCAGTTCCTTCGTGCAGGGGGTGCAGTACTACCAGAACGCCGACCCGCGGGAGTCGGTCCCCGGGCTCATGCACGTCGACCTCGGCGGCTATCACGTGCGCGACATCGAGTTCAGCGCCGCATTCGAGATCGACGCCGAGAAGGTCGGCAAGGATCTCTCG
>JAFAXX010000061.1 GCA_019240655.1 Solirubrobacterales bacterium
CTCCGACCGTGATCGGGAGCCCGACGTTCTGCCGCACGTCGCGACGTAACCGTACGGCGATCTCGCTCGGCGTGCCGGCGATTCGCTCGAGGCCGCGGACGTCGAGGAACGCCTCGTCGATCGACAGCGCCTCGACCACCGGCGAGGTCCAGGTGAACACGCGGAACACGGCCTTGCTGGCCTCGCTGTAGGCCGACATCCGAGGCGCCACGACGGTGGCGTGAGGGCACAGGCGCCGGGCCGTGGCCACGCCCATCGCGGTCCGCACGCCGCAGGCCTTCGCCTCGTAGCTGGCCGCGAGCACGACGCCGGCGCCGACAATCACCGGACGCCGGCAGAGCCGTGGATCGTCGCGCTGCTCGACCGAGGCGTAGAAAGCGTCGAGGTCGGCGTGGAGAATCGAAGCTTCCATCAGGCACGAACAAACGTTCGCACAGCCCCCGGACAGGATGGATCACGGCGCCGGCGCCGGGCCGGTGTCGGCGCCGGCCAGGCGCTCGAGCGCCGCCCGGACCTCGGCGTCCCGCGCGGCCGCTTGCGCATCGGTCCAGCGCCAGCTCACTGCGGACTCGATCTCGAAGGTCGAGCGCCCGTGGTCCTGAACCTGCTCTACGTCGACCGCCACCGCCGCGACGCCGCCCACGAGCTGTTCGGCGATGACTCGCGCGCGCCCATGCGCGGTCACCGCGGTCCCCCGCGCGACGATCGCGAGTGCGACCGCCGGGTCGGCCCGCAGCCGGGCGAGCGACTCCCGTCCGCTCGCGAGGCCGATCAGCACCCGGTTCGGTCCGGCTCGCACCGCGGCCGAGACGGGGATCGCGTGGGGCATCGCCCCCGCGGTGGCGAGGATCGTGACGGTTCCGGCCGGCCACTCCGGCAGCACCGCAGGCACGCTAGCGCGCCCGGCCGTGGATCCTCCCACGCGACGGCCGTGGGCGCCGGCACCGGCCGCTAAGCGACCCCGCGCGCCATGCAGAGCCGTTGCAGGCGCTCCATCGCGTCCGCCGCCCGGTGGGGGAGGGCGTCGAGCGCGTCGGCGGCCGTCCGCAGGTCGTCGATCGTGACCTCGCCCGCCTCGAGCGCGAAGCGGCCGAGCCAGCGCACCGCCGCGCGCTCGTAGCGGGCAGGATCGCCGCCGCGCAGGACGAGGCAGATCCGCAGCGCGTCGTCGAGGGCGACGCGGGGCAGCTCGCGGGCGGCGGCGGTGACCAGCGCTTCGTTGCCGGTGTCGAGTGCCCGGCGGAAGCGGGCGTAGGGATTGCCGTCGCTCGTCACCAGGGTCGGCCGGAGGCATCCGCTAGCCGGGCTGGCTGCCCTGAGCTTGTCGATTGGTTACGCATCGATTGGTCTCCGCGCCTGGTCTGCAGGGCACGCTCGAACGCATGTTCGCATACGCCGGCGACGGACGCCAACCGGCGGGTGCGGCTCATCGGTCGCCGAGAACGTCCGAGGGCGGACGGGGGCGCTGGCGCGCAGGCGCCGCGACCTCGACAATCGACCGCTACGGCCGAACGGGCGCCCGGGGCGCGCTGGCGCGCAGGCGCCACGACCTCGACAGTCGACCGCTACGGCCGAACGGACGCCCGACGGCCCCGAGCGCGAACGAACGCCGATCGTCACGCAACCGCGGTAGGCTCACCAGGAACAGGAGGAAGTCGCGGATGGCGCTCAAGATCTCCGACGGTGACGCAGAGCTCGTCGAAGGCGTCTGCGAGCGCGTCCGGGAGCGGCTGTCGGCCCCGCAGGCGGGTGCGTGCGAGTCATTCGTGCGCCAGTACTACCAGTGGGTTCCGATCGAGGACCTGGCCGAGCGCAGCACGCTCGAGCTCTACGGCGCCGCCGTGGCGCACTGGAACCTGCTGCAGCGCCGGGCCCGCGGCGAGTCGAAGGTCCACGTCTACAACCCGGAGTACGACCACCACGGCTGGCAGTCGCCGCACACGGTGATCGAAATCGTCAGCGACGACATGCCGTTCATCGTCGACTCCGTGACGATGGTGCTCGCCCGCGAGGCGGACGGCCTCGATCTGGTCATCCATCCCGTCATCCGCGTGCGCCGGGACGCGAACGGCGAGCTGCTCGGGGTGCTCGAGCCGGGCGCGCAGGCGCCGGACGCCATCACCGAGTCGGTCCTCCACGCCGAGGTGGTGCGCGAGCCCGATCCCGAGCGGCTGAGAGCGCTCCGCGCCGCCGTCGAGCGAGTGCTCGCGGACGTGCGCGCGGCCGTCGAGGACTGGCAGCCGATGCTGGCCAGGGCCGAACAGCTGATCGATGAGCTGAGGCGCACGCCCCCGCCCGTCGAGCGGCGCGAGACCGAGGAGGTCGAGGCCTTCCTCGCCTGGCTCGCCGCCGACAACTTCACCTTCCTGGGCTACCGCGAGTACGAGCTTCGGGAGCAGGGCGGCGCTACCGGGCTGACGGCCATCCCCGGCACCGGCCTCGGGATCCTCCGCGGCGAGCGCACCGACGGCTTCAAGCCGCTGCTGCCGAAGGCCCTCGCGCTGGCCCGCTCACCCCAGACTCTGGTCCTCACCAAGGCGAACTCTCGCTCTCCCGTGCACCGCCCGTCCTACCTCGACTACGTCGGGGTGAAGAAATTCGACGCGGAGGGCAAGGTGGTCGGCGAGCGCCGCTTCCTGGGCCTCTACTCGACCGCCGCCTACAAGGCGAGCCCGCGGGAGATCCCGATGCTGCGGGCCAAGTACGACACCGTGCTCGGGCGCTCGGGCTTCCCACCCACCAGCCACGACTACAAGGGCCTCGTCGACTTCCTCGAGTCCTATCCGCGCGACGCGCTGTTTCAGACCGACACCGGAGAGCTGTTCGAGATCTCGATGCGGATCCTCGGCCTCGGCGAGCGCCAGCGGGTCAGGCTGTTCGTCCAGCGCGACCCGCTCGACCGCTTCGTCGCCTGCCTGGTCACGATCCCCCGGGACCGGTTCAACACCGAGAACCGCGACCGGGTGGGCCGCATCCTGCTGGACGCCTTCGCCGGCACGCACCTCGATTGGAGCTTGCAGCTCTCCGAGTCGGTGCTCGCGCGCGTCTACTTCGTCGTACACACCCCCGACGGCGTCCGCTCCGGCTACGACGTCCACGAGATCGAACAGCAGCTGGTCGAGGCGACGCGGGCGTGGAGCGACGACCTGCGGGCGGCGCTCGTCGCCGAGCACGGCGAGCAGGCCGGGATCAGGCTTTATCGGGCCTACGAGCCGGCCTTCCCGCCCGCCTACCGCTCCGACTGGGACGCGCCCTCGGCGGTCTGCGACATCGCGCGGCTGGCCGAGCTGGCCGCCGCCGAGGGCCCGATCATCAACCTCTACAAGCCCCTCGAGGCCGCGCCGGGCGCCGTGCGCTGCAAGCTGTTCAGCACGCGCGGCGTGTCGCTCTCGGACGTGCTCCCGACCTTCGAGCACATGGGCGCGCAGGTCGTCGACGAGCGGCCATACGAGATCAGCCCGAAGGATGGCGAGACCGCCTGGATCTACGACTTCGGCCTGCGCTGCATGATCGAGGACCTCGACCAGGTGCGCGAGCTCTTCGAGGACGCGTTCATCGCGGTCCGGCGCGGCGAGCTCGAGGACGACCGCCTGAACGGCCTGGTCCTGCGCGCGGCGCTCACCGGCCGCGAGGTGACGGTCATTCGCGCGATCGCCAGGTACCTGCGGCAGGCCGGGATCTCCTACTCGGACGCCTACATCGAGCGCACGCTGCTCGGCCACGCGGATATCGCCGCCCGGCTGGCCCGGCTGTTCTTCGCCCGCTTCCGGGCGACCGGTCCGGACATCGGCGCGAGCGAGCGGCTGACCCGCGAGATCGCGGAGGGGATCGAGCGGGTCGAGAGCCTAGACGAGGACCGGATCCTGCACAGCTTCCTCGACGTGGTCACGGCGGTGCTGCGGACCAACTACTTCCGCACCGACGACCAGGGCCGGCCGCGTGAGTTCCTGTCGTTCAAGATCGATCCCGCCAAGGTCCCCGTGCTGCCGCTCCCGCGTCCCCGGTTTGAGATCTTCGTCTACGCGCCACGCTTCGAAGGCGTGCATCTGCGGGGCGGCCGGGTGGCCCGCGGCGGTCTGCGCTGGTCCGACCGGCCCGAGGACTTCCGCACCGAGATCCTCGGCCTGATGAAGGCCCAGATGGTCAAGAACGCGCTGATCGTGCCGGTCGGCTCGAAGGGCGGCTTCGTCCTCAAGCGCCCGCCCGCGGGCGGCAGCCGGGAGGCCGTGACCGAGGAGGCCGTGGCCTGCTACCGGATGTTCCTGGCCGGGCTGCTCGACCTGACCGACAACATCGTCGACGGCGAGATCGCCCCACCGGAGCATGTCATCCGCTACGACGACGAGGACCCGTACCTGGTCGTGGCCGCCGACAAGGGCACGGCGTCGTTCTCGGACATCGCCAACGAGGTCTCGGCCGAGTACGGCTTCTGGCTCGGCGACGCGTTCGCGTCCGGCGGCTCGCACGGCTACGACCACAAGGCGATGGGGATCACCGCGCGGGGAGCGTGGGAGTCGGTCAAGCGCCATTTCCGCGAGCTCGGCACCGACGTCCAGACGACCGACTTCACCGTGGTCGGGATTGGCGACCTGTCGGGAGACGTGTTCGGGAACGGAATGCTGCTCTCGCACCACACGAGGCTGATCGCCGCGTTCAACCACATGCACGTGTTCCTCGATCCCGACCCGGATCCGGCCGAGAGCTACAAGGAGCGCAAGCGCATGTTCGACAGGGGTCGCTCCTCATGGAGCGACTACGACCAGTCGAAGCTCTCCGAGGGCGGTGGCATCTACGAGCGCACGGCCAAGTCGATCACGATCTCCAAGCAGGTGCGCGAGGCGCTCCGGATCGACCAGGAGAGGCTCGCCCCCACCGACCTGATCCGGGAGATCCTGAAGGCGCCCGTCGACTTGCTGTGGAACGGCGGCATCGGCACCTATGTCAAGGCCTCGAGCGAGTCGCACGCCGATGCCGGCGACAAGGCCAACGATGCCGTCCGCGTCGACGGCAGGGACCTGCGCTGCCGCGTCATCGGGGAGGGCGGCAACCTCGGCTTCACCCAGCTCGGGCGGATCGAGTACTCGCGCGA
>JAFAXX010000035.1 GCA_019240655.1 Solirubrobacterales bacterium
ACAGTACGAAGATGAATATCGCCAGCAGCAAGACCGCGTAGATGGCGATCGCCACGCCGGCCGGAGGCGCCAGGCCGACGACCGGCGCCACCACCAGTCCGAGCACAACCCAGCCCGCGATCGCCAGGACATCGACCGACAGGCGCGTGCGCTCGCGGCCGACGATCGTGATGAAGCCGGCCGCGCCGACGACCGCCGCGACCAGAAACACGCCGATGGGCCAGTGGGAGCTGAAGCCGAAGATCGCGCCCATCAGCTCTCCTCCGCACCAGAGCAGCAGTGGATCGAACACGCTGACGGCGGCGAGGCAGGCGAACATGTCTTCGGTCGAGTCCCACGGGTTCCCGAACGCCGGTCGCCGCAGAACCGCCGCCTCGCGAAGCGCTGACGGCGAGAGCGCCGCGCGAAGGGAGCTCGGGTGTTGCGGTTCGGTCGCCATGCTCCAGCCTGCTTACCAAATCGTAATCCCTATCGCTTTGGCGCGCTCAGCGAGGCGGCATGGCGATCCCGATGCGGTAGGCGTAGTTGACCGCCTGGCGCGGTCGCGAAGGGCCGCCTTGGTGAACAGGTGATTGATGTGGGACTTGACCGTGGTCGGGCTGACGAACAGCCGCTCCGCGATCTCGGCGTTGGTTAGCCCCTCGGCGATCAGGCCGAGCACCTCGGCCTCGCGCGGCGTGAGGTCGTCGGGCAGCTCGGGGGCCGCGGCTCCGCTGGAATCGATGGCTCGCTCCTTGCCGCCCGCCAGCGCCGCGACCACGTGATGGTGGACCGAGGGATCCAACGCGGCCTCGCCCGCGGCGACGGAGAGAATCGCGGTGCGGATGTCTTCGCTGCCGGCGTCCTTGGTCAGGTAGCCCCGGGCCCCGGCGCGCAGCGCTCCGAGGACGCTCTCGTCGTCGGCATAGGTCGTCAGCGCGATCACCCGGATGTCCGGCCGACGCTCGCGCTCGCGGCGGGTTGCCTCGATGCCGTCCAGACGCGGCATGCGCAGGTCCATCAACACGACGGCCGGGTTGTGCTCGTCGATCAGCGCCAGCGCCTCCTCGCCGTTGGAGGCCGATGCGACCAGGTCGATGCCGGGCAGCAGGCCGAGCAGGGTCCCGAGGCTCTCCCGCACGAGTCGCTGGTCGTCGGCCAGCAGCACCCGGACCGGCTCGGGTGGCGAGGCCGCCTCGGTCATCCGGCTCTCGGCAGCCTTAGCTCGACGCGGAAGCCGGTCAGCGTGGGCCGGGCCAGCAACTCGCCGCCGATCAGCTCGGCCCGCTCGCGCATTCCGGTCAGTCCGTAGCCGCTGGTCATGCCGATCGCAGCGGGCCCGGGCGATCCGGACACGGCGTGGTCCTTGATCACCAGCACGGTGCGGTCGGGGCTGTAGTCCAGCTTGACGTCGACTGGTTCAGCGGTCGCGTGGCGGCGGACGTTGGTCAGCGCCTCCTGCGCGGTGCGGTACACCGCCAGCCGCGCCTCGGGCCCGAGCTCGCGGGGCTCGCCGCGCACCACGAGGGCAATCGGGAGTCCGCTCTGCTCTTGAACGCGTCCGCGAGCGCGCCGATCCGCTCCGGCCCGGGCAGTTCCTCGCCGCGTTGCGCCGCGATCGCGCGGCGGGCTTCGTCCAGTCCGCTGGCGGCAAGGTGGTGGGCGCGGTCGATCGCCTGGGTGATCTCCTCGTCGGCGCCGCGGTCGCGAGCGAGCAGCCGTGTGGTCTCCAGCTGCAGGGCCAGAGCTGACAGCGAGTGGGCGAGCACGTCGTGCATCTCGCGGGCCAGGCGGCCCCGCTCGGCCGCCGCGGCGGCCCCAGACTCCGCCTCCCGCGAGGCTTGGAGTTCGTTGCGCTGATCGCTCACGTAGCGAAGCAGGCGCATGGCGAGGAACCACGGGAGGATCCCGGACATGAACGTCCCGGCGCCGGCGACCTGGCCCTTGATCAGATAACCGGCCAGGAACGGCGTGACCGCGGCCGTGAAGATGAGCCACGCGGTTCGTCGATCCAGCTGCAGCGCGGCGACGATCACGGCGTAGTACAGGCCGACGGCCCAGATACCGTGGGGCTGAGAGGCGCCCAGCCCGCCCGCCGCGACGATCACGCCGATGAGGGCCACGATGCGGTGACGTTTGGGCAGGTCGCGCCGCTCCGGGTGGACGGCAATGGCGAACACCACCAGGGCGGCGAAGGAGGCCAGCACGAGCGCGTCGCGGCCATGCAGCCGCGGGTACGGGTGGGTCGTAAACGTGACCTCGATCAGACCGCCAGCAGCACCAAGGCGAACAGCCGCCAGGCCACCGCCTCCAGCGGCGCCGTGCCCTTGCCTTCGAGCCCGTTGGTGATCCAGCTGCGCCGGAACCAGCTGACGAATGTGCGCATCATCGACGCGACGAACGATAGGCCGCGCGGGTGCGTGAGTCATCGGCCGCCGGGTGGACGCCGGCCTGCCCCGCTTCCACCCACGGGTGTAGGACCAGGTTCGGCCTAGGCGCCGATGACAACGCACAGCCCCGGACGTAGCTTGCCGTGCATGCTGACTAACTCCCTCGAGGCGGCAATGACCCTCAGTTCAGACCGCTTGACCTCGCCGGCGGCTCGCGCCGTCGATCTGGTCAAGACGTACGGCAGCGGCGAGGTCGCGGTACGCGCACTGGACGGCGTGAACGTGGAATTCGAACGCGGTCGCTTCACGGCTGTGATGGGCCCATCCGGGTCCGGCAAATCGACGCTGATGCACTGCATGGCCGGGCTCGACATGCCGAGCTCCGGGCGCGCGTTCGTCGGTGAGGACGAGCTCGGGCGGCTCGATGAAGCCGCCCTGACCCAGCTGCGCCGAGACCGGGTCGGGTTCGTGTTTCAGTCCTTCAACCTCGTGCCATCGCTCACCGCGGCGGAGAACATGACGATCGCCGCCGACCTCGGGGGCGCGCCGGTGGACCGGGAGTGGTTCGAGATCCTGGTCCATCAGCTCAGGCTGGCCGATCGGTTGTCGCACCGCCCGGGCGAGCTGTCCGGCGGCCAACAGCAGCGGGTCGCGCGCGCGCGGGCGCTGATCGGCCGCCCGGAGCTGATCTTCGCCGACGAGCCGACCGGCAATCTGGACTCGAACGCTTCAGTCGAGGTGCTCGAGTTCCTGCGCCGCGCCGTCAGCGAGCACCGGCAGTCGATCGTGATCGTCACCCACGACCCGCTGGCGGCGTCGTACGCCGACCGCGTGGTGTTCCTGGCCGACGGAAACGTCGTGCGCGAGCTTCGCTCGCCCTCGGCCGACGCCGTGCTCGAGCAGATGAAGCGACTGGGCGCCTGAGATGCGCAGGATCACGCTCCGGGCCCTGATGGCCCGCAAGCTTCGCCTCGCGCTGACCGCGCTCGCGATCGTGCTCGGGGTGACCTTCATCAGCGGCACGCTGGTGCTGGGCGACACGCTCAACCGTACGTTCGACAAGCTGATCGGCACCGCCTACCAGCACGTCAGCTTCCAGATCCGCGGGAAGGCGGCGTTGCACAACGACGAAGTCGCCTGGTCGACGGCCATGCGCCTACGAGCCCGGGCGACGTGGTCATGGACAAGGCGACCGCGACCAAGTACGACTTCGCCCTGGGCGCCAGAGTGCTGGCGAACCTGCCCAACCGGCCCGAGACCTTCACGATCACCGGGCTCGTGACCTTCGGGTCAGACAACAGCCTGGCCGGGGTAACGCTCGCCGGGTTCCAATCGGCGACCGCGCAGACGCTGTTCGACTCCCGCGGCTACTACGACACGATCAGTGTGCTGGGCGCCCCGCGGGCCGACACAGGCAAGCTGCAGCGGGCGATCGCCGCCACCCTGCCGCGGGGGTCGAGGTGGTGAGCGGCCAGACCGTCGCCGGCGAGCTCTCGACCGCGGTCAACAATCAGCTCTCGTTCATCTCGACCGCGCTTCTGATCTTCGCGCTGATCTCCCTTCTGGTCGGCGCGTTCACGATCTTCAACACGTTCTCGATCACCGTTGGCCAACGGACCCGCGAGCTCGCCCTGCTGCGCGTGGTCGGGGCCAGCCGGCGGCAGCTCTTCCGCTCGGTATTCGGCGAGGCGGCGGTGATCGGGCTCACCGCGTCGCTGGTCGGGCTCGGCCTGGGTGTGGTCGCCGCGCTCGGTCTGAAGGCGCTGCTGGGGGCATTCGGCGTCGCCTTGCCTCGTCGCCGGCTGGTATTCGAGGCCCGGACGGCAGTGGTGGCGATCGCGGTCGGTGTCGGCGTGACCCTCTTCTCGGCGATCGTCCCGGCCCGCCGCGCCGTGCGGATCGCGCCGGTGGCCGCGCTCGTTCAGCAGAGCGAGGAGCCGATCACCGCGATGCCCCGGGGCGCGGTTGTGCGCGTCAGGCTCATCGGCCTCGCCGGGATCGCCCTCATCGTGTTCGGCGCGAGCAACGGGTCGATCGCCCTGGTGGGCGTTGGCGGGCTGGCCATTCTGATCGCCACTACCTCGCTCGCGCCACTGCTCGCCCGCCACTGTCGAACGCGATCGAACGCCCCCTGACCGCGGCGTTCGGTGTCCCGGGACGGCTGGGCCGGGAGAATTCCGCGCGCAACCCCCGCCGGACTGCTCAGACCGCGGCCGCGCTGATGGTGGGCCTGTCGCTGGTCTCGACGATCGCGGTGCTGGGCTCATCGCTCAGCGCCTCGGCCAAGAAAAGCGTCGACAGCGCGCTGAGCGCCGCCTACATCGTCACCGGCAAGGGCGGCTTCAGCAAATCCGTCGTTTCCGCCGTCTCGCGGCGGTCCGGTGTGACCTCACGACCGTCGTCTACCAGGGCCAGTTCGAGGTTGGGAGCTCTCTGTCCACGCTCGTGGGGGCGACCCCGGCAAGCCTGTCGAACACGGTCAACCTGCACATCACCGCCGGCAGCGGAGCGCCGGGGATGGCGGCCGGCGAGCTGCTGGTCGACGCGCACACCGCGAGCGCGGAGCACCTCCACGTCGGCTCGACCGTGCCGGTCAAGTTCGCTCAGACCGGCTCGACCACGATGACCGTCGGCGGGATCTTCCAGTCGAACCCGCTGCTGGGCCACTACCTCAGCGGAGATGGATTCTTCCTCTCCCATTTCAAGAACCCACTCCCGATCGCCGTCCTGCTGAGCAGGGCCCGCGGCGCCCACGGTATAGACACAGCCCTGAACAACGCGCTGGCGCCCTACGCGAACGTGAGCGTCAAGACGCGGGCTCAGTTCGAGGCCTCCCAGCAGGCGAACGTCAACCAGCTGCTCGGGCTGGTCTACGTGTTGATGGCGCTGGCGATCCTCATCGCACTGATCGGCATCGTCAACACGCTGATGCTGTCGGTGTTCGAGCGCACGCACGAGATCGGCCTGCTCCGCGCGGTCGGAATGAAGCGGCATCAGGTCCGGGCGATGGTCCGCTCCGAGGCCGTGATCGTCGCACTGTTCGGCGGCGTCCTCGGGATCGTCAGGGGCACCCTCGTCGGCGTCGCCCTGGCCTACGCGCTGCGCAACAGCGGCGTGAGCACGATCTCGGTGCCGGTGGCGAGCGTGATCGGGTTCGTGGTCCTGTCAGCCGCGCTCGGCCTGGCGGCGGCCAGCTGGCCGGCGCGGCGGGCGGCCAATCTCGACGTCCTGGCCGCGATCGCCACCGAATGATCGAGTCGCCGCCAGACCGCCCCGGCGACCGGTCTCCGGATAGATCGGACGCTCCGAGCACGACTGAAGGCCGCTTACGATGACGAACCGCGCACCAACGGGCATGGGCTCGACGCTCGGCTGGCCAATCGATGACGCGTCGCCGGCCCTAGGCAAAGTCGTGCAGTGGCTGTCATCCGCACTCGACCTCGTCGGCGCCGACACCGTCATGCTGCGGTGCGACACCGCCGGCGGCGAGACGGTCTACGTCGAGAACCGCGACGGTCGGCTGCTCGTGAGCGACCGCGGCGAGACCTGCCGTTACCTCGAGGCCGGGCAGTGGCCCTACCGGAAGCTCGAAATCGAGACGATCCGCCGCCTGCGCGGCGCGCAGCGCGCTGCTCAGCGAAGTCCCTGAGATGTGGCCGCACATCACCGTCGATCGGGGCGCGGTGGACGCGGTGGCGCGGGCGGTGGAGGTCGTGGGCGGTGCGATCGAGCACGTCTTCGCCAGCGCGGTCGACCTGCCACGGCGGTAGCCACCTCATGTGTTTGTGCCGGTCAGGTCCGTCCGGCGATTGCCGCCCTCGGGTTCGATCAGCGCGACCAATGCGCGCGACCAGCAGACGAAAGCGGCGCGCATCTCCGCCGGGCACATCTCTCGGCTACGAACCGACGAGCGCGCCGAGGCCCTCGACACGCAACTGCCGTCCGAGACGATGGGGGTGTACAAGCTCAGCGACGCGCTCGAGTCCGTCCGGGGACGGTACGACCGGATCTTGATGGAGTGTCCGCCGAACATCGGCGAGCTCACGGTCTCGGCGTTGCTGGCTGCCGACGACATCGTCTGCCCGGTCAACATGGGCGACATCAACGCGGTGCGAGGACTCAGTCGACTGACGAGACGGTCGAGAAACTCAACAAGCGGGACGCCAAGGTCGGCTTCAAGAGCCTGGTGAAGGTGACCAGCGACGAGCGCGAGAGCCGCCAACGCCTGAACGGCGACGCCCTCGAAAAGCTTGCTCAGCGACTAGGTCTCTCGGTGGCCCGCACCGAGCTGCGGTCGCGGGCCGTGGGGGACCGCGGTCACCCAGGACGTCCCGCTGATCCCTGCTCGACGGGAGCGACCGGGGCACGCGGGAGGCGCAGACCGACATCCGCCATCTGGCGCACGAGCTGTGGCCCGAGGTGGAGTTTCTCTACCCCAGTGAGATCAAGGTCGAGCGAAGGCGCATGGCCGAGCCCCGGAAGGCGGCCGCCTGATGGCGCTGAGTCCCGTCTTGGCGCTGGATGTCGCAGACGCGACCGATGTCGCCGCAACCAGCGCAGAGGAGGGCGCGGCCGCGGTACGGTCGCGACCCGTACAGCGATCTGGAGCAGCTCGGCGGTCGAGGAGTCGCAGTAGCGGTAACGGTGCAGAGCGGCGTGAAGACGCAAGGCCTTCATGAACGCCTGGCTGACGTGTCGCACGCGCTCGCTGCCGACAACCGAAGCTTCGCCACCATAAGACGATCCCTGGCGCGCTGATCTGGCGGCGCGCGCATCCGGACGACCCTGAGTCGCTGCGCGAACTCGGCGCGACGCTGGACGCTTACCTCTCGGCGGACCTTGCCGAAGCTCCGACTGACATCAAGGCTGGCGCCCACCTGCCGTTCTCGCCGAAGTTCAGGCTCGACAGCGCGGGAATCGCCCTGCGGCGCACCCGGCGCGACGCGTCGGCCAAGACGCTGCTCAGCGCGCTCGTCTGCCGGCACGTGACTCCGCAAGACAAGGGTGCGCTGATCGAACTGCTCGCCGAGTACTACGACGTCGTCCGGCCCCGGCCGCTCCCGCTCGCGCAAGCGACAGGGAGCCGGGCTCCTGCCGCCCCAATAAGCGAACCGGGCCCGACGCGATCCCATCGTCGATGCGGCAGCCGCCGGCGAGAAGGTCCCGCTTGGGCCTGCTTTGACCGCGTCGTCCGCACGCCCCCGCGGGCGTCCGGCTGAATCTGCCGCGGCTGCCTATGTATGGATCTGGGTAGGTTCCGCCAACTTCCGCAGTCGCTCGCGGCGTTAAGGCGGAGGGACCTGCACGGGGAAGGCGATCGCGGCGTGTCCCCCGCGACCCGCCTGTCGGCTCGGATGCCGGAACGTTTCCGCTTCGGGCAGCCGGGTAGCGACGTTCTGGCCCCCGACTCGAAGGGAGCAGCAACGCTCACGGTTTCCCCGATCGCCGCGGAGGCGCTAGACAACCTCCTGCAGAATCCCGAAGTACGCGGCGACGACAGACTGCGCATCGGCACCGCCAGCGAGTCCGACTTCGGCATCGAGATCTGCCCTGAGCCCGCGTCTGGTGATCAGGTCATCGAGGAGGGTGGCGCGCGCGTGTTCGTCGTCGACCGCGAGGCGGCCCCGACGCGCGAAGGCGTCGAGCTTCAACCGCAGCGGGAAAATAGTCAGCGGAAGGGCCAGGAGTCACGGACAGCCGCGCGCCGCGGGTTAGATCACGCCGGTCCGGGCGGGGGTGCGCGAACGGTCGTCCGAGCAGGAACAGTATGTTCCCGGCGGTACTCGAAGGCATCGATGTCATGTGGGTTCGCCGTTCACTGAGACACCTAGCCCTGAGAGCCGCCCGGCGTATCGACGTGGACTTGTGGCGCTATCTCATGATCAGGCCGTTTGTTCTCGAGGTGATCCCTGATCACGTCGAGCAACTCGATCCCGAGGGTTATGTCCCGGCGCCCGTCGTAGTGGGAGCGGGCGTCGATCTCCGAGAGACCGACCAGCTCACGCTACTTACATCCTGGCGCGGCCGATTTTCGTCATTGTTCGCGAGCCTGAGAGAGGATCCCCAGATCAACACGATGGCTATAGGCCGACCGTATCTCCACAACGGCTTCTATCCAACACCTGATGCCGAGGTCTACGCTGCGATGATCGCTGAGCGCGTGCCGCGCAGGATCGTCGAAATAGGGGCCGGCTTCAGCACACGTATTGCTCGGCGAACGATCTCAGAAATTGCCAGCGACACCGAGCTTGTCATCATTGATCCCGAGCCGAGAGCTGACATTTCGGGTGTCGCAGATACCATTTTCCTCGACCGCTTTGAGGACATCGATCGGACGACATTGGGGCTTGATGGCCGCACATTGCTCTTCGTCGATTCGAGTCACATCGTCAGCGCCGGCGGTGATGTCACGGACCTCTTCTGCCGGGTGATTCCCGAACTCCCACCCGGTGTGCTTATCCATTTCCACGACATCTTTTTGCCGTACGACTACCCGCCGGCGTATGTTAGGCGGTTGTACACCGAACAGTACGTCCTCTGGGCATTGCTCGCACGCGGCAGCATGTTTCGTGTTGTGTTCGCGACGCACTTTATGACTCGAAACCACACTGCCGCGATGCAACAAGTGTTTGGTTCTGTCGTTGGTGTGGATGAGCTTTACTTCGGTGGATCGTTCTGGGTTGAGGCGGTTTGACGTCATGGAGGTAGGCATTCTTCAGACCCGTCTGCTCAGCGACGAGCGCTCCACTATTGGCCCGAATTCCTGTTCGCGCAAGCTCGCATGCCCGGCTGTACGTCGAGGCGCTCTACAACCGCGAGCGCCGGCACTCCAGCCTCGACATGCTCTCGCCCGCCACCTACGAACAGCTACGACTCTCTCCGCCCGGTAGTTGAGAACAATGGCTCGAGCAAGGAAATCAACGTCAATAGCAACATCCCAGGTGTCACGCAAACCGGGCAGGTCCAGATCTCCACTGCTGCTCTTGGACCCGGGCAGCCCGAAGCGGAACCCGGCGGACTATGCCAGCTTGGTCTTCTAGGCACGTCGTTCGTGGAAGCAGAGGCATCGCCTTGGCTGCTGCCGAGCGCCTGCTGTCGAAACGACGAGCGTCACAGTTGAGGCCAGCGTCCAATCACTGCCCGACCGATCGCGCCGCGACCTCCCGTCTGCCGCGGTCGCTGCTGAGCTAAGGCCTAGCTCTTCTCCAACCGATCGCTGCCCTTCACCTTGACGCACTTGAACCCCTGCGCTCGGTAGAGAGCGGCCTTCTTCTTGGTGCAGAATTCGCCGGCATGATAGGCCTTCGTCGCCGCCGACGGCTTCGCCGTGGACGCGC
Source organism: Solirubrobacterales bacterium (assembly GCA_019240655.1). GTDB lineage: Bacteria > Actinomycetota > Thermoleophilia > Solirubrobacterales > Solirubrobacteraceae > Palsa-465. Next base: position 9,707 of record JAFAXX010000035.1, read on the forward strand.
TGGTCGTCTTTTTGCTGCTCGAGCCGCAGCCGGCCGCTCCAATGGCTACACCCACGACCGCGACGGACAGCGCTCGCCGGATTTCGTTGGACATCACCCAGACCCTGCATCAACTCGACCCGCTCCCACTACCCACCGCCGAGGCTTGTAACCGCTCAGCGGCCTCGGCGGGCCTGCCTGAGCCAGCGCCGCCCGATGGTATTTCGCGCCCCCTGCGCGGCCTCGGAGCGCATGGCGGCGAGCGCCACCAGTGCAAGGAATGGCTCCTCTCCACGGGATGTGACCTGATCGCGGGGCTAGTCAACGGCATCACCGCCGCGTGGCCGGCGGGGAACCGCGCCCCTGAGCTCCCGGTGACCGCCGCCGGGGGTGAGAGCGTGTTCGCTCACGCAGGTCGATCCCCGTCCCGGGGTCGCGGCAGGTCACGGGCCGCTCGCGTTCGGACGAAGCTCCGCCTGAGATGAGACTGCTCGATCCGCCGCTCTCAGAACCGGAACGCTGTACGTCGCTCGTGTGCGATGCCTGACTCGCGCACCGTCCACCCGTGGTCAACACCAGCGTCTCCGGGCTCTCGCCACTGCTCGTGTCGCGGAAATGGGCGGCTTGGTGGTAAGTGCAGCCACGCTGATCTCCAGGGCGATAACGGTGCTCATGCACACCGACGGCGGCCCAGGTCTTCGAGCACGGTCGACGTTCGGCTGACGCCAGGTTCGTCGTTCGTGGTCGTTCGGCTGTGATCGAGTAGCGAAGGCGGCTCGCAGCCACTGCTGCAACGTCGCCCACGGGGCACCACAGCTGCGGACTACCGCTTCGGCTGACCACCGGCCCCAGCGAGAAGCCGAGCTCCCCGCCGTTGCCCGACATCGAGGGTGGCTGTGGGTCGTACCGCGACCGCGGGGCGGGAGGCGTTTCCCGTGCTCCGCGGGATCAGATCATGATCATGCCGCCCGCGATGTCCAGTGTGATGCCGGTGATCCAGGAGGACGCGTCCGAGGCTAGGAACAGGGTCGTGGTGGCGACATCGGCGGGCTGACCGATGCGTCTCAGAGGGAAGGACTCAGCGAGTTGCCGGCGCACCTCCGGTGTGGTCCATCTGCGTAGGCGGTCGGTCTCGATCGAGGAGGGCGCGACGCAGTTCACCCGGACGCCGTTTGGCGCGACCTCGTTGGCGAGATGGCGTGTGAAGGCGACGACGCCGGCCTTGGCGGCCGCGTAGGCGGCGTTCGAGCGGGCGGGCTGACGCCCGGCGGATGAGGACATCGTGACTATCGAGCCGTGCCCGCGCTCGACCATGGTCCGTAGGACGGCGCTGATGGTGAGAAATGCGGACGTGAGATCGGTGTCGATGACTTCGCGCCAGTGGTCGGGCGTTTCCTCGGTGGTCGGGACTGGCATGCCGTTGCCACCGGCGAACGCGACGAGGATGTCCACGGCGCCGAGCTGCTCGGCGACCGTGTCGGCCATGTGTCGCACGTCGTCCTGTTGGGTGCAGTCGGCGCGTACTGCAATCGCTCGCGCCTCGGCCACCCGGATGCTGTCGGCGACCGCGCTCAGCGCCGCCTCGTCCCGGCCGACGACGGCCACGTCGACCCCGTTGGCCGCGAGCGCGCGGGCGGTGGCGGCGCCGATGCCTCGCGACCCGCCGGTGACGACCGCGACCTTGCCGGCCAGGTCGGGATAGCGAGGCATGCCGCCGGCCCACCCGTCGCCCCGGGCGCTCATTGTCCGCTTGCTCCGGTAGGCGGTGTCCCCTCGCGGGCTCTCTGCTCGTCCGGCCACGCGAACGGCGGGGGTCCGCCGATCGGGCTGAGGTGGATGCCGGCGAGAAGCCAGCGGCCGTCGACGCGCACGTCGATGTGCGTGGTGCGGAACTGGCCGTCGGCGGGCTGGCCCTTGTACGACGCCCGCTGGAGGTGGCGCGCGATCGTCACCGCCGCCTCGCCGTAGACCCGGATCGCGGGATCCTCGAGCAATAGGGAGCCGGTGAGGAGGGCGCCGGAGCGATAGCGCTCGAGCCACTGCTGCTTGTCGAGGACGAACCCGAAGGGTCCGACGAACACGAAGTCCGAGGTGGAGATCGCCTCGAGTGTGCCCGTGTCGCCCGCCATCTCGGCTTGAGACCAGGCCGTCTCGAGCTCTTCAATCGCGTCGATCTCTGTCTGCTGATCGTTCATCGAGTCTCCCCGGGTCTCGGCATACACGTTGTCCGGGCAGAAGCATAGATTACAAAGGCTTCGAAATCAAATCCTTTGATCAATGATGTGGGTTGGTATGCTGGAAACGTGCGACCGATGCGGCCCCCGCTCGGGCTCAGACTCGCCCGCGCAGCGCGGGCCGTGAGCCGCGCGTTCGACGAGGCGCTGGGTGACGCCGGCGGCTCCCTGCCGATGTGGCTGGTGCTGCTCCACTTGAAAATCGGCCGGGCCGCCAACCAGAGGAGGCTGGCCGACGCGGTCGGCATCACCGAGGCGACCCTGACCCATCACCTCAACGCGATGGAGACAGCCGGGCTGGTCACTCGCCGGCGCGACCCCCACAACCGCCGCATCCACGTGGTCGAGCTGACCGGCGCCGGCGAAGCGGCATTCCTACGCCTCCGCGAGGCGGCGATGGCCTTCGATCGCAGGCTGCGACGAGGCGTGAGCGCGGACGAGGAAGCGACGCTCGAAGACGTGCTGAGCCGCCTCGCGGCCAACGTCGCGCACAACGAGCACGGCGCCGCGCCCCGCGTCGGGCTGACTGACCGAGACACGTGAATCTCCAGCCTGTCGACCTTCGGAGTCGGCTAACTCCCGCTCGCGAATGCAAGCGACACGTCGGCGGCAACCGATACTTCTCCATTGTCGCCGCCCGGGCAGTCGACTCACCGGCTCCTGCTTCGGACGACGCAGACCGCAAGGAGAAGTCTGGCTGGCCGGAGCCGAGCCGGTCAGCTGGCTCGGTCTGCGCGTTGAAGCGGCTGACCGCCCCACCGCCGAGCGTCTCGATCCATGATCTATCCGAACCGCCGGCAACGATCCACCGCGTGCCGAGGATCAGCTCGTTCTACGGGATCGCGATCATGATGTACTGGCGCGAGCGCGACCATCCGATATCTCACTTTCACGCCGAGCAGGGTCATCGAGCGTAAATCGCGATCGATGGCAGGATCCTCGCCGGCGAGCTCCCGGCACGGGCGTTGGCATTCGTGCGCGAGTGGGCGCGACTCCACGGGGACGAGCTGCTTGCCAAGTGGGAGCGGGCGCGCGCAACCTCAGCCGCTCGAACCGATCGACCCGCTTTCCGTAATATCGCCGGTGCGATGCCCGAGCTTCCTCCACTGGTCCATGTCGTCGCTGTCACGGTGGGATCACGAGCTTCGCCTGCTATTTGAGGACGGGACTGTCGGCGCCGCGGCATTTGACCAGAACGAGTGGCGCGGCGTGTTTGCGCCGCTGCGCGATCCCGACGTGTTTGCCCAGGTGCGCGTCGACCTGCAGGCCGGAACGATCGTCTGGCCCGTGGACCTGGACATGGCGCCCGAGGCGCTCCACGTCCAAGCACGCGAACACCAAATTGCGGCACCGGCACGCGCGTCATAGACAGATCCGGCCGCCGCGACGTGAGCCGCCGCCGCGGTTGCTCCTTTGTCGCCCGAGCGGCCGTCCCCCGGCGTCAGCAAGCGACGTCTGCTCTCCTGGCGCCCGGCCGACCCAAGGGAGAAGCGCGGGATAGCGCTCGTCCAATCCGGTAATGGCTTGAGGCCTATCTCACGAAGGATCGCGCCAAGGTCGACCCACGGCTTTCGGACGCCGCGACAGGCCTCACAACTTGGTCATGGTTGCCCGGAGTGGTTGCCCGGTCGACAAAAAACCGGATCGGGTCCAGTAAAAGTTGACGAAACAAACCCCGTATGCAGGCAAAACAGGAACGCCCCCGGCAGGACTCGAACCTGCGACCCACGGCTTAGAAGGCCGTCGCTCTATCCAGCTGAGCTACGGGGGCCCTGAGGGGCACTGTAGACCCGACTGGCGCCTCGGGACGCGCGGCAGAGCGGCGTTCCCCACGGGTGCGAATCTGGGCTCTCTTCCGATCGGGGCGCCGGGATTTGAACCCGGGACCTCCTGCTCCCAAAGCAGGCGCGCTGCCAGGCTGCGCCACGCCCCGGCGACGGGCCTAGTGTAATCGACTATCGCGGGCGGCCAAGGCCCGTGAGGGCGCGGTCGCGCGCTCGCCGTCGCCGCACCGCTCCGCCGGACGGGGTCGAGTAGCCTCCGCCGCCGGGATGGCCACGATCGAGCCCCTACGCGCGCTGCACTACGACCTCGGCCGGGTCGGACGCCTTCAGGACGTCGTCGCCCCGCCGTACGACGTGATCGACGCCGAGGAGCGTGCGGCGCTCGAGCGCCGCTCGCCGTTCAACGTCGTGCGGCTCGACCTCCCTGCCGGGCCCGACCCGTATGCGTCGGCCGCGGCCCAGCTCGCGGACTGGCGGCGGACCGGCGCCGTCGTCGAGGACGAGGAGCCGGCGGTGTGGGTCCTGTCGCAGGACTACCGCGGTCCGGACGGCCGCGCGCGCAGCCGGCATGGGTTCCTCGCGCGCGCGCGGGTGGAGGACTACGGCCCCGGCAGGATCCGCCCGCACGAGCGCACCCATCCCGGACCCAAGGAGGATCGCCTGAAGCTCACGCGGGCGACGCGCGCGAACCTGTCGCCGATCTTCGCGCTGTACTCCGATCGCGACGGCAGCTCGCGGGAGGTCCTCGCCGCGGCGAGCGACGGAGAGCCATGGGCGTCGACCCGCGACGACGACGGGACGGTCAACCGGATCTGGCGGCTCGCCGACCCGGTGGCGATCGAGCGCCTCAAGGACACGCTGGGCTCGGCGGAGCTGCTGATCGCCGACGGGCACCACCGCTACGAGACGGCGCGGGCCTACGCCGCGGAGGTCGGCGGTGAGGGCGACCACCGCTACGTGCTGATGTGCCTGGTGGCGCTGGAGGATCCCGGCCTCACGATCTTCCCCACCCACCGGCTGCTGCGCGGACTGAGCCCCGAGCAACAGGAGGCGCTGGCGACCGCGATCCGGCGCGACTTCGAGATCGAGGCGCTCGGGACGACGGCGGAGCTGGCCCCGGCCTACGGCGAGGAAGTCACGCTCGGCTACATCGACTCGCACTTCCGCCGCCCGTTCCGGTTGCGGCTGAAGGACCGGGCGATTGCCGACGCCGCGCTGCCCGACCACGCCGAGGCCTACCGGCGGCTCGACACCGCCGTGCTCGAGGCGCTGATCCTGAAGGCGGCCCTGGGGATGACCGACGAGGACATCGACCACCTGTGCGGGCTCGGTTACGCGCGGAGCTCCGAGGAGGCCCTCAGGCTCGTGCAGGACGGCGAGTTCGACGCCGCATTCTTCATGGCGCCGACGCCGGTGGAGCGCGTTCAGGCGGTCGCCGCCGCGGGCGAGAGCATGCCGCCGAAATCAACCTACTTCTTCCCCAAGGTTCCGACCGGGCTGGTCTTCAATCCGCTCGCCGAGGACGATTCCACACGGCGGTAGGATGCGGCTTCGCAGCGCGCAGACGAGGACACGATGAAGGCCATCGCCCACCGCACCACCGGGTCAGCATTCACCCATCGGATCGACATCCGCCAGCACCAGCTGACGATCGACGAGCCGGCCGAGCACGGCGGCGCTGACGAGGGCCCGAGCCCGCAGGAGCTCCTCGCCGCGAGCGTCGCTGCATGCACTGCGGTGACCGTCGAGATGTACGCCGATCGCAAGGGATGGGACGTCGGAGCGCTCGAGGTGGAATGTGAGTACACACCGGCGGAGCGTGGCGGTGTCACCGCGTTCGAGGTTGTGTTGAGGCTTCCGGCAGACTGCCCGCCGGAGCGGATCGAGCGGCTGCAGGTGATCGCGGCGAAGTGCCCGGTACATCGAACGCTCGACGGCGACGTCAGCTTCAGCCAGCGCGTCGAGCTCGTCGAGCCGGCCCCGGCCCGAGACGGATAGCGCGAGAGGGGCCGTCGACGCGCCGACGGACGCCTCATTCCTCGATCTGCACTCCGGCGCGCCTGAGCTCCTCGACGGCGCGCTCGCCGTCGCCCGGCCGGACCTCGACGGCCCGTGTCGCGCCGCGGTGCACCACCACGTCGAAGCCCGCCCGCCTGGCATCGAGCGCAGTCGCCTTGACGCAGTAGTCGAGTGCGAGGCCGGCGACCCGGACGCGCTCGACGTCGTGGTCGCGCAGCAGCCGCTCCAGCCCAGTCCGCTCGAAGCCGGAGTAACCGTCGGTGTCATTGGACTGCCCCTTCTCGATCACCCTGTCGAAACGGTCGGTGTCGAGCCCAGGGTGCAGCTGCGCGCCGTCGGTATCACGCACGCAATGCACGGGCCAGGGGCCGCCGTACTCGGCGAACGAGCGATGGTCGGCCGGATGCCAATCACGGGTGGCGACCACGAACGGGATCCGCCTGGCCAGCTGATTGACCGTCTCCACCACCTCATCGCCATGTGGCACCGCCAGCGCTCCACCGGGGCAGAAATCGTTCTGCACGTCGACCACGATCAGCGCCTCCATAGGCGGTGAATATAGTCAGGTGATGGCCCAGCCCACGGACACGCTGCGCGACCAGCTGCGTCCGATGTTCCTGTGCCCCGAGGACGCAATGGCCCTCGACGTGCTCGGCCGCACCGACGCCGCGGTGCTGGTGCCACTGTACTTGGACGACGGCGAGCTTCACGCGGTGTTCACCAAGCGCCGCGAGGACATGCGCCGCCATCCGGGCGAGATCTCGTTCCCGGGCGGCCGCCACGAGCATGGCGAAATCGACCTTGTGGCCACGGCGCTGCGGGAAGCGCAGGAGGAGATCGGCCTGCCGCCCGACGGGGTCGAGATCGTCGGCGCCCTGCAACCGACCCCGACGATCGCCACCGGCTATGCGGTCTACCCGTTCGTCGGGCTGATCGAGCCCGGTCGCGTCTGGACGCTCAGTCCGCGAGAAGTCGCCGAGGTCCTCGAGCTGCCGCTGAGCCAGCTGCGGGCCGGCTATCGGCGGCAGCGCCTGCTGCGCCGCGGCGTGCCGATCCGCACCGACACCTACGTGGTCGGCGATCACCTGATCTGGGGCGCGACGGCCCGGATCTTGGCCGATCTGCTCGACCGGATCGACGCGCGGCCGGCCGGCGAATAGCTCGTCCGCGCATCACCGGGCGGCGAGCACCCGCTCGGCGGCGCCGGCCGCCTCCTGCACCCATGCGCCCGGCTTGGCGGGGTCGGCGTCGAGCAGCACGTAGGGTATGCGCGAGTCCTCGCAGAACGCCCGCACGCGCGCCGCGCCGCGCGCGAGCACGCCGCCGTCGACCGAGCCACGCGCCTCGTAGATGATCCCGCGCACAGTGGTGTCGAGCATCCGCGTCAGGAGCATCTGCAGGCGAGTGCCGTGGAGGGCGGTGAGCTCGGGGGCTCCCGGCCGCGTCCGAGCCGAGGCGAAGAGGATGTAGGACACCGCAACATGCTCGAGCGCGGGGGTCAGCGTCACCACCCGGTCGGGATCAGCGAGCACGGCCTCGGCCCCGGTCGCCTCGATCGCCGCGCGCCCGGCGGGATCGCGGGTGGTGCCGCGTACCGCGTGCCCGCGGCCGATCAGCTCCCGCGCGAGCAGCCGCCCACGGCAGCCGCAGCCGATGATCAGGCAACGGGCCACGGGGCGCTCAGGCGCCCTCGGGGGATCCGCCGCCGAGCTCCTCCTGCGCCTGGGCGTGCGTGCGCTCGGGCAGGCCTCGGCGGCGCCGGCGAGCGTTCGTGGCCGCCAGCAGCTGGTCGAGGTCGGCAGCCTCGAGCGCTTCACGGCTCTCGACGACCTCGCGAGGCGGCTTCAGGCCCAGCTGCTCGAGCCCCGAGCCCGGGTAATACCGGCCGAGCAACAGCACAAGCGCGAGCAGCACAGCCAGCGCTACCAGCAGCACGACGGCGAACGGGTCCACCGCGCCGGAGTGTAACCCCGGGGCGCGACCGCAAGCGTGATCGCCATCCTGCGCAACTTTGCCTATTGCTGCGGTTTCTTAGCTCGATCCGAAAGCCAGCACCGATCAGAGGAAGGAGGACCCGTGCGGTGATGGTGATGGTGATGGTGACAACGGTCACGGCGCGGGCGACGTCGTCGCTGATCGCTTCGTAAGCCTGCGGGAGGGCGCCGCAGCGGGGCTCCGCCCGCGCCACCGGGCGGAGCCTCGGCACCGGCAGGGAACGCCGGCCGGGGGACATCGGCGGGAGCGCCCGAAGGGGACATCGGCAGGGAGCGCCGGAAGGGGGACACCGGCAGGGACGCGACATCGGGCCGGCCAGGGACGGCCGGCCCGGAGGCGCGGCCGCGCGGCGGGGACGGGCGCCGGCGACCGGCATGGGCCGCCCGAGCGGGGGCGCAAGCCGCAAGCGCCGGAACCCCGAAGCGTCCGGATGACCGGCCCCAAGGACGCTGCGGCTCGGCCACGCGGCGCGAGCCCTTCCGGCCGGCGGAAGTGGCCGAGGCGCAGCCCCACGCCCGCACGGGCTACAGATGGCCGCTCGTGTAGCGTCCCGCACCATGGACCTAGAACTCACAGACGAGCAGCGCCTGATCCAGGCGACGGCGCGCGAATTCACGGAACGCGAGATCGTCGAGCGCGCCCGCGAAAACGATCGCAACGAGCACTTCGACCTCGAGCTCGTGGGCAAGATCGCCGCACAGGGCTACCTCGGATCGATCGTGCCCGAGCAGTACGGCGGCGCCGGCCTGGACTACCTCAGCTACGGGCTGATCGTCGAGGAGGTGGGCCGGGGGTGCTCGTCGATGCGGACCGTCGTCTCGGTCAATACCTCGCTGGTCTGCTCGGCGATCCTGCGCTGGGGCACCGAGGAGCAGAAGCACCGCTACCTGCCCAAGCTCTGCCGCGGGGAGTGGCTCGGTTGCTTCGGCCTGACGGAGCCCGACACCGGCTCGGATGCCGCGAACCAGAGGACACGCGCGCGCAGGAGCAACGGCGGCTGGCTCATCAACGGCGCCAAGATGTGGATCTCGCTCGGCAATCACGCCAAGGTCGCGCTCCTGTTCGCGCAGACCGACCCCGAGAAGAAGCACCGCGGGCTGGCCGCGTTCCTCGTGGACACCGACCAGCCCGGGTTCCAGCCCCAACTCATCCACCACAAGCTCGGGCTGCGCGGATCGGACACCGCGGCGATCTCGCTCGATGACGTGGAGGTGGGCGAGGACGGCCTACTCGGCGAGGTCGGCGACGGCTTCAAGATCGCCATGAGCTCGCTCGACTCCGGCCGCTACAGCGTTGCCGCCGGCTGCGTCGGGATCTGCCAGGGCTCGCTCGACGCCTCGGTCAAGTACGCGAAGGAGCGCGTCCAGTTCGGCCGCCCGATCGCGTCCTTCCAGCTCGTCCAGGAGATGCTCGCCGACATGGCGCTGCAGACCGACGCGGCGCGCATGCTCGTGTGGCGGGCCGGCTATCTGAAGGACACGGGGCAGCCGAGCACGACCGAGACCTCCGTGGCCAAGCTGTACGCAACCGAGGCCGCGATCCAGTGCGCCAACACGGCGATCCAGGTCCACGGCGGCTCGGGATACGTCGACGACTACCCGGTCGAGCGCTACCTCCGGGACGTCCGCGTCACCTCGCTGTACGAGGGAACCTCGCAGATCCAGAAGCTGATCATCGGCCGCGCGTTGACCGGGATCAACGCGCTCGTCCCCCAGTGACGGCCGGCGGGGCGCCGGCGACGATCGGGGTGGCCGGCGCCGGCACGATGGGCGCCGGGATCGCGCAGCTGTCCTGCCTGTCCGGGGCGCGGACGCTGCTTCACGACCCGGTGCCCGAGGCGCTCGAGCGGGGACTCGAGCGGATCCGGGAGCAGCTCGAGCGGGGCGCGAGGCGGGGACGGTGGAGCGAGGAGGTCGCGGCGGCCGCGATCGGGCGCCTGGAATCGGCGGCGGGGCTCGAGGCGCTCGCCCCGTGCGAGCTGGTTATCGAGGCGGCGCCGGAGCGGCTGGAGCTCAAGCGCGCGCTGTTTGCCGAGCTGGCCGATGGGATCGTCTCCGAGGAATGCGTGCTGGCCACGAACACCTCCTCGCTGCTGGTGACCGCGGTCGCGCACGGCATCCCGCGGCCCGAGCGGGTCGTCGGGATGCATTTCTTCAACCCGCCGCCGGTGATGCGGGCGCTCGAGGTGGTGGCCGGCGAGCAGTCGGGCGAGGGTGCGCTGGCGCTGGCTCGGGCGGCGGGCGAGGCGATGGGCCGGGAGGTGATCGACGCCCACGACGGGCCCGGGTTCCTCGTCAACCGGTGCAACCGCCCCTTCGGACTCGAGGCGCTGAAGCTGCTGCAGGAGGGAGTGGCGTCGGTCGCCGAGATCGACCGGATCTGCCGGCTGGGGGGCGGCTTCAAGATGGGGCCATTCGAGTTGATGGACCTCGTCGGCGTCGACGTCGGGCTCGAGGTCGCGCGTTCGTTCTACGAGCAGAGCTTCGGCGAGCCGCGCTGGCGGCCCTCCCCGATCGCGGCGCGCACGGTGGCAGCCGGACGGCTCGGGCGCAAGTGCGGGCGCGGCTACTACGACTACAGCGCCGGCACGGACGCCTATCGGGAAGCCGATCCCGAGCCGCCGGCGGCCGGCGGAGGCGATGGCGTCGTGGTGATCGCGGGCGAGTCGCCGCTCGCGGTTGAGCTCGCCGAGGCCGCGGAGGACGCCGGTTGGCAGGTGCTCGGGCCGGAGGAGGCGGCCGGCGCGCCGGCGCCGTTCCTGATCCTCGACCTTCTCGGCGGCGAGTCGCCCGGAGTGCCGCTGCAGGGCGGGCCGCAGGCGATCTGCTGCGCCGCCGGGTCGCTCGCCGCCCTCGACCCGGGCGGCGGCGCGGTCGGCTTTCACGCCCTGCCGCCGCTGAGCGAATCGCGGCTCGTCGAGCTGACCCGAGGTCCGGAGAGCGCGGTGTCCGCGGCGTCGGCCAGCGAGCGCTTCTTCGCCACGCTCGGCAAGCACACCGCGTGGGTGGGCGACGCGCCGGGGCTGGTGCTCGGGAGGATCGTCGGCCAGACCGTCAACGAGGCCAGCTTCGCGCTCTCGGAGGGCGTCGGCAGCGCGGAAGACATCGACGCCGGCTTTCGGCACGGACTGAACTACCCGCGAGGCTTGCTCGCCTGGGCTGACCGGATCGGGCTCGACCAGGTCCTCGCGCTCCTCGACGGGCTCTCCGATGAGCATCGCGAGGAGCGCTACCGCGCGGCGCCCGCGCTGCGCCACCTGGTGTGGTCGGGGCGACTCGGCCGTCAGACGGGCGCCGGGTTCTTCGGCTACGAGGACGAAACCTGAGCGCGCCCGTCTGACTGACTCGGCGGCCGGCCCGGGTGGCCGGGATGGTCCCGCACCGTGACGGGTGCCCGGCCGCGGCGGGTGCCCGGCCGTGACGTGCGCACGGCCGGGAGGATGCCCGCCCGGGACGTGCACGGCCGGACGGTACGCGCCCGGGAGCGTGCGCGACCCCGGGTCGTCGGACGGCTCGGGCCGGTCAGGCCGACGTGCTCGCCACGCCCGCTACACCCTCGGTCTCGAGGGGAAACGGAGTGTCGCGGAGATACCACTCAGCGTCGAGGGCGGCCTGGCAGCCGGAGCCGGCGGCGGTGACGGCCTGCCGATACGTGTGGTCGACGAGATCGCCGGCCGCGAACACCCCGGGGAGATTCGTGAGCGTCGAGCGACCCTGTGTGAGCACGTAGCCGTTCGCGTCGGTCTCGACCTGGCCCTGGACCAGCTGAGACTGCGGCTCGTGGCCGATGGCGATGAACGCACCGGAGACCTCGAGCTCCCGTGCCGAGCCGTCGACCGTGTTCCGCAGCCGGGCGATGCCGAGCGAGCCGCCGTCGATCGACTCAAAGGCGTCGACGACATACGGGGTGAGCCACTCGATGTTCGCCAGCGCGCGGGCGCGCTCGAGCATGATCTTGGACGCGCGGAACTCGTCCCGGCGATGGACTATCGCCACGCGGGAGGCGAACTTGGCCAGGAACATGGCCTCTTCCATCGCGGAGTCGCCGCCGCCGACAATCAGCGTCGGGGTGTCCTTGAAGAAGGCCGCGTCGCACGTAGCGCAGTAGCTCACCCCGCGGCCCGACAGCTCGAGCTCGCCGGGGACCTCGAGCTTGCGGTGCTGGGCGCCCATCGCGAGGATCACCGTGCGGGCGACGTGCAGTTGGTCGGCGACCCAGACCTTGTGCAGACCGCCGTCGCGAGAGAGCTCGAGGCTGGTGACGTCGTCGGTCTCCAGCCGGGCGCCGAATCGCTCGGCCTGATCACGGAACCGCTGCATCAGCTCGGGCCCCATGATCCCCTCGGGAAAGCCCGAATAGTTCTCCACATCCGTCGTCTGCTGGAGCAGTCCGCCCCAGGCGAAGCCCTCGATAACCAGCGGCTCCAGGTTCGCGCGGGCGGTGTACAGGGCAGCCGTGTAGCCCGCCGGCCCGCTCCCGACAATGATCACGTTCTCGACTCGTTCGCTCATCACTTCACAAAGTATAGCTGGGGTGTCTCCGGCGCCACCCGGCCACTAGAAGTGTGCGGGGATCTCCACGGCCAATCGGTAGTGCACGGGCATATCCGGGCCACTGGTGTACGGGGGCATGGCTGACGGCCACTAGTAGTGCGCCGGCATCTCCGCCGGGCCCTCGGCACCGATCGGTAGGCGGCGTGGTGTGATCTCGGTCCTCCATCGCTGCACCGTGCGCCGAAGCTGGAAGTAGGCCACCGCGCCGGGGAGGGTCGGAAGCCAGAACGAGAACGCGCGATAGGCCAGCACCGCGACGATCGAGACCTCCACGTTGATGCCGAACGCCGTGAAGGCGCCGATCATGCCGCCATCTACCCCGCCGATGCCGCCGGGTAGCGGCAGCGTGTTGGCGAGCATGCCAACGAAATAGGACATCACGATCACGCCCTTCGGGGGCGCCGCGCCGAAGGCGTGGAAGCAGGCCCACAGGACCGCGATGTCGAAGCCCCACCAGGCGATCGCTCCGAGCAGGTTGGGGTCCTTTGAGCGGACCAAAGCGATGGCAGCCCGGATGCCGGTGGCCGCCGTGGCCGGAGTCGCGACCAGGAACGCCGCGACTCGGCCGATCCAGCCCCGGCTGCTGATGCCGGATACCAGCCGCTCGGAGTCGGTGTGCAGAAGCGAGACCCCGAGGAACGCGGCGATCACCACCGCGCCGAAGATCGCCGGCACGATCGTGATCGCGAACGGGGCGTTACCCGGGATCACACCGATATAGAGCCCGACGCCGGCGATCACGAGCGTCGCCATGTAAACCCCGTAGAGAATCGCCATGAACGCGATAAGGCGGCAGGCGGCCACCCGCGCATCCATCCCCGAGCGGCGCAGCGCCCAGGCGGTCAAGGCAATCCCGCCCGCGCCGGCCGACGCGAACAGGCGCGTCGCCGCCAGCCCGGCCATCGTGATCTGATAGCTCTCCCGCCAGCCGATCCGTCCCGGGCCGCGCACGAACACCGCGCGGAACAGCGTGACGTAGCCGCAGAACGAGCACACCTCGAGCACCGCGGCGAAGGCGAGCCACCACACGTTGCCCTGCTGCAGCCGGTTCCACGTCTCGCTGAGGCCGACGAGCTTGGGGAGCACGATGTACAGGAAGGCGAGCGCCGAGAGGATGAACAGCGCGAAGGCGAGAAGTCCGCCGCGCGTGAAGCGGACGCGGGGCATCTCCTCTCGATGGCCGTCGGGCTCAGGCGGGGTGGCCGCGGCCTGAGGCGTTGCGGCGGGGTCGGGCTGCCGCAGCGGCTCTGCGGCCTGAGGCGTTGC
>JAFAXX010000048.1 GCA_019240655.1 Solirubrobacterales bacterium
ACCGAGAGCCTGAGCCTGATCCTGCACCACGCCGATGGGTCGATCACCCGCGGTGAGTCGACTCCACGAGCGCCCGGGCGGGCGATCCGGCGCGTCACGATCGAACCTCCCGGCGCCGAAGCACCGGCTGCCGTAATACGAGCCATCGAGCGGGCTGATCTCGTCGTCCTGAGCCCCGGAAGCCTCTTCACGAGCACGATCGCGTCGATGCTAGGTGCGAGGGTGCCACACGCCCTGGCCGAGTTCCGCGGTCCGGTGATCTACGTCGCGAACGTCATGACGCAGCCTGGCGAAACGGTCGGGCTGACGCTCTCAGACCACCTGCGGGCGATCGCCGAGCACGTGGGGCCGGTGGTCACCGACGTGCTCGTGCACGCCGAGCGCCTCTCCCCGAGCGTGCTCGCCCGCTATCGCGCCGAGGGCGCCGAGCCGGTCAAGCTCGACTCAGAGCAGGCCGAGCGCCTCGGTGTGCGTGTGCATGCCGCGCGCCTGCTCCCCGACCGCATCGTCGCGGAGGCCCGCCACGATCCCGACCGCCTCGCCGCCGCAGTGCTGCAGATCGCGAAGCGAGCCGGGCTCGCGGCGCCGCATCGTCGCTAGCCACACACCGGGTCGTTCACCTGATGGCCGGTGGCGCCATGTATTGGCCGCTCCTGCTTGCCGCCGTGACCACGGTCACGGGCAACTTCAGCTTCCGCGCCCGGCTCGGAAGGTCGCGCTCAATCCAGCGCGACACGCCCAGCGGCAAGGTCGAGATGATCACCTCCTCATACTTGCCGGTCTCTACGGCGCGGCACAGCGCCCCCCAAGGATCCGTGCCCCTCTCCGTCATCGCCTCCACATGCCCGCCGGCGGCCTCCTCGAGCAACGGGAGCGCCAATTCGAGCGTGGCCTTCGGATCCTCTCCCGCCTCGATGTCGGGCACGAGCAGCTCGAAGCTGAAACCCTCGCTCGCTCTACGTCGAACCTCGCCCAGCAACAGCGGCGTCGCCGCCGTACGGTGGGCGACCACAAGGATGCGTCGTTGGTTGTGAGCCTCCATGGCTTCCTCCTTCATCGACCAGCATGATGTTCGCGCGCACGCGGCAGAAATTCCAGCCTCGTCGTCTGCGCGATGTGCCGAACCGGCGAGCGGCCCCGGACGTCGGCTACTGCCCGGGCACCCAAAGCCGGCCGCTTCGCTGCGCAGGACCCGGTTCCCGCTGATCCTGACCGGCTCCCTGCCCAGGACCCGGGCCGCCCTGCTCGGCGCCGCCGGACGGAGCCCCGGGACCCCCGCCGCCGGGGCTTTCCGCGCCACCATACGGGCCCTCTGAGCCATCCCCCGGGCCCTCCGAGCCAGCGCCCTGCCCTTCAGAGCTGCCACCGGGTCCTGCCGAGGCAGCGGCGCCCGCCGGCTCGCCGGCCGGCTCCCCGGCCGCGGGCGATCCGCCGATCCGCACGAAGGCGAGCTGCAGTTGCGAGAGGGCGCTCCGGATCTGGGCCATCTGGCTAGGCGCCGTCTGCTCGAGCAGCGGGGTCAGTGCACGGACCGACTCGATCGCCAGGCGGACCTGCTCCCGGTCGCGCTCGTCCTCGGTCCCGGGCGCGAGTCCGGTGCGGCGCATGCCGAGGTTGACCATGGTGACGACGTGCTCGAGCAGCAGGTGCTCGACGCGGACCCGCTTGAGCTCCGCCTCGTAGGCGGCGCGGAGCTCCTCCTCGGTTGGGGCGCCGCCTCCGGTGCTCACCGCCTCACCTCACCGACCCGCCGCGCCGCGCCGATCCGGCTCACCTCGCCCATCTGCTCACCTCCACGGTGCCCTCAGCATACGTCTCCCGGGTCTCGGCGACCAGCGCCGCGTACACCTCCGCCGGGCTCATCCCCTCCTCGGCCATCCGTCGCTGGCGCTGCGCGCCGTTGTGGGCCGGAAGCGCAACCTCGAGCCCGAGCTCGGAACGGACCGGCGCCGACCACGTGAGCAGCCGCTCGAGCGCCTCGCCGGCGGCGAACAGCTCGCCGCGCTCGAGGTCGATCAGCTCGCCGTCGAGCCCGTAGCGGATCGCGCGCCAGACGTTCTCCTCGATCAGCCGGCGCGGGAGGTCCTCGAACGGAACGCCGTCGTCGATGTCGCGGGCGGCCTGGGCGACGCAGGCGACGATCAGCGCGGCGAGGGCTTCGGACTCCCAGCCGGTGGTCTGGGCGTCGCAGATCCGTACCTCGACGGTGCCGAACGCGAAATGCGGGCGGATCGACCACCAGACCTGGGTGTATTCGACGATCGAGCGCGTGCGCACGAGGAACCCGATGTAGTCGGCGTAGGCCTGCCAGCTCCCGAACGCGTCGGGCACGCCGCAGCGCGGAAAGCTCTTGGTGAAGATCTGCGTCCGCGCGGTGTGCAGCCCGGAGTCGCGGCCGTCGAGGAACGGCGAGTTGGCCGAGATGGCCAAGAGGAGCGGCAGCACCGGACGCAGACGATCGCAGACCAGGACGGCGCGGTCGGCTCCCCGCACCCCCACGTGCACGTGCAGGGCGAACGTGTTGTTGCGCCAGGCCACGTACTTCAGGCCATGCTCGACGCGCCGATAGTGGTCGGTCTGGATGATTTGCTGCTCCCGGTAGTCGGCCCACGGGTGCGTCCCGGTCGATCCGAGGGCCACCCCGCGCTCGGCCGCCAGGGCGAACAGGCGGCGGCGATGGTCCCGCTGGGCCGCCACCGCGGCCGCGAAGTCCTCGCCGCGCCCCGAGCGGATCTCGATCTCCGAGGAGATCAGCTCGCCGGAGATCGAGGCCGCCAGCACCGGATCCTCGGCGGCGGCGTCGCGCAGATCCTCAAACCGGGCCACCAGCCCGAGCTCCGCTGGCGCCAGCAGCGCGAACTCCTCTTCGATCCCCACGGTGAAGTCGGTCGACGCGTCGAAGGCCGCGCGCGCGGTGTCCAGGTTCAGGTCCATGGCCGGAGCCCGTCAGGTGAGATAGAAGTAGAGGGCGTAGAGCAGGTCGACCGCGGGGCTCGAGGTGTGCACGGTCACCTCGGGCGGGACGTGCAGGAGCGCGTCGGAGTAGTTGAAGATGATCTTGACGCCGGCCTCGGCGAGGTCGTCGGCGAGCGCCTGCGCGGCCGACGACGGTACAGCGAGCACCGCGACGACGATGTCCTCGCCCTCGATCACCTCGCGCATCTCGGACTTGTCGCGGACGGCGAGCGTGCCGATCTGCGTCCCCACCTTTCCGGGATCGGTGTCGAAGACGGCGACCACCCGGAAGCCGTGGTCGGCGAAGATGTCCGAGGTGGCGATCGCCGTCCCGAGATGGCCGGCGCCGAATAGCGCGATGTTGTGCTGGCCGGACGTGCGCAGGATCTTGCGGATCTGGGTGACCAGCGACTCGACGTTGTAACCCACCCCACGCTTGCCGAACTTCCCGAAGCCGGAGAGATCGCGGCGGATCTGGGTCGAGTTCACGTGGGTGTAATCGGCGAGTTCCTGCGAGGAGATCGTGTCCTTGCCGATCTTGCGGGCCTGCGTGAGCACCTGGAGATAGCGCGACAGACGTGCGGCCACGCCCAGCGAGAGCTTCTCGCCCGGCTTCTCCGCGCCAGGCTGAGGGACCTCGCTTCCGCGCCCGACCGTGTAGCTCATCCCGGCCCCACAATATCGAGCCGGCGCTCCAGCTCGGACTCGTCCACGAACAGCTCGAAGGCCTCTTCGCCGTCGATCGTGACGACCGGGATCCGCTCGAGATACGCCGCCAGCAGCGACTCGTCGGTCTCAATGTCGCGCTCGGTCAGGGCGAACGGCCGGCGGATGCGCACGCGATCGAGCACCGCCCGCGCGTCGGCGCACAGGCAACAGCCCTCCCGGCCGTAGAGCACGATCGACCTCACCGGGCGCTGAGGACCTGTTCGCCGCTGGCGTACACGTCGAGATCAAGATAGTCCGGATACGACAGGGCGTCGACGTAGCGCGCCGCGCTGGCGATCATCGCGGCATTGTCGGTACACAGCTCCCGGGGCGGCACGTCGAGCTCGACTTCGAGCGTGCCCAGCCGCTCGCGCAGCGGGCCGTTGGCAGCCACCCCGCCTCCGATCGCCAGTCGACCGAGGCCGGTCTCGAGGAGCGCCCGCTTCACGCGGATGCTCAACGCCTCGACGATCGCCCGCTGGTAGGACGCGGCCAGATCGGCTCGCCGCCGCTCCGCCTCGGCCTCGCCGAGCTCGCGCACACGGTACAGCAGCGCGGTCTTCAGCCCGGCGAACGAGAAGTCGAGGCCGGCGCGGCGCTCTCCGGTCGGGAACTCGAAGGCCAACGGGTCGCCGTCCCGGGCGAGGCGCTCGAGCGCCGCCCCGCCCGGGTAGCCGAGGCCGAGCAACCGGGCACCCTTGTCGAACGCTTCTCCGGCCGCGTCGTCGAGCGTCTGGGCGATCGCGTCAAAGTCGGGCCCGCGGTCGCCGACCCGCGCCAGGAGCGTGTGCCCCCCGCTGGCGATCAGGCTCAGGAACGGGGGCTCGAACGGCCGCGGAGCGAGGAAGCTCGCGGCGACGTGCCCGTGCAGGTGGTCGACCGGGGCGAAGGGGAGCTCGTGCGCGGCGGCAAGGCCCTTGGCGGTGGCGAAGCCGACCAGCAGCGCGGCCACCAGACCGGGCCCGCGCGTCGCCGCGACAAGCTCGATGTCTTGCTCGAGGCTTGCGCCGGCGCGGGCCAGCGCGTCGTCGAGGACGGCGCCGATCAGCTCGAGGTGGTGGCGCGAGGCGATCTCGGGGACCACGCCTCCGTAGCGGTCGTGTACGCCCTGCGAGGAGATCACATTCGAGCGAATCTCGCCGTCGGTGCTGACAACGGCGGCGCACGTGTCGTCACAGCTCGTCTCGAGCGCGAGGATCATCCGGACGGCGACGGAGTCGAGGTCGCCTCGGCGGTCCGCCACATGATCACCGCGTCCTCGCCCGTGTCGCGGTAGTACCGGCGGCGTGTGCCGGCGGAGCGGAAGCCGAAGCGTTCATACAGCGCGATCGCCCCGAGGTTCGAGGGCCTGACCTCGAGCGTGTAGGACTGCTCCTCCCCGGCGCGGTCGATCATCTGCTCGAGCAGGGCGGTGGCGATCCCGCGCCGGCGCGCGGCCGGGTCGACGGCGATGTTCATCAGGTGCATCACGTCGGCGTAACGCGCGCAGATCAGATATCCCACCACGCGCTTGTGCTCGGTCGCCGCCAGGCACACCCCCGACGGCTTCGACAGCTCGAGCACGAACATCGCCAGCGACCACGGCGTCGGGAACGCCCGGCGCTCGATCGCGATCACCTGCGGAAGATCGGCGTAGCCGAGGTGGCGGACGGTGACGGGCTCTGCGGTCATGGGCGGGCGCTGCGACGGGCGATCTCGGCGTCCGGAAGGCGCAGATACTCGGGGTGAATGTCGGCGGGATCACCGCCGGGCAGCGCGCGAACCAGCCGGCAGTGGTGGATCGCGCTCACCTGGTGAAGCGGTGAACCGCCCTCCGGAATCAGCGCCTCCGAGCGCTCGAGGACCGACCTGAATTCTACCGCCCCATTGCCGACCAGCACCGGCGATAGTCCGAGCTCGACGACCTGTTCGGCCAGCGCCTCGGGGCGCAGCGCGCGTGCGCTGAGGAACGGCTCCCCGCCCCGCTCGAGCGCGGACGGCCGCCAACCGGCGACGAACACCTCCCGACGGCGCGCGTCGAGCACGGCCAGGATCGCGTCGAACGGCTGGGACGCCGCCTCCGCGGCGAGCCCGCCCAGCGCCAGCGAGTGGAGGGTAGAGACCCCGGTGAGCGGGATCCCTCGCGCCCGGGCGAGCGCCCGGGCGGTGGCGATGCCGACCCGCAGGCCGGTGAACGTCCCCGGCCCGGTGCCGACGGCGATCCGCTCGAGGTCCGCCCAGCCGATCCCGGCGCGGCGCAGGAGATCGACGGCCAGCGGCAGCAGCCGCGTGGCGTGCCCGGGACGCCGGCCCGGGGCCGGGTCGTCGCGCGCCTCGAGCGGCGGCTCGCCGGAGCGGCAGAGGGCGACCGCGGTCGCCGGGGTGGCGGTGTCGAATGCGAGGACCGTCACTCGATCTCCACGATCCGCCGGTTCCCGCCGGCGTGCTCGATCCGCACCCGGGCGGCGATCCGGGCGAAGGCCGCGATTTCCGCCTCGCCGTCCGGCCACTCGACGAAGGCGATCGTGTCCGCGCGCAGATAGTCGCCGAGCAGGTCGGGCTCTTCGGCGGCCAGATCGGCCACCCGGAAGAGGTCGAGGTGGGAGACCGCGAGCGGGCCGCCCGTGGGGTACCGCTGTCCGATCGTGAACGTCGGGCTCGTGACCGGCACGCTGACGCCGAGCGCCCGGCAGGCGCCGCGGACGAACGTGGTCTTGCCCGCCCCCAGCTCGCCGGCCACGAGGACCACGTCGCCCGGCGCCAGCGCGCGCGCGAGCCGCGCACCGAGCGCCTCCGTCTCCCGCGGGTCATCGGTCTCCTGACGGCAGCGCATGCCGCCCGCTGACTGTAGAGCAGCGGCGAGGCGCGATCGACCTCGGGGTTCGGTACCGTCAGCGGGGTGTTCGATGTCTCCGCGTCCGCACGGAGGGCTTCCCGGTGGCCGGCCTGAGGGCACGATACGAGACGTCCGCACGGAGGGCTTCCCGGTGGCCGGCCTGAGGGCACGATACGAGACCCGGCTGGTCGGGCTGCGCAGCTCCGAGATGGCCAAGGCGGCCGGTCTGGCGGGCGCGATGATCGCCAACAACGTGATCGCGCTCGGTTCGACGGTCGTGTTCGCGCGGCTGCTCTCCGACTACGGGTCGCTGGCGGCGCTGGTCAGCTACTTCCTGATCCTGTCGGTCGTCGGCCAGGCGATTCAGGTGGCGACCGCGCGCGAGGGCGTCCTCGGCCATCTCGGCGTCGGGCCGGGCCTGATCGCCACGCTGAAGCGCTGGACCCGGTCGATGGCCGTCTTCACCGCGGTGCTGACCGTCGTCTCGGTGATTCTGCGCGAGCCGATCGCCCAGGCGGTGGGCGTCAAGCACAACGCCTGGGCGGCGGCGATCGGCCTGCCAGCCGGCTGTCTGTGGCTCGAGCTCTCGATCCTGCGGGGGGCGCTTCAAGGCGTGGGCGACTACAAGAGCGTCGGCCTCAGCCTGATCGGCGAGCAATCGGTCCGGCTGATCTCGGGCGCGGCGCTGGCCGCCGCCGGCATGGGCGTGACCGGGGCGTATCTCGGCACGCCGATCTCGTTCATCGTGATGTGCCTTTACTGCGCGGTCGCGCTCAGGCGCTACGCGGCGCGCAGCCAGGCCCCCGCGGGCGGCGCCCCCGCGATCGGGCTGTGGACGCACGTGCAGCGGGCGTGGGCGCCGATCGCCGGGCTGATCGTGATCGCGGTGCTCCAGAACATCGACATCATCGCCGCCAAGCACCGCTTCAACGGGGTCACGGACCTCGCGAGCTCCTACGCCGCCACCGCCGTCGCCGCCAAGGTGCTCATCTGGGTCGCCATGGGCGCCGGCTTCTACCTGGTACCCGAGACCTCACGGCGCCGCGCGACGGGGGAGGACACCCGGCCGGTGCTCGCGCGCGCCCTGGCGATCATCCTGGTTTGCGCGGTGCCGGTGCTGCTGATCTTCGCCTTCGGGGCGACGCCACTGCTGCGCGCAGCGTTCGGCGCCAACCGTCTGAAGGCGACGGATTCGCTGCTGATACTGGGAATCGCGTTCACCGCACTCGCCGGCACATACCTGGCCATCCAGTACATGCTGGCGCTCAAGCGAACCTGGTTCCTGCTGCCGATGGCGGTGATCGCGGTGGCCGAGCCGGTGCTGCTGCTGCAGGCCTCGAGGCAACCGGCTGGATTTGCCGCGGTGGTGCTCGGCGTCCAGCTGCTCGGCGCGCTGGTGGCCTTCTCGCTCGCGCTGTGGCCCGACCGCGGCGCCGCGCGCCCGGACGCGCCCCCGCCGGCCGTGGTCGACCGGGAGCCCGCCAGCCTCGAGGTGGCCTGAGCCTGGTCTGGGGCCGCGCTGCGCGCGGCGTCCGTGGGACCGGGAGTCCGAGCGCTCTCAGGGCGGCTGCGCGCGCCGCTCGCCCGGGCGCGTCCGCCGCCCCGGCGCAGTTGCCGGCTGAGGCGGCGGCCACCCGCCGGCCCGACCCCGCCTGGACCCCGGCGACGCGCGTCCGCAGCGCTCAGAACAGACCGAGCTGCGCCGCCGGCTCGGCCGCCATCGGGATGACCGGCGCCGGCATCGCCTCCGCGAGCTCCGGTGGCCCCTCGAGCTCCGGTGGCCCCTCGAGCTCCGGTGGCGCCTCGAGCTCCGGCAGCGGATCGAGCGCGGGCGGCTGCTCGGGCGGACCGAGCGCGAGCAGCTCGGGGATGCGCTCGAAGTCGGAGCGCAGCGTCGCCAGCATCGCCGGCGTGTAGAGCGCCGCGGCCGGGTGATAGAGGGGATAGAGCCGCACGGCGCGGGTGCCGATGACCTGCACCTCGTCCCGTCCGTGCAGCTTCGAGATCCCGGTCGTGTCGGCCCGCAAAAGCTTGGTCGAGAAGTTGCCCAGCGTGCAGATGACCACCGGCTCGATCAGGGAGACCTGGCGCAGCAGGTAGTCGTGGCAGGCCTGGATCTCGTTCGGATGGGGATCGCGGTTGTCCGGGGGGCGGCACTTGAGCGTGTTGGCGATGAACACATCGCCGCGCTCGAGTCCGATCTCGGCGAGCAGCTTCTCGAGCAGCTTCCCGGCCTGCCCGACGAACGGCAGGCCCATGCGATCCTCGTTGGCTCCGGGCGCCTCGCCGATGAACATCAGATCGGCGTTGGCGTTCCCAGCGCCGAACACCACGGTCGTCCGCGTCTGGTGCAGCGGACAGCGCGTGCAGGTCCGTGCCTCGTCGTAGACGGCCTTCAGCGACTCCCGACGCTCGAGGGCACTGCTCACCACGTCGCGATGGTAGCCCCGGCGGCGGACGCCGGCGGGTTCCCGCCGTCGCGACGGGGTATCCTCGGCTGCGGGCCGTCACCCGGAGGGGACGGACCTCGAGCAAACCCGCTTTTCATCACCCACCGACCGGTATCTCCGATGCGAGAACTGGAACGGCACCCCGTCGCTGACATCTCCACCCGCACGCGTCTGGTCATCGTAGGCCGGGGGCGGATGGGCGTCGCGCTCGCCGGGGCGCTGGCCGCGGCCGGCTACCCGGTCCAGGGGCCGCTGGGACGCGGCGCGGACGGCGCCGGCGCCGATGCGGTCTTGCTGTGCGTGCCCGACGCCGAGATCGCCTCCGCCGCTGCGCGCGTCTCCCCCGGCCCTCTGGTGGGCCATTGCTCAGGGGCGACCGGCCTGTGGCCGCTCGCGCCCCACGAACGGTTCTCGCTGCACCCGCTCATGACCGTCACCCCCGCCGGGGCCGCCTTTGGCGGCGCCGGTGCGGCGATCGCCGGGAGCACGCCCCGGGCCGCGGCGACAGCCCGGAGCCTCGCGCTGGCGCTGGCGATGCGGCCGGTGGAGATCGCCGAGGGCGACCGTGCCGCCTACCACGCGGCCGCTTCGATCGCCTCGAACTTCCTGATCACGGTCGAGGCGGCAGCTGAGCGAATCGCCCGTAGCGCCGGTGTCGAGCGCGACTTGTTGGTTCCCCTGGTCCGGGCCACGGTCGAGAACTGGGCTGCGCTCGGCCCCGAGCGCGCCCTCACCGGCCCGGTGGCGCGCGGCGATGAGCAAACCGTGTCAAGACAACGCGAGGCGGTGGCCCGACGAGCGCCCGAGCTCGTCGAGCTGTTCGAGGCGATGGTGCAGGCGACGCAATCGCTGGCCCGCCGAAGCGAACCCAGGGCCGCGGTCCGATGAGGGTCGTGCGGACGGTGGCAGAGCTGCGCGGCGGGCTGGCGGGCCCGCGGTCGGCGGGCAGCGTCGTCGGCCTCGTGCCCACGATGGGCGCCTTCCATGACGGCCACCTGTCGCTGATCCGCCGGGCGCGCCGGGAATGCGAAGTCGTCGTGGTGTCACTGTTCGTGAACCCGACCCAGTTCAATGAGGCGGCCGACCTGGCGGCGTATCCGCGAGATGAGCGGCGCGACGCCGCGCTGGCCGCCGAGGCCGGCGTCGACTACCTGTTCACGCCGCCGGTGGCGGAGGTATACCCGACCGGCTTTGCCACGACGGTCTCGGTTGCCGGGCTCAGCGAGACGCTGGAGGGCGCGCATCGCGGCCGCGGCCATTTCGACGCCGTGGCGACGGTCGTGACGAAGCTGCTCAACATGGTCGCGCCGGACATCGCGTACTTCGGGCAGAAAGACGTGCAGCAGGCGCTCGTGATCAAGCAACTCGTCCGCGATCTCGACCTGCCGGCGCGGGTAGAGGTCTGCCCCACCGTGCGCGAGCCCGACGGGCTCGCCATGTCCAGCCGCAACGCGCTGCTGAGCGAGTCCGACCGCGTGCAGGCGGCGGCGCTTCCGCGAGCGCTCCGCGCCGCCGTGCGCGCCGTACGCTCCGGCGAGCGCGACCCCGCGGCGATCCGCTCCCAAGCCATGTCCGAGCTGACTTCGTCGGGCGTGCGGCCGGAGTACTTCGAGCTCGTATCGCCGGACACGCTGAGCCCGGTGGCGCGGATCGACGGCGAGGTCCTCGCCGTGGTCGCGGCACGGGTCGGCGCCGTCCGGTTGATCGACAACGAAACCATCGACCCGCTGCTCGCGCGGCCCGCGGCGGGGGACGGCGGTGAGCACTCAGAACAGGAGAAGCTGGAATGCATCGCACGATGCTGAAATCAAAGCTCCATCGCGCCACGGTCGCCGACGGTGGCCTCCACGACGCCGGCGCGATCACCGTCGATCCCGAGCTGCTCGAGCGGCGGACACCCCCGAGTTCGAGGTGGCGGCCGTGGTCGGGACCGCGGCCGGCGCGTAAAGGAGAGCACCGAATGTCCACTACCCCGCGCACTCCGGTCCCGCCCAGCCTTGCGGCGCCGCTCCCGATGACCCTGCCGCGACTGGCCGAGAAGCAGCGGCTCGGCGAGCCGATCGTGATGGTGACCGCCTACGACTATCCCTCGGCTCAGGTCGCCGAGGAGGCCGGCGTCGACGTGGTGCTGGTCGGAGACTCCGGCGCGATGACCGTGCTCGGGTATCCGTCCACGGTTCCGGTGTCGACCGACGAGATGCTGATGCTGGCCTGCGCCGTCAGGCGCGGGCTGCAGACGCCGCTGCTGATCGGCGACTTGCCCTTCGGCTCCTACGAGGCCTCCGACGAGCAGGCGATCGCCACCGCCCAGCGGTTCATCAAGGAGGCCGGCTGCGACGCGGTCAAGCTCGAGCGCGGCGGGACGAGCGTCCAGCGCGCGCGTGCGATCGTCGCGTCCGGGATCCCGGTGATGGGCCATGTCGGCCTCACCCCCCAGACCGCCACGGCGCTGGGTGGCTACCGCGCCCAGGGCCGCACCGCCGAGCGGGCGTTGCAGGTCGCCGCCGACGCGCTCGCGCTCCAGGACGCCGGCTGCTTCTCGATCGTGTTCGAAGCGATCCCGGCGGCGGTCACCGCCGCCGTGGTCGCGAAGCTGACGATTCCCGTCATCGGCATCGGGGCGGGCGCGGCCACCGACGGGCAGGTGCTCGTGTTCCACGATCTGCTCGGGATCTACGACGGCCACGCCCCGCGGTTCGCCAAGCGCTACCAGGATCTCCGGGCTGAGATGGTGGCGGGGGTGGCCGAGTACGCCGCCGAGGTCCGCCGCCGGGCGTTTCCAGGTCCCGAGCACACATATTCGATCGACGAGCACGAGCTCCGCCGGCTTCACGAGGGCCTGAGCGCGGGGGGTGACCCCCGCGGCGCGGCGGGGTGACCCCCGCGGCGCGGCGGGGTGACCCCCGCGGCGCGGCGGGCTGACCCCCGCGGCGCGGCGGGCTGACCCCCGCGGCGCCGGTACGATCCGGCGATGCCCCGTCTCGCTCAAGTCTTCGCCCCCCGCGACCGCGTCTACTTCGAGCTGTTTGAGGAGGCCGGGCGCAACATCCTTTACACCTCCGAGCTGCTCGACCGGCTGATGTCCGACTACCCGGACCAGAAGGAGCTGGCCGACGAGATCCGTGCCTGTGAGCACGAAGGCGACCGGATCGTCCACGACATCATCCAGCACCTCAATCAGACGTTCGTCACCCCGATCGACCGCGAGGACATCCTCGCGCTGGCTTCGGCGCTGGACGACATCGTCGACTACACCGAGGAGGTCGCCGACTATCTCGGCGTGTACCGGATCGAGGCGCCGATGGACCAGTCGATCCGGCTGACTCGGCTGCTGCGAGAGGCCTCGCGCCAGATCTGCCAGGCGATCCCGCGGCTCCGCGGATTCGGCGACATCTCCCGCTACACGGTCGAGATCAACCGGCTCGAGAACGAGGGTGACCGGATCACCCGCGAGGGCATCGGATCGCTGTTCGACGGCGGCATCGACCCGATGGTCGTGATCCGCTGGAAGGACGTGTTCGAGCGCCTCGAGTCGGCGCTCGACGCCACCGAGCGCGTGGCGCACATCATGGAAGGGATCGTGATCAAGAACTCGTGATGCCGGCGCTGGCGCGCGGTGCGACGCCCCCACCCACCGGCCAGTGACTGCCCATTTCGTTCCTCGCATCGTCGAGATCAGTCCGCGGTCGCAATAGTGGTCGCTCATCGCCAAAGATTGCGTCCGCGCTCGTCCCGGCGCGGCCGGGGGGAACGTTTCGATCGCTCTTGACCGAGGGTGCGGCGCATAGCAGAGCCAGGCTTGTGGATGACCGCGCAAACCGACCTTCTTTGAGCAACCGGCCCGGCGGCCGCCGCCGAGGCGCCAGCCCAGGCGACGAGCGCAACGCAGTCGGGTTCGGACGGCCCGCTTGGGCGCGCGGCTAACGGTCTCGGCTCGAGATCCCGACCAGGCGCGCCGACGCGAGCGCGGAAAGGTCGCCGAGATACGCCGCCGCTACATGCCAGCGAAGATCCCGGGCCTCCGGAGGCGAATCCACGAGCCGTCGGAGCGACTCGTCGATGGCGCGCTGCATGTCTTCGCGCCTCGAGTAACTCGCTCGATCGGGCTGCATCCCAGGGCTCTTGCTGTGCTCGGCAACGGCCCGTGCCGGCCGCCAGGGCATCATCGCGCTGCCCCGACGCATGTGTTCCGCCAGGGCATCATCGCCCTGCCCCGACGCATGTGTCAAGAGCCACAAATGGCCGCGGCCAGACCCGAGCCGGCGGCCAGGCCCGAGCCGGCGGCCAGGTCCGAGCCGGCGGCTAGGCCCGAGCCGGCGGCCAGCCCGAGCCCCGCGGCCAGGCCCGAGCCCGGCGTACAACTAACCGCGGGCCGGGTACTCGATCGTCCTCAGCACCCGGGCGGGCACACCCGCGGCGATCGAATACGGGGGGATGTCGGTGGTGACGACGGAGTTCGCGCCGATCACCGACCGCCGGCCGATGGTCACCCCGCTCGTCACCACCACGTGGACTCCGCACCAGACGTTGTCCTCGATCCGCGTCGGGCCCTTGGAGGTGAACCCCTGCCAGGGCACGGGCGCGACCGGGTCGTCGAAGCGGTGGGAGGAGTCGCTGATGAAGCAACCGTTGGCGAACATGCAGTGCTCGCCGATCTCGACCAGCTGCAACGCGGCGACCATGACCCCCATATTGAGGAAGGTCCCCGCGCCGATCCGGATCCGCGCCGCGCCCGGCGCGGTTAGCCACACGCCCGGCTCGAACAGCGTGTGCCGGCCGACCTCGAGCCGCCCCTCTCGCAGCGCCGCGAGCACGTCGCCGTGAATCGGCCAGCGCGCGAACGCCTCCCGCCGCACGAACTCCCATTGGATCCGCGCCCGGTTCCACGGCAGCGAGTTGCGCTCATACCAGCGCCACTTCTGGCCCCACAGCTTGAGCTGGGCGAGGCTGACGTCCGTGGCCATGGACCGGGGCCCGGCGCTCAGCGCGCCGCCGCGGCGGCGCGCCGGGGGCGGGGCGTCCGGGGAGTGCCCGCCGCCGCCTTCCGGCGGGAGGCGGGCCGGGCGGCCGGCAGCAGCTCGGTCAGGAAGCGCCCGGTGTAGGAGACGCTCGCCTTGGCCGCCACCTCCTCCGGAGTACCGGCCGCGATCAGCTTCCCGCCCTCCTCCCCGCCCTCGGGACCCAGGTCGATCAGCCGGTCGGCCACCTTGATCACATCGAGGTTGTGCTCAATCACGACCACGGTGTTGCCGGCGTCAACCAGGCGCTGGAGCACCTCGAGCAGGCGCTGGATGTCGGCCAGGTGCAGGCCGGTGGTCGGCTCGTCGAGGATGTACAGGGTCCGGCCGGTCGCCACCTTGCACAGCTCGGCGGCGAGCTTCACCCGCTGGGCCTCGCCGCCGGACAGCGTCGTCGCCGGCTGGCCGAGGCGCATGTAGCCGAGGCCGACGTCGTTCAGCGTCTGCACCCTGCGGCGAATCTTCGGGATGTGGGCGAAGAACTCGAGCGCCTCCTCGATCGGCATCTCGAGCACGTCGGCGATCGTCTTGCCCTTGAAGCGAACCTCGAGCGTCTCCCGGTTGTAGCGCTTGCCGTGGCATTGCTCGCACGGGACGTACACGTCGGGGAGGAAGTGCATCTCGATCTTGATCTGTCCGTCGCCGCGGCACACCTCGCAGCGGCCGCCCTTGACGTTGAACGAGAACCGCCCGGGCTTGTAGCCGCGCACGCGGGCCTCCTGGGTCCGCGAGAACAGATCGCGGATCTGGTCGAACAGGCCGATGTAGGTGGCCGGGTTCGAGCGCGGGGTGCGGCCGATCGGCGACTGGTCGACCGAGATGATCTTGTCGAGCTGCTCGAGGCCGGTGATCCGGCGGTGGACCCCGGCGCGCTGGCGGGTCCGGTGCAGGCGGTTGGCCACCGCCTTGTGCAGCACCTC
>JAFAXX010000124.1 GCA_019240655.1 Solirubrobacterales bacterium
GATCGCCCTCCCGGCGGATGCGCTGGAGGCCGCCCCCGCGGGGACGATCGCCGTGGCTGGCGGCGCCGTGCGCTCGAGCTCCGTCCGCGCGGCGCTGCGGGCGTGCGGCGCCGGCGACCCGGTGATCGTCCACGACGCGGCGCGGCCGCTGGCGCGGGCGAAGCTGTTCGAGGCCGCGCTGGCGCGGCTCGAGGACTCCTGCGCCGACGCCGTGATCGCCGCCGCACCGGTGTCCGACACGATCAAGGAGGTGGGAGCGGACGGGCGGACGGTGACCCGCACGCTCGCGCGGGGGCGGCTGTGGGCGGTGCAGACGCCGCAGGTATTCCGCCGCGCTCCGCTCGAGCGCGCGCTCTTCGATGCCCCCGATGACGTGCTCGCCGCCGCCACCGACGACGCGTGGTTGGTCGAGCAGGCCGGCGGCACGGTGCAGGTGGTCGAGGCCGGACCACGCAACCTGAAGGTGACGACGGCGACCGATCTGCGGCTGGCCGAGCTGCTGCTCGGGGAGATGGACGCGTGAGCGCGCGAACCGGTCTCGGCTATGACTGCCACCGCTTTACGGCCGGTCGCCGGCTGGTCCTGGGCGGCGTCGAGGTAGAGCACGAGCGCGGGCTGGCCGGTCACTCCGACGCCGACGTGCTCAGCCACGCGATCATCGACGCGCTGCTCGGCGCGGCCGCGCTCGGCGACATCGGCCAGCACTTTCCCGACACCGACGAGCGCTACCGGGGCGCCGACTCGCTCGAGCTGCTGCGCGTCACGCTGCGGCTGCTCGACCAGCACGGCTTTTCGGTGGTGAACGTCGACGCCACGGTGATCATCGAGCGACCGAAGCTGAGCCCGTACCGCGACGCCATCAGGGCGTCGCTCGCCCGCGCGCTCGGCCTCGCGGTCGACGCGGTGAGCGTCAAGGCGACTCGCGGAGAGGGGATGGGCTTCGTCGGCCGGGAGGAGGGGGCAGCGGCGCTCGCGCTCGCCACGGTGACGCAGTGAGATCAGCCGCGCGGATAGAGGCGTAGGTGGCGTGCGGATGCAGGCGTAGGCAACGCCCGTGGGCTGTCGCTTCGCCAACGGGTTGATTGCGAGGTGCCCCACTCGAGCGGGCCGGCACCGCGGGCCGGCGCAGGCGCCGGCGCCACCGAACGATAGGGTTGCGCGATCCCGCCAGAGATTGTCCTCCATGACACGCGCACCGGCGAGCTCAGAGCGCTAGAGCCGCGCGAGCCCGGCCGCGTCGGCATCTACGCCTGCGGCCCGACCGTGTACGGCCGCGTGCACGTCGGCAACGCGCGCCCATTCGTGGTCTTCTCGCTGCTCAAACGCTTCCTCGTTCACGAGGGCTTCGAAGTCACCCTCGTGATGAACATCACCGACGTCAACGACAAGATCTACGCCGCCTCCCTCGAGGCCGGGGTGGGCAGCGCCGAGCTGGCCGCCGAGATGACCGAGGCCTACACGGCCGACACCGACCGCCTCGAACTCGGCCGTCCCGATCACGAGCCGCTGGCCAGCGCGACGATCGATGAGATCCTCGCGCTGATCGAGCGGCTGGTCGAGAGAGGCCATGCTTACGCGAGTGGCGGCGATGTGTACTTCGACGTCCGCAGCTATCGGAATTACGGCGAGCTGTCGCATCGGAAGCTCGACGACATGGACCAGGGCGAGGACGTCGAAGGCGCGGAGCGCAAGCGCGACCCGGTCGACTTCGCGCTGTGGAAGGCGCAGAAGCCCGGCGAGGACACGGCGTGGAACTCGCCGTGGGGTCGAGGCCGGCCGGGGTGGCACATCGAGTGCTCGGCGATGGCCGAGAGCCTCCTCGGGGTCGACTTCGAAATCCACGGCGGCGGCTCTGACCTGATCTTTCCCCATCACGAGAACGAGGCGGCGCAGACGTCCGCCGCGCGGGACGCGCCGCTGGCGCGACTGTGGGTCCACAACGGGATGGTCCGCCTGGACCGGAGCAAGATGGCCAAGTCGGTTGGGAACATCTTCATGCTGGGCGACGCGCTCGCGGCTCACGGTCGGGACGCGCTGCTCATGTACTTCTGCGGCGGCCACTACCGCCAGCCGGTCGAATTCGACGATGAGCGGCTCGCCGAGGCGGGCGCTCGCGTCCGGCGGATTCGCGAGGCCGGCCGACGGCTGGCCGCGGGGCCGTCGCCGGAATGGTCGCGGCCACTGCGGGATCGCTTCTTCGCCGCGCTCGCCCGGGACTTCAACACACCCCGCGCGCTAGCCGCCCTGTTCGACTGGGTCAGCGCCGCAAACAGCTCCGCCGCTCCGGTCGGCGACGGCGAGCTGCGCGAGATGCTGGCCGTCCTCGGCCTGGAAAACCTGCTCGCTGCGCAGGCCGCCGGGGCACCGGCCGAGGTGACCGAGCTCTCGCAGACCCGGGAGCGCGCCCGCGCCGCGCGCGACTGGGCGGAGGCCGACCGGCTGCGCGAGCAGATCCGGGCACGGGGCTGGGAGGTCCGGGACGGCCCCGGCGGCCCAGAGCTCCTGCCGGCGGCGTGATCATCTATGGCCGGAACCCGGTGCGCGAGGCGATCCGCGGGCCACGCGCGGTCGCCCGAGTGTGGGCAACTCGTAACGCGGCGCGGGAGCCGTGGCTCGAGGGCGTGCGGGTCACGGTCACCGGAGCTGAGGAGGTGGAGCGCCTAGCGGGGTCGCCCTCGCACCAGGGGATGTGTGCGGCGGTCGAGGCGTTCCGTTACGCCGAGCAGGACACCGCGCTCGGACGCCCGGACCCGCTGATCGTCGTCCTCGACCAGGTCCAGGACCCCCAGAACCTGGGTGCGATCTGCCGGACTGCCGAGTGCGCCGGCGCCGCGGCGGTGGTGATCCCCGAGCGGCGCTCGGCCGAGGTGACGCCGGCGGTGTGCAAGGCGTCAGCGGGCGCGGTCGAGCACCTGCCGGTGGTTCGCGTCCGCAACCTCGCCGACTTCCTCCACGCGGCCCGCGGCGCCGGCGTCTGGTGCTACGGGGCGGATGCCCGCGGGCAGGTCGGTTACGACGAGGTCGACTACGGCGGATCTGTGGCGGTCGTCCTCGGTGGCGAGGGGCGGGGGCTGCGCCCCCGTGTCGCGGCAGCCTGCGACGCGCTTGTCGCGATACCGCTGCGCGGGCGGACCGACTCGCTCAGCGTGAGCGCGGCCGCCGCGATCATGCTCTACGCGGTCGACCGGCGCCGGCGGTTCAGCGCTTGACAGATTGGCGGTCCTATGTAAAGCTCGCGCGTGAGGTAACGATCAACTGGAGCTTTAGGCTCAGGGAGGGCCAAACCGGGCGGGTGCTGGGAGGCAGCGTCCAGGAGGCGAAAAAGGTGCGGCGCAATGGGAGGTAACGCGCCACGAATTCCGAACGCTCGCGCCGCGGCCGAGCGCCAAAGGGGACGTCTCGTGGCTCGACTCTCGGCTTCTTCGAACGCTCAACCTCAGGTTGACGATCGGTACCTGATTGCCCTCGCCAAGCAGGGGCACCCTGACGCGTACGACCGGATCGTCCGCCGCTACTACGGGTTCGTGCGCCTGAAGGCGTCCTCGTACTTCCTCGCCGGCGGCGATTCCGACGACCTCATCCAGGAGGGCCTGGTCGGGCTCTACAAGGCGGTGCGCGACTACCGCAGCGATCGCGAGTCGAGCTTTCGGAACTTCGCCGAGCTGTGCATCACCCGCCAGATCATCACCGCCGTGAAGACGGCGACACGGAACAAGCACACCCCGCTGAACCAGTACGTGTCGTTTTCGACCAGCTCGGCCGGGGTCAGCGCCGACAGCGAGCCGACGCTCGAAGAGGTGCTGGCCGGCTCGAGCGTCCACGACCCGGTCAACCAGGTCATCTCCTCCGAGGAGCTCCGCGCCCTGGTGGCGTGCATCTCGACCGCGCTGTCCGAGCTGGAGTCACGGGTCCTGGCGCTGTATCTCGACGGCCACTCCTACGAGGAGGTCGGCCGGCGCCTGGGCTGCGATTGCAAGACGGTCGACAATGCCCTCCAGCGGGTCAAGCGGAAGGTCGGACAGCATCTGTCAGACCGGAGCGTGCCGGCGTAGCGAGGCGCATCACGAACTCGGCGCCGCCGCCCTCGGAGCTGCGCGCACTTGTGGTGTGCATCTCGACCGCGCTGTCCGAGCTCGAGTCACGCGTTCTGGCCCTCTACCTCGACGGCCACTCCTACGACGAGGTGGGGCGGCGGCTCGGTTGCGACTGCAAGACGGTCGACAACGCGCTCCAACGGGTCAAGCGCAAGGTCGGGCAGCATCTGGCAGACCGGAGCGTGCCGGCGTAGGCCGGCTCGCCGAGCCTGCTCGGCCCGGTCACCCGGCGATCGGCCGAGCGTGTTCGGCCCGGGTCACCCGGCGATCGGGCCGAGCACCGCCTCCCGACCAAACGTCGAAAAGGCGCGGAAGCGGAAGAAATGCGCGTGGTCGGGGCCGTGGAAGTCGGCCGACCCGGTGCTCAGCAGGCCGAGCTCGGCACAGCGGTCCGCCAGCAGCTCGGCCTGCTCGCGAGTGTGGGTGGCGTAGAAGCACTCGACGCCGTCGATCCCGTGGGCGCGGAAGCGGTCGATCGTCGCCAGCACCGCGGGCGGCTCCGCCAGGTCCCAGAAGGGATGCGCCCAGACGGCAACGCCGCCCGCGTCGTGGATGGCGGCGACCGACTCCGCAACCGACGGTCCCCGGCGGGGCACGAACGCGGGCCGTCCCTCGATCAGGTAGCCCTCGAGGAACGCCGAGGTGTCCGTGCGTCCCTCCTCCTCGAGCCGCTCGGCGTTGGCGGGATGGCCGACCACCGCTTGGGCGAGGTGCGGACGGCCGACCGACTTGCCCTCGCTCGCCCGCGCGGCCAGGCGTTCCGTGTCGATCTCGAAGCCCAGCTCCCGGATCGCCTCGGCCATCGCCGCCGCGCGCGACTCGCGCTGGGAGCGATACCGGCGCAGGCAGGCGAGCAGCGTGGCGTCGTGATGCTCGATCAGATAGCCGAGGATGTGCAGGTCGCCCTGGTCGCCGTCGATGGCCGAGATCTCGACCGCCGGGACGATCCGCAGCGGTAGGCCGGCCGCGGCGTCGAGCGCTTCCTGGACCCCGTCGACGGTGTCGTGGTCGCTGAGCGCGAACAGCTCGACGCCCGCTTCGGCGGCGGCGATGACCACCTCGCGCGCGGCGAGCTGGCCGTCGGAGTGGCGCGAGTGGCCCTGAAGGTCGAAGCGGGGCGGCTCGGAGGACAGGCGCGAGAGCGTAGCCGCGGCTCCCGGTTTCTGGAAGGATCAAACGATGAGCAGCCTCGCCCCGCCGCCCCGCTGCCTCGGCTGGCCGCAGGAAGCCGCGCTGCGAATGCTCGAGAACAACCTCGATCCCGAGGTGGCCGAGCGGCCCTCCGAGCTCGTCGTCTACGGCGGCATCGGCAAGGCGGCTCGGGACCAGCGGTGCTACGCCGCCATCCGCCGGGAGCTGACCCGGCTGCGTGACGATCACACGCTGCTCGTGCAGTCCGGCAAGCCGGTGGCTGTGTTCGAGACCCACGAGCGCGCCCCGCGCGTCCTGATCGCCAACACCAACCTGGTGCCGCAGTGGGCGACGTGGGAGCACTTCCGGGCGCTTGATGCCGCCGGGCTGATGATGTACGGGCAGATGACCGCCGGCTCGTGGATCTACATCGGCAGTCAGGGCATTCTTCAGGGCACCTACGAGACGTTTGCCGCCGTCGCGCGCAAGCGCTACCGCGGCACGCTGCGCGGGCGGCTGGTGGTCACGGCGGGGCTCGGCGGCATGGGGGGCGCCCAGCCGCTGGCGGTGAGGATGTGCGGCGGGACCGCCCTCTGTGTCGAGGTGGACATCGGCCGGATCGAGCGTCGCCTGCAGACCGGCTACCTGGACGAGCGAGCCGCCGACCTCGACGACGCGCTGGCGCGGCTCTCGGCCGCCGCGACGCAGGGCCGTGCCCTCTCGATCGGGCTGCTCGGCAACGCCGCCGAGGTGCTCCCGGAGCTGGTGCGCCGCGGCGTCGAGGTCGACGTGGTGACCGACCAGACCTCGGCCCACGACCCGCTCAACGGCTACGTCCCGGCGGGGCTGACGCTCGAGCAGGCCGACGTGCTGAGGCACGCCGATCCCGAGGACTATCTCCGCAGGGTGGGTGAGAGCGCGCTGGCCCACGTCGGTGCGATCCGCGCGCTCGGCCGCGCCGGCGCCGAGGCGTTCGACTACGGCAACGCGCTGCGCGGGCTGGCCGCCGCCAACGGGGACGGCGACGCGTTCGCTTATCCCGGATTCGTGCCCGCCTACATCCGGCCGCTGTTCTGCGAGGGCAAGGGACCCTTCCGGTGGGTCGCGCTGTCCGGCGATCCGGCCGACATCGCCAAGACCGACGAGGCGATTCTCGCGCTGTTCGGCGATCAGGAGAACGTGGCGCGCTGGATCCGGCTGGCCGGGGAGATGGTGCGCTTTCAGGGTCTGCCGGCGCGGATCTGCTGGCTCGGCTACGGGGAGCGTCATCTGGCCGGGCTTCGCTTCAACGAAATGGTCTCCGCGGGCGAGCTCCGCGGGCCGATCGTGATCGGCCGCGACCACCTCGACGCCGGCTCGGTGGCCTCGCCCGAGCGCGAGACCGAGGGGATGCGCGACGGCTCGGACGCGGTCGCCGACTGGCCCATCTTGAACGCGCTGTTGAACACCGCGTGTGGCGCGAGCTGGGTGTCGGTCCATCACGGCGGCGGCGTCGGGATGGGCAAGTCGATTCACGCCGGCCAGGTGGTCGTGGCCGACGGCAGCGAGCTCGCCGCCGAGCGGCTCGCCCGCGTCCTGCAGGCCGATCCCGGTCTCGGGGTGGTGCGCCATGCCGACGCGGGATACGAGGAGGCGGTCTCGTTTGCCGAGCAGCGGGGGCTCGACCTGCCGATGCTCGCGCCCGAGCCGTCCTGACGTGAGCGCGAGCATCAACGGCGCCGCTCAGATCCTCCGGCCGCCGGCGGATGGCATGCCCTATCTGCGCCACGATCGCGCCGCGGAGCTGAGCGCCGAGCCGGGCTCGGTGTCGACCGCGGGAGACGACATCGCCGCCTTCGAGGCCGCTGCCGACGCCGAGATCCAGATCGACGCGCGCGGCTGCGCGGTGATCCCCGGGTTCGTCGACTGCCACACCCACCTGCCGTTCGCCGGCTGGCGGGAGCGGGAGTACGAGCTCAAGATCGCCGGCGCCTCGTACGAGCGGATCGCCCGGGAGGGCGGCGGGATCAGGGCGTCGGCGCGGTCGCTGGCGGCGACCGGCGACGAACAGGTGCTGAGCCAGGCGCGCGCGCTGGCGCTCGAGATGCTCGCGCACGGCACGACGACGGTGGAGGCCAAGAGCGGCTACGGCCTGTCCGCCGAGCAGGAGATCCGCTCGGTCAGGCTGGCTGCCGAGCTGTCCGCGCGGATCGCCCAGCCGCTCAGCTCCACGGCGCTGCTGGCCCATGCGGTGCCGGATGGCTACGACACCGACGGGTGGATGGGCGCCGTCGAGTCGATGCTGCCGGCGGTGCTCGCGGCGGGGCGGGTCACCGCGCTCGACATCTACGTCGAGAGCGTCGCCTTCGCGAACCGGCACCTCGAGCGGATGGGCGAGCTCGCCGCGGGTCACGGCCTCGATCTCCGCGCGCACGTGGAGCAGTTCAGCTGCCAGCACTCCGTCCCGGTGGCGCTGGCCGCCGGAGCACGGTCGGTCGACCACCTGGCCTGCCTGGCCGAGAGCGACCTCCCCGCGCTGGCGTCCGCCGAGACCGCCGCCGTGCTGCTGCCGGGGGCGGAGTTCATGGGCGCGGAACGCGTAGCGCCGGCGCGCGCACTGGCCGACGCCGGGGGGATCTGCGTGCTCGGCAGCGACCTCAACCCGGGAACCTCGCCGGTCCTCTCGATGCCGCTCGTGATCGGCCTGGCCGTGCGCCGCTACGGCTGGTCGGTAACCGAGGCGCTGCTCGCCGGAACACTCAACGCCGCCTGGGTACTCCGTCGCTCGCAGCGCACCGGGTCGCTCGAGGTGGGCAAGCGCGCCGACGTGCTCGTGCTCGACGCGCCGATCGGCCACATCCCCTACCGCCTCGGACACAACCCGGTTGGGCTCGTCTTCGTGGGTGGCCGGCTCGCCCACGTTCGGCCGGACTGCGCCTGGCGGGTCGCGCGATGACCGCCGAGGTGACGGTCAGCGCGATGCCGAACGCGCACTCGCACGCCTTCCAGCGCCGGCTGCGAGGCCGTGCTGAGCGGCCGTCGCGCGGTCATGACGACGACTTCTGGACATGGCGCAACGAGATGTTCCGAGTCGCCGCAGGGCTCGACGCCGGCGCCATGCGGGCGGTGGCGGCTGAGGCGTACGCTGAGATGGCGGGGGCCGGCTACGGCGCGGTCGGCGAGTTCCACTACGTTCACCACCAACCGGACGGCACGCCCTACGAGGATCCCAACGAGATGGCCAAGGCCGTAGCCGAGGCGGCGATCGCCGCGGGACTGCCGATCGTGTTGCTTCCGGCCGCCTATCAGCGCAACGGCTGGGACCGGCACGACCTGCCCCCGCTGCCCGGACAGCGCCGGTTCTGCGATCGGGACGTCGAGTCGTTCCTTGCCCGAGTCGACGCCCTGCGCCGCTGGGCGACCGGCCTCGAGGGCGTCTTCGTGGGCATCGGCGCCCACAGCGTCCGGGCGGTGCGACGGAGCTGGCTGACGGCGATCGCGGAGTACGCCGACCGCCATGGCCTCGTGCGCCACGTCCATGCCCACGAGCAGCGACGCGAGCTCGAGCAGTGCCGGGCCGAGCACGGCTGCTCGCCGATCGAGCTGCTGGCGCAGACGGGCT
The DNA here is from genome assembly GCA_019240655.1 of Solirubrobacterales bacterium. Classification (GTDB taxonomy): domain Bacteria; phylum Actinomycetota; class Thermoleophilia; order Solirubrobacterales; family Solirubrobacteraceae; genus Palsa-465. Next base: position 8,827 of record JAFAXX010000124.1, read on the forward strand.
TCCTCAGCCCGCGGACGAGCGTCATCCACGCGATCCACGTCTCCGACCGCGACGTCGAGCTGCTCGCGGCCACCGGGACCACGGTGGTTACGTGCCCGACCACCGAGGGCAACCTGGGCGACGGCTACCCGCCGGCGCTCGCCTACCGCGCCGCCGGCGTGCCGCTGGCCATCGGCAGCGACTCGCACGTCCGAATCGACCCGTTCGAAGAGTCACGCGAGCTCGAGACGCTGTCCCGCCGCGAGCGCGAGCTCCGCTCCGGGCTCCTCGCCTCGGCAGGCGATCTGTGGGCCGAGCTGTGCCGCAACGGCCGGCGGAGCCTCGGGATCGACGAGGCCACCGTCGGCCGAGCGGTACTCGACCTCGACCATCCAGACCTGCGGGGGGTCGAGGCCGCCGACCTGCCGCTCGCATTGGTCACGTGCGCGTCGGCATCGGTAGTCAAGGTTCCGGCCCGCGCGACCGGAGTGTCTGGCGGGTGAGGCGCCTCAGCGCCGGTGCCTAGCGGCCCCGGGTCGGACCGCGCAAGCGATTATTGCCGCCGGTGACGTCGTCGTCGGCCACCTGGCCGCCGGTGTTCGAGTCGGGCACGGTCCGCGCTCCGGTGGAGCCGCGCTCGTCGCCCGGGCCGGCGACGCCGCCCTGGCCGGCGACTCCGCCCTGGCCGGCCGCCGGATCCTCCTGGATCCGGTCGCGCTCGACAACCCGCTCGCGCTCGAGCACCCGGTCGCCTTCGGCGCCGTAGCCTTCGCCACCCTGGGCGCCGTAGCCCTCGCCACCCTGGGCGCCGTAGCCCTCGCCACCCCGGGCGTTGCCTTCGCGGCGCGGGACCGACTCATCGCCGTATCCGCCGGCGCGCTCTTCGCGATATCCGCCGGCGCCACCCCCGGCTACGTTCTCGCCCCGTCCGCCCGCGTTCTCGTCGGCGACACGACCCTCGCCGGCGCCCTCGACGCCGAGCTCGTGATCGGCCAGGCCGCGATCGTGCATGGCGGCTCGCTCCTCGTGCAGCTGGGCCTCGGCGCGGTCACGCTGCGCTTCCTGCTCGGCGATCCGAGCGCGGCGCTCGGACGCCTCGGCGCGCTCGGAGCGGACCTCCGCCTCCTGGCGGTGGCCGGACGCCACCTCCCGGCGGCGCTCCTGGAGCTGCCGTTCGCGCGCGCGCTCGCGCGCCCGGGCGCGTGCACGCGGCATGGCCAGTCCAAGTACGAGCAAAAGCAGCACCACGACGACGATGATCGCGATGATCAGACCAGTGGACATCTGAAACGCTCCTTTTGGGTAACCCTGTCCTGAACAAGCGCTACCCGCGGATGCGCTCGGTCAAAAAACCGGCGCGTCGACGACGTCGGGGCAAGTACGTCAGCGCGATGACACCACCGGCCGGGCGCCGTGGCGTTGACCGACGCCACCACTCAGTAATTGGCATCAGGAGCCGCCGTAATGAACGAGCTAGGAGGAAGAGTTACCCAGCCATGAGCGGGCGTGGCACCGAGACTGACCTGGTCACGGGGGCGTTCAGCTATTCGGGCTCGCGTATCGCCGAGCTGCTGATCGAGTCCGGACGAGAGGTAAGGACCTTGACTCACCATCCGGACCGCGAGCATCCCCTCCGGGCCAGAGTCCAGGCCTCGCCCTACCGGTTCGATGACCCGCTCGCGTTGATCCGCAGTCTCGAGGGGATCACCACTCTGTATAACACCTATTGGGTCAGATTCGAACGAGGCCGGACCACTTTTGCCGCGGCTGTCGCGAACTCGCGGGCGCTGTTTGAGGCGGCTCGACGTGCCGGCGTTGCTCGCATCGTTCACGTGAGCATTGCCAATCCGTCAATCGATTCGCCGCTGCCCTACTACCGCGGCAAAGCCCTCGCCGAGGACGCCCTGGCCGCCGCTCACATTGCCTACTCGATCGTGCGGCCAACCTGGATCTTCGGCGGTGGGCGGGACATCCTGGCCAACAACATCGCATGGATCCTGCGGCATATGCCGATCTTCGTCGTGCCTGGCGATGGGCAATACCTGGTGCAGCCGGTCCACGTCGACGACCTCGCGAACATCTGCCTGCGCGCCGCGAACGGTGGCAGCGGTGAAGTCGTCGACGCGGCCGGGCCTGACGCGATGCCGTTTGGGGCCCTCGTGCGAGCAATTCGCGATGCTGTTGGCAAGAACACGCCAATCATGCGCGTGTCGCCTGCCGCTATGACCGCTCTCGCGCAGGCGCTTGGCTTCCTTCTCCGCGACGTGGTCCTCACGGCTGACGAGATTCGCGGCCTGACCGCTGGGCTGCTGGTCTCGCATCGGCCCGCGCTCGGGCACATTTCGTTCATTGAGTGGCTCGATGAGAGCGGGCCAACCCTCGGCCGTGGATACCTGAACGAGCTCGATCGTCACTTCAGGATGCGAAGGACATCTGCTCATGCCTGAGCGGGACCCGTCTTCCTCAGACGGGCGAGGTCAGCGAGCTCGGTCTCCTTCCCGAGCCGGATGTATGACGGCGGCGTACGTCCAGGGCTACTCATGCTTCATACTGGCGTCGGCCGGCTCCGTCATCGTCGACCGCTGACCCACGATCGCTCCACGACCGCCATGGCGCGGCGATGAGCCACGATCGAGGCGCGGTTGCCTGGGCCGAGGCGCAGGTCGTGGCGGTGCGCGACGATCCGGTGGCCCGGCTTGCGTTGCTCGCACGGACCTACCACGGGCCGACGGGCCGCGCCCGGCGACATCTGCCGTTCCGACGGGCGGCGTTGTCGTTCATGCGCTGGCAGGCGGGCCGTGGAGTGCTCAACTCGCTCGACGCCTCGCCGCCCGGCAGCGTGTGGTGGCGTGCGGTGAACGAGCGGCTACTGCAGGATGGATGCGAATCGGTGGCGCTCTCTGGCGGCCTCGCCGGGGAGCCATCGTCCCAGGCCGTGCGGCTCTGGCTTCAGTTCATCGCCAGACCGACGGGGCGTAACTGGTACCGGGCGCACAACGCGAGCATCGTGGCTGCCTACCTGGAGCACCGGAGCCTCGCCGAAGCCGAGAGTGCAGCGGAGCGCTTCTTCATGAACGTTGCGCTGGGGCGCGTGCTGTACGCGCACGCACTCAACGCGGCGCCTCGCCTGGCGCTAGGACGGTTCGCTCTCCTCGGCCGCCTGCTCGGCGATCCCCGGCTCGGGATGGCGGGAGCGTTCCTGTCGCTCGGCCGCGTGCTCCCCGACCGCTACCCGCTCGCGCAAGACGTCGAGCGTTATATCGCCGCCGAGCACCGTCTCGGCCGGATGCTCGACTACGTGGTGATCGTGCCGAGGCTGCAACCCCTGTATGAGTGGTCCGCCGCGGAGCTCGGCGAACCGCGCCTGCTCGCCCTGGTTCGTGACGGTAACCCGGTCTACGCGTGGCCCTTCGAGGAGCGACACGTGTGGTGCTCCTCGCAGATGCCAACGGCAGCGCGCGTTCTCTCGCGCGCCACCAGAGCGCGGTGAACCAGAAGCTCAGCTCCGCTCGCCGATCCGTCGTCCGCGTTTGGCGCTCCGCGGAGTCCCTCGTCGGGGTCGGCGGGTCAGGCGAGCGCTGCTCGTGCCGCCTCTAGGTCGTCGGTCGCGATCACGAGCTTGACGCCTCCGAAGGCGGTGTAGAGCAGTTCGATGTTGACGCCGGCGGCGCTCAGCTCGCGGGCGAGCTCGCCGAGCGACCCGGGCTGGTTGGCGACATCGACGACGAGCACCGGGCGAGAGTCGGCGAGTCCGATCCGAGCGTTCTCGAGCGCTGCCACGGCACGCTCGACGGTATCGTCGGCGATGACCAGGTGGATGATCCCCCGGCCCTCTCCGGTGAAGGCGCACATGCCCTCGATGTTCACTCCCACTGCGCCCAGCGCGCCTCCGAGCGCCGCGAGCTGGCCTGGCTCGTCCCTGAGCACCACTGTGAGGTTGGTCGGCATCTCTGGGCCTCTTGTCCGGCACGGATCGTCGCGGTGATCGTAGTCGTTGCCGGAGCCGAAATCGACGAGTCGGCGGTGGACGTACCTCGTAGGCTGCTGTCGTGGACCGAAAACAGGAGGTGCGCAAGCGGATCTGGGATCTGCTCGAGCGCGAGGGCGCGGCAAAGTTCCCCGGCGCCCGGGGCCGGATCCCCAATTTCCGCGGCGCCGAGCGGGCAGCCGAGCGGCTTGCCGAGCTGCCCGAGTGGCAAGCCGCGCGCGTGATCAAGGCCAACCCCGACGCGCCACAGCTACCCGTCCGACGCCGCGCGCGCAAAGATGGCAAGACGCTCTACATGGCCGTCCCGCGCTTGGCCGAGGCGAAGCCGTTCGTGGAGGTACGCGGCGATCCGACGATCAAGCGCGCGCTGTCCGACGGCACGCCAATGGGCATCGCGGAGCTAGAGCCGGTCGAGCTGATCGTTTGCGGGACGGTGGCGGTCAACCGCCACGGCGTGCGGATCGGCAAGGGCGGGGGGTTCTCGGACCTCGAGTTCGCGCTCCTCGTCGAGCGCGGGCAGGTTGGAGCGGAGACGACGATCGTCACCACGGTGCACGACCTCCAGCTGCTCGACGATGAGCTGCCCGAGACCGCGCATGACTTCCGCGTCGACGTGATCGTGACACCCACGGCCACGGTGCGCATGCGCAAGTGCCGGCGGCCGCCGGGGATCCTCTGGGACCACCTCGGCGCTGACAAGCTCACGGCGATTCCCGTGCTCGCGGCGTGGAGTCGTGGCTGATCGGCAGGCGATCGACACGCCGCCCGCGGCGCTGGACGCGGCGGCTCAGTGGCCTGCGGCTGAGCGCTGTTCGATCACCCGCTTGAGCGAGTCGAGCTGGCCGACCTCGTTGTTCATCGTCTTCTGCACGATGGGGGCGATGAGGCGCTTCACGCCGTTCAGGTCGGCTTCGAGCTCGAAGCGCACGCGCGTCCCGCCTTCGGCGGCGGCGAGCACGTAGCGGCCGCGCGGCCGGACGGGGCCGGTGACCGTCTGAAATGCGATGGCCTCGCCGGGGGTCAGTTCGGTGATTTCGATGTCGGCGGGGATCCGGCGGCCGCCCGGGCCCTTGACGCCCTGCGCGTAGCGCGCGCCGACCCCGCTGCCCGAGACGCGCTTGAGGTCAAGGACGCCGCTGCGCCACTGCGGGTCGTTCTCGACGTCGGCGAGGAACGCGAACACCTCCTCGCGCGGGCACTTGATGACGATGTCGCTATTGGCTCTGGGCATCGGTCGCCTCCTTCGCTTGCAGGAACGCGCGGAGCTTGTCCAGGCCGCTCCGCCAGCCTTCGTGATACATGTCCACCGGGCCAGGGCCCACGAAGTTGTCGTGCACGAGCACCACCTCGGTGCGGGCGCCGTCATCGCGGAACTCCACAGTCACGAGCGACTCCCGCGTGTCGGGCACACCTTCGACCCAGCGCCACGTGTAGACCAGCCGCCGCGGCGGCGTCACCTCGCGGAATGCCCCGACCAGCCGCATCGATCCCGGCTCCAGCAGCAGCTCGTACCGGCCGCCCGGCCGGAGGTCGACCTCGGCGAATACGGTCTCGAAGAACCCGGGGCCCCACCACTGCTTGAGCCGCTCCGGCTCCGTCCACGCGGCGAACACGACATCGCGCGGGGCGTCGAAGACATCGACGATCCGAACGCTCGCGCGGCCCTCGCTCATGAGGCTGTCTCGCGCTCGCTGCGCAGGTAGCGGTGCAGGCCGTCGAATCGCTCGCGCCAGAAGTTGCCATAGCGCTGCAGCCAATCGGCGACGCTGTCGAGCCGCTCGGGCACCAGCGTGAAACAGCGCACGCGTCCGTCCTTCTCGTGCTCAACCAGTCCGGCATGCTCGAGCACCGCGAGCTGCTTGACGATCGCCGGCAGCGTGACATCGAACGGTTCCGCGAGCTCGGTCACCGATGCGGGGCCCTCGGCGAGGCGCTCGGCGATCGCTCGGCGCGTCGGGTCCGCCAGGGCGGCGAAGACGGCGTCGAGGCTGTGTGGTGCATACTTCACCTATTGGTAAAGCATAGCGAGTGCGGCAGTCGCCGTGCCATATTCCCGCCGGAAATTCAGCCGCCGACGTTTCGGGCTTCCGGCGTGCCGCTCCAGGGCGCGAGGGTCGCGGGATGTCGGCGCGTGTGCGGCGTGAGACGGTTGATCTGTCGGCGTATCCCGACCTCGTGGTGATTTACCGTGGATTGCGGATTCGCCGCGCTCGTGGGCTTCTTCGGTTCCTGAAGCTGGGTCGCGAGATACAGGCCTCGGCGGAAACGGCTCCCGACGGCTTTTTGCTGCACGAGAACTTGTTCTTCTCGCCCATCCATGGGGGCATGCGCCAGTACTGGCGCGACTCCGCGTCGCTCGAGGCGTGGACTCGCACCCTGCCCCACCAGGCATGGTGGCGCGAGGTCCTGCGCGACTCTGGCGGGACGGGCTTTTGGCATGAGCTGTATTCCATGCGCGGTGGCATGGAGGGTGTGTACGACGACATGCCTGGGCAGCTCGGCTTCGGAACGTTCGCCCCACGAGAGCCGGCGCGCGGTCGGCTGTTCGGCGCCCGCGGGCGACTCGCTCGCCGCGGCGCCACCAGCGCCTTGAACGGATCATGCAGCAGCACCCCGCGGTCGC
>JAFAXX010000156.1 GCA_019240655.1 Solirubrobacterales bacterium
CATGATGTGTCCTCCGATTCGGTGAACCAACGAGTGGTGGAGCGCCCCTTCCTCGACCTATGACTCCGTCCGCGGCCATTCCTTCCCACACGTCACGCGTCTGAGCCAAGACGCCACGACGCGTCGTAGTCGCGAGGAGCCGTCGCGGCCGCCCGACCCGTTGCGCTTGATCGCGAGCCAAGCCATCGAGCGGCGCGCTATCGGAGCGCCCCCCGGACCCGATCGCATACCCGAGGGCGGCGTGGCGCGCCGAGCCCAGCCGTCGTGCCCAGCTCGCGTCCGTTTCGCTCTTGCCTTCGGTTTGATCGCTTATTACATGCGACGGCGCTTGCCGCTATTCTGCGCACACGGTCGGGTGGTGACTAAGCCCAACGGAGGAGAGATCCGTGCGTAAGCGTCTGTCTGTGAAGGTGATGGGGACGGCGACCGTAGTAGCCGCGGGGACCCTGGGGATCGCCAGCGCGTCGCCGGCGGCCCAGCATCGGCTCGGGAACGGGCCACCGGCGCCGGCGCGGGCTCCGATCAGCTCGAAGCTGCCGGCGAACCAGCCGCTGATCGTGGTGCAGCTGCGCCGCGGCAAAGCGGTGGGACTGAGCGGGACTGCGCTCCTGCCGGGCGCCAAGCGAAACAAGCAGAAGCCCAGCGCGGTGATCAGTGCACTGTGCTCAGTCAACTTCACCCATACGACCGCGTCCTCGAACGGCAAGACGACCGCTAACTGGTTCGGCGGCATCGGCTGCGACCAGAAGATGTTCCTGTTCGGTCAGGCCTTCCTGCAGCAGAGCGCGACCACGATCGACGCCACCGGCCCGCACTATCAGGAGGTCGACTCGAGCGCGGCCAGCGGCCGCAACGGTTCAGTGATCAACGCGCCAAATCCGTCTCTGTACATCCGCCACGAGACCAACGTGTACTTCTCTCCGGGCACGGACACAGGAACGATCGCGGTGTACCCGGCCAAGGGCCAAGTGCTCAACGGCGCGTCGTACTGCAAGGTTGCGCAGGCTTCCGGTCACGGGACCGGGGTGTTCTGTGACCTCTACACGAACCGCTTCTGAAGCAACGCCGAGAACTCGAAGGTCATCCGCCACGAGGTCGGCCACGGTCGTCAGTACCAGGCTGGCGAGGTCGTGAGGACCGCTAAACGGCGCGCTGTCTCGCTCCGGTAATACCCCGGCCTGATGGCCAGGCAGTTCCACGTGCAATCGCGCTCCATGATGGCGCTGGAGTTCGGCAACGGCCTCAGCCCGTGCTCGTCGGCAACACGGCCGGCAGCCACGTCGAGCCGGAGTCGCTCCAGAGATGCGCTAACGGCGGCGGAGTTCCGAGCGAAAGTGACAACCGCGCGCTACGATGCCGAACCGGCCTGGCGTCCGCGTGCGAGGCGCTCTACCTGACAGCGCGTACGGGCGCCGTCGGCCCGCCGATGGCGGAGAAGCCGATGTTCTGGGACGAGATCATCAGACGATCCAGCTGATGATCGAGGGGTTGATCGTGGCTCAGGCCAAGGACGGGCCGATTCTGGCGGCGGGGCAGAGCGCCTGCGATTCCCTGCGCCACCACGCACCGTGGTGACCAGTCGCGTTAGGGTTTGCTGATATCTCGGCGATGAGGACCCATTCACATATCGTGATCGGAGCGGGCGCTCTCGGCACCGCCGCCGCCTACTGGCTCGCCAGGTCGGGATGCGACGATGTGCTCGTGCTCGAGCAGTTCGAGCTCGGCAACGAGCGAGGCGCGTCCGAGGATCACTCGCGGATCATCCGCCACTCCTACCACTCGGCCGACTACACCGCGCTGACGCCGGCCGCCTACGCCGCCTGGGGCGAGCTCGAGGACGAGACGGGCGTCCAGCTCGTCATCCGGACAGGCGGCCTCGACCTCGCCGTCGTCGACACGCCGGGGATTCAGGAGATCGACAACTACCGAGATTCCCTCTGCGCTGCCGGCCTGCCGTGGGACGACCTCGACGCCGTCGATATCCGCTCCCGGTACCCGCAGTGGCGGATCGACGACGACGTCGTGGGGATGTATCAGGAGGACACCGGTATTCTCGACATCCGCCGGGCGTGCGCCGCCCAGATCGCGCGGGCGCGCGAGATGGGGGTGCAGTTCCGGCCCCACACCGCGGTGACCGGACTGCGCTCGGCCGACGACCACGTGACGGTCTCCGCCGGCGACCAAGAGCTCGCGGCGGAGCACGTGATCGTTTGCGTCGCATCGTGGCTGCCTCGCCTCGCCGCCTGCCTCGACCTCGGCTGGGAGATCGCGCTCACCGAGGAGCAGGTGACCTACTTCGCGACTCCGCACGTGCGGGCGTTCACCCCCGAGCGCTTCCCGGTCTGGATCTGGCACGGCGATGACCTGTTCTACGGCCTTCCCGTCTACGGTGAGGTGGCGGTCAAGGTCGCGCGCGACATGCGCGGCGCCTGGACGACCCTGGATGAGCGCAGCTACGCGACCGATCCCGCCGAGGAGCAATACCTGCAGCGATTCCTCGAGCAGCGTCTTCCCGATGCGGTCGGCCCGGTGCTGAGGAGCAAGGCATGCGTCTACGACATGCCCCCCGACCGCGGTTTCGTCATCGACCTGGTGCCCGGACATCCGCGGGTGGCGCTCGGCATCGGTGCCGGCCACGCGGCGAAGTTCGCCTCGTTGATCGGCCGGATCCTCGCCGAGCTGACCGTGACGGGGAGCACGCGCCACCCGATCGCCCCGTTCGCGCTCGATCGGCCGGCGCTCACCGATCCGAGCTTCGTGCCGACATTCCGGCTGCACGGCGCCGCCGCGGCGTCGCCGAGCGGCTGACCCCCAACCGGCGCCAGCGGGGACGACAGGGCGTGGTCGCGGTGAATCACGAGTCCAGCGTCGGCGGGAACGGATTTCGACGTGACGAGGAAACCAGCAAATCACAGAACCAAGATCCGAGCGAGCCGGCGCCGAGCAGCAGCACGCGAAGCTCGAGTGCTCCGCGCAGCTGCTGATCGTCCCGTTCCGGTGGAGCCAGCGCAGCCGCTTCTCAGCAAGCCAAACCGCTGTCGGCCGAGCATCCTCGGCGGCTTGTCGCAACGCCGGGCGATCTCGACGAGCCGGGGGACGAGCACGAGTGAGCGATCAAAGCCATTCACGTCGCCACCGCGCAGGCCACAGTCATGAGATCCCCCGCCGCGCGCGCCTTTACGGCGGCTCGCTTGCTCGCCTCGGCGGCGGTGCTCTGGCGGCTATCGGCCGGCCGGCATCGGCGCCCTCCCTTGGCGCCCGGGGCCTCCTCGCCCACCGTCACTATCTCGGTCGTTGTGCCGGCACGAAATGAGGAGGCCCGGATCGGACCATGTCTGCTGGGGCTCGCCGACGATGCCGACATCGCCGAGGTGGTCGTGGTGGATGACGGCTCCAGTGACGCAACGGCCGAGCTAGCGAGTCGCCTCGGGGCCCGCGTACTGGACGCCGGCCCGCCGCCGCCTGGGTGGGTCGGCAAGCCGTGGGCGCTTCAGCGAGGGCTCGAGGCGGCGACCGGAGAGGTGGTGGTCAGCCTGGATGCTGACACGCGTCCTCGTCCAGGACTGGGCAGGGCTCTCGCCGCGGCGCTCGAGCAGGCGGACTTCGTCACCGCCGGGGCGCGGTTTCAGTGTCACAGCCCCGGCGAGCGGTGGCTTCATCCGGCGATGCTCGCCACGCTGGTCTACCGGTTCGGCCCGCCGGATAGTGATCGCAAGGTCTCGCCGCGGCGACTACTGGTCAACGGCCAATGTACGGCGGTCAGGCGCCGTGAACTGCTGCGCCAGGGCGGCTATCGGCCTGCATCCGGGCATCTGACCGACGATGCCGCCCAAGCCCGGGCGCTGGCCCGAGCGGGGTGGCGGGTGGTGTTTCACGACGGCAGCCAGCTCATCTCGGTGGACATGCACGACTCGGTGCGCGAGCTGTGGCGCGAGTGGGGGCGTTCGTTCGCGCTGGCAGACGTCACCGACCGCGGGTGGCTGGCGGCCGACGTCGCGCTGGTCTGGCTGGCCCTCGGGCTGCCGCTGATTCGCTTCGTGCTCCGTCGCGCTGATCGGCTCGACGCCGCCCTGCTCGCGCTGCGCCTCGCTATCCTCGCGGCCACGGCGCCCAGCTATGAGCGCCGTGGGGCGCGCTACTGGCTGTCTCCGCTGGCCGATCCCCTGGCCGCGGTGCGGCTCACGCTCTCGGCGGTGCGCCCGACCCGCTCCTGGCGTCAGCGCGAGTACGACCTCGGATGAAGAACAGCGCTCCCACCAGCCCCATGAGGACGCCGGTGCCCTCGACGTGCGTGACCGGGTCGGTCGCAAGCTGGACGAAGGGGAGCGCAAACACCCCGACCCGGGCTCCCCAGGCAAAGCCGCGGGCCACCGTGACCACTCCGCAGAGCGCCAGGCAGATCAGCCAGGCGAGCAGGGAGAGGACGACCATTCCACCGACGAAGCACATCACACCCTTGCCGCCGCGCCCGTGGCGCCACACCGGCAGTGCGTGGCCGATTATGGCGCCAGCCACGCCGGCCCATCCCGCCCACCACCCGCCGGCGGCCAGCCCGACGCCGCCGGCCCATGCGGCCTTAGCACCGTCGCCGGCAAACGCGACCCAGGCCCGCCGCGGGCCGAGTTGCTCGAGCGCATTCCAGGCCCCCGGGTTGC
>JAFAXX010000169.1 GCA_019240655.1 Solirubrobacterales bacterium
GGATCGCCCCGTGCGGGCCGCCACGCGCCGCCCTGGTCGTGCTCCAGGCGCCCCGCGAGCGGCGCCTGCGCGCGGTCGACTAGGGCTTGGGGCCTCGCTGCGCGAGGCATCCCTGGGACCAGCCAGCCCCGTCCGGACGGGGTCGCATGGACCCACGGACGCTGCCGCAGGCAGCCCCTACTGATCGGCCGGGGCAAGGCGGTCCGGGGCGCCGCAGCGCACGAGCGCGTCGGGCAGCGTCACCGAGCCGTCCTCGTGCTGGCCGTTCTCGAGCAGGGCGATGATCGTCCGCCCGACCGCCACCGCCGTGCCGTTGAGCGTGTGCACGTGGGCCGGGCGCCCCCCGTCCGGGCGGTAGCGGATGTCGAGCCGGCGGGACTGAAAGTCGGTGGTATTCGAGCAGGAGGTCAGCTCGCGGTAGCGGCCCTGCCCGGGCAGCCACGCCTCGCAGTCGTACTTCTTGGCCGCCGAGGCGCCGAGGTCGCCGATCGCGATTGCGACCACGCGGTAGGGGATCTCGAGCGCCTGGAGGATCGACTCTTCGACCGCCAGCAGGTGCTCGTGCTCCTGCGCGCCGGCCGACGGCTCGACGAAGCAGAACATCTCGACCTTGTCGAACTGGTGCACGCGGAAGATCCCGCGGGTGTCCTTGCCGGCGGCGCCGGCCTCGCGGCGAAAGCAAGAGGAAAAGCCGGCGTAGCGAAGGGGGAGCGCGTCGCCGGGCAGGATCTCGCCTTCGTGCAGCGAGGCCAGCGGGACCTCGGAGGTGCCGACCAGGTACAGCTCGTCGCCGGCCACCCGGTAGATCTGCTGCTCGGTGTCGGGCAGGAAGCCGGTGCCGTAGAGCGCCCGCTCGCGTACCAGCACCGGCGGGATGACCGGCTCGAACCCCTCGCCGCCCAGCCGCTCCAGAGCAAACCTGACCAGGGCCAGCTCCAGCATTACGAGCTCGCCCCGCAGGTAGGCAAAGCGCGAACCGGAGACCCGAGCCGCGCGCTCCATGTCGATCCGGTGGCCGGCGAGCTCCAGATGGTCGCGCCCGGTGGCGCCGGCGTGGCCGACCTCCCGCAGCACGGTGTCGGCGTCGGGCGCCTCCGGCGCCGGCAGGTTCGGCAGCGTCGAGAGCATGGCGTCGAGCTCGGAACGGACGGCCGACTCCGCGTCGCTCAGCTCTCGCCCGCGCCCGGCCATGGCGGCGAGCTGCTCGCGCTCCTGCGCCGTCGGCGGCCCGCGTCGCCCGCGGCTGGCCCGGTTCTGCTCGGCCTGCAGCTCCTCGAGCTGCCGGCGGGTCGCCCGCCAGCGCTCGTCGAGGCTGAGGACGCGGTCGACCGTCTCGGCGACGGCATCGCCGCGTCGCGCCAGCGCCGCCCGCACGGCGTCCGGATCGCGACGGATCAGCTGGAGATCGAGAACGCCGTCTCCCTACTTCTTCTTCTTCTTGTTGGCGCCGATCGCCGGCGTCGTGGCGCCGGGGATGCCTCCCTGGCCGGGCGTGAGCGCGGTGCGGGTGGTCGCCGTCGCGCCGCCCGAGCTCGAGCTCTGGCTGGTGGTGATCGTGCCGACCGGCTGCTGGTCGCACTGAATCGCGCCCGGCACCTTGGGCGCCTGACGGCCCGCGTAGGTGGCGACGAACTTCGCCACGTCCGCGGCCTGCTGTCCCACGACGATGTTCTGGGGCATGATCTGGCCGGAGAAGCCGCCGTTCGCGATCGCGTAGAGCACGCGGTCGACGGGGCGCTCGCAGCGGACGTTGAAGTTCGGGCCGTTGTTGAACTGGCCGGAGCGGACGTTGGAGGCCGACCCGTTGGCGGCGGCGTAGGAGAGCGTGTGGCAGCCCGAGCAGCGTTGGTTGAACAGGGCGGCTCCCTCGTGCAGCGGACTCGGGCTCGCCACGTTGATCCGCTGAGTCCCGCAAGCCGCCGCCAGAGCCGCGAGGGCGAGGAGCGCGCCGGCGGTGATGAGGACCTTGACGGGCGCAGTCATGCGCGGCGGATCATACGGAACTGCCGGAGCTGACCAATAGCATCGGGCCATGCCCACGCGCAGGCGCTGGAGGCGGATGCTCGCGGCGGCACTCGCGGTCGCGGCGACGGCGTCGGCGGCCTGCGGCCGCACCACCGCGGTGGGCGGCGACCGCACGCTGCGGGTCGCGGTGACCGAGTACCGGCTGATTCCCCAGCACGCGCGGGTGAGCGCCGGGCTGCTGATCATCGTGCTCCACAACTACGGCCGCCTCACTCACAACCTGGCCGTCTCCTCCGGCGGCACGATGGTGGCCTCGACCGATCCCGTCGCCCCGGGCGGCAGCTACGAGCTCAACCTCGATCTCGCCCCCGGCCGGTACACGCTGGCCTCGACGCTGCTCTCCGATCAGGTGCTCGGTGCCTACGGGTCGCTGACCGTGACCCGATGAAGGAGCGCGGGCGGCGGCGGCGAAAACCCCGCCCATCCCGGCGCCGGCCACCCGAGACGTGCGCGCGAGCTTGATGGCGCGTTCGTCCGACCACGGCGGCAACCAAGGAAACCGGCGCCGGGATCCAGCCCTCGGGGCCTCAGGCGGTCCCCGCGGCCCGCGCGAGCAGGACCGCGTTGACGATCGCCGCCAGCGCCATCACTCCGATCTCCCGCTGGACGATCGTCAGCATCAGGACACGCTGCTCCTCCTCGGGCAGCCGCCCCACTGCCTCGGCGGACTCGAAGCCGCGGGCATCGAGGATCATCTGCGCCGAGCCGATTCGAAGCTGCTCGGCGATCAGCGAGACGACCAGCGGCAGCACGCCGTAGATCACGTGCAGCCCGGGCGACTTGCGGCCAACGACCTCGAGCACCCCGCCGAGCACCACGGTGAGGATGACCGCGACCTGGCCCACCCGCAGCAGTCGCCAGAACCAGACGCTCCGCCGCACCCGCCACCAGCACCAGCCGCCGTAGAGCCCCGCGACCGTGGTGAAGCTGATCGCCGCCACTCCGAGACCCAGGTGTACCGCGCTCATTTAGCCGCGCTCGATCCGGGTAACCGCTGCTCGCTTCACCTCGCGCCGAAGATAGCCGCATTTCGCACTAAGTAACATCTTGTTACAAGGTTGGGCGCACCAGTGATATAACGGTTTCAGCGATGCTCCGAAGCTACCTCCCCGCGATCGTCTTCCTCGTCCTCGGAGGTGCCGTCGGCGCACTGTTCGGGGTCCTCAACCTGATCGTCGGGCGGACCCTTCCGAACCGCTCGAAGCTCGAGCCCTACGAGTGCGGCCTGCCGTCGGAGGTCCAGCGCGGCTTCCGCTTCGGGATCAGCTTTTACCTCGTGGCGATGCTGTTCATCCTGTTCGACATCGAGGTGATCTTCCTGTATCCGATCGCCGTGCAGCTGCGCGCGTTCGGCACCTTCGCGATGACCGAGACGATCGTCTTCGTGGTGCTCCTGATGATCGCGTTCGTCTACGTGTGGCGGCGAGGAGCGCTGGCGTGGAGATAAAGCGCGAGCCGATCAGCGACTTCCGCGTCCGGCAACTGCGGGCGCGTGACCTCCTGCGGGGCGATCTCGAAGGCGAGGACCTCGAGCGCTACGTCGAGGAACGGGTGCTCACGACCACGGTCGACAAGGCGGTGGCGTGGGCGCAGGGCAACTCGATCTACCCCCTCACCTTCGGCCTCGCCTGCTGCGCGATCGAGATGATGTCGATCGTCGGCTCGCGCCTCGACATCGCGCGGTTCGGCTTCGAGGCGTTCCGCGGGTCCCCGCGCCAGGCCGACCTGATCATCCTCTCCGGGCGGGTGTCGATCAAGATGGCGCCGATCATCCGCCGGATCTGGGACCAGATGCTCGAGCCCAAGTGGGCGATTTCGATGGGAGCCTGCTGCTCATCGACCGGCGTGTTCAACAACTACGCCCTCGTCCCGGCCGACAAGTTCATGCCGGTCGAGGTGCACGTCCCGGGCTGCCCGCCTCGGCCGGAGGCGCTGGCGCACGGCATCCTCAAGCTGCGCGACAAGGTCCAGGGCCGCCCCCAGGGCAAGTGGCGCGATCGCTACGAGGCCCGCGGCACCGAGGAGATCGTCCCCTACAACCCCAGCGACGACGCCACCGGCGTCAACGTCTTCGGGTCCGGAGACACCGCCGGTGCCTGACGCCACCGAGCTCGAGCTGACGGCTCAGGAGCTCCACGGCGCCGACGGCGCGGCGATCCTCGACACCGAGTTCCACCGCGGCCGGGCCGTTCTGATCGCCCATCGCGACCACATCCGCCCCGTGCTCGAGCACCTGCACCGGAAGGGCTACCGGTTCCTGGCCAGCCTCCACGGCGTCGATTACTACCCCGAGGAGCCGCGCCTCGGCGTCCTCTACGAGATGCTCGACATGGAACGGGTCGACCGGATCAGCGTCAAGGTGCGCCTGCACACCGAGGACCCGCGGATCGTCTCCGTGGTGGATCTGTTCCCGACCGCCAACGTCCAGGAACGCGAGGTCTATGACATGTTCGGCGTGGTCTTCGAGGGCCATCCGGACCTGCGCCGGATCCTCATGCCCGAGGACTACGAGGGCCACCCGCAGCGCCGGGACTTCCCGGTCGGCGGCGAGCCGATCCTGTTCACCTACAACGAAGCCCAGAACTACGGGCAGTGGCAGTGAGCAGCATGGCGAGCACGGACTACCGCAAGCGCGAAGAATCGATCACGATCTCCTCCGAGCCTTCCGGCGAGGGCGAGACCCACGAGCTGCTGACGCTGAACATCGGGCCGCACCATCCGGCCACTCACGGCGTGCTGAGGCTCCTGGCCACGCTCGAGGGCGAGATCGTCCGCGACATCAAGCCGATCATCGGCTACGTCCACACCGGGATCGAGAAGACGGCCGAGGACAAGGCGTACTGGAAGGCCATCCCGGTGATGGAGCGGATGGACTACCTGGCCTACTACTTCAACGCGATGGCGTTCTGCGGCGCCGTGGAGACGCTGCTCGGCGCCGAGGTGCCGCCGCGGGCACAGTACCTGCGCGTGATCCACCTCGAGCTCAACCGGATCATGTCCCATCTGGTGTGGCTGGGGACGAGCGCGCTCGACATCGGGGCAATGTCGATGTTCTGGTACTGCTTCCGCGAGCGGGAGACGATCCTCGACCTGTTCGAGTACTCCTCCGGGCAGCGGATGCACACCCGCTACATCCAGGTCGGCGGCGTGTTCGCGGACATCCCGCGCGGCTTCGAGGCCAAGCTGCGCAGGTTCATCGCGGAGATGCCGGGCCGCGCCGACCAGTACGCCGACCTGCTCGAGAAGAACCAGATCGTCGTCCAGCGGCTGCGGGGCACGGGGGTCGTCGACCACCAGACGCTGCTCGAGCTCGGGGTGACGGGACCGCTGCTGCGCGCCGCCGGCAACCCGTGGGACCTGCGCAAGGCGCATCCCTACTCGAGCTACGACCACTTCGACTTCAAGATCCCGATCGGCACGGTGGGCGACAACTACGATCGCTTCCGGGTCCGCCACGCAGAGCTCTACGAGTCGGTCAAGATCATCGAGCAGGCGCTCGACGGCCTCCCCGAGGGTCCTTACATCACCACCGATCGGAAGGTCGCGCTGCCCCCGCGTCACGAGCTGGCGACCAGCATGGAGGCGCTGATCCACCACTTCAAGCTGGTCACCGAGGGCTTCCGCGTGCCCCCGGGCGAGTGCTACTACCCGATCGAGGGCCCGCGCGGCGAATACGGCTGCTTCGTCCGCGCCGACGGCTCGGCGAAGCCGGCGCGCGTGCACATGCGCGACCCGAGCTTCGTCAACCTGCAGGCGCTGGCGCCGATGGTCAGAGACGGCTACATCGCCGACCTGATCGCCACCCTGGCCATGCTCGACCCGATCCTTGGAGGCATCGACCGATGAGCCTTCACACGGGCGATCCTCGGCTCGACCCGGAGAGCTATCAGGGGGTCAGCGGCCCGGCCGATCGCCGGCGGACCACCTCCGGCATCCCGCGCTTCGGACATGGCTCCCGGGTCCCGGGCTGGGATGAGTCGGTCGACCTCGCCAAGGACCCGGCGCGGATTCCGGATCCCGCGCGCACCCCGGTGCCGCCGGATCTGCGGGCCGAGATCGAGGCCTCGATGGCCAAGTACCCCGATCGTCGCTCGGCGGCGATCCCCGGGCTGCACGCCGCCCAGCGCGTCCACGGGTGGTGCTCGCCGGAGGCGATCGACCAGGTCGCCGTGGTGATGCAGGTGACGCCGGCCTACCTGACCTCGGTGGCCACCTTCTACGACATGTTCAAAACGACGCCGCAGGGCCGCAGCGACATCTTCGTCTGCACCAACATCTCGTGCTCGCTGCGCGGCGCCGACGAGCTGATCGAGGCGATGAGCGCGGCCGCCGAGGGCGACCCGGACGTGAACGTGCGCTCGTTCGAGTGCCTCGGCGCCTGCGACATCGCGCCGATGGCGTCGGTCAACGGCGAGTACATCGGGCCGCTCACCCCCGAGGACGCGCCCCAGGTCCTCGAGGACCTGCGCGCCGGGCGGCCGGTACTGCGCGCCAAGCAGCTGCGCTACCGCCCCTGCGCCGATCCGGAGGTGGCCCCGGGAGCGTGGGAGTTCGGGCCGCCGTCGCGCGAGACCCCGCGGGCGGATACCGCCGGCCTCGGGCCCGAGGGCGACCCGGTCGATCGTCCGGGCGGGACCGCCGCGATCGAGGTGCCACGTGAGGAGGCCGAGTCGTGAAGCTGCTGTTCGAGGACATCGACGAGCCCGGCCTGAACACGCTTCCGATCTACGAGCGCCGCGGCGGCTACCAGGCGCTACGCGAGGCACTCGCCCTCGCGCCTGATGAGGTGCTGGGGCAGATCTCCGAGTCGAGCATCCGCGGGCGCGGCGGCGCCGGCTTCCGCATGGGCCAGAAGGCGGGCTTCCTGCCTCACGGCGACATGGACAAGTACCTCGTCTGCAACGCGGACGAGTCCGAGCCGGGCACGTTCAAAGACCGCGAGCTCATGCAGAAGAGCCCGCACATGCTGATCGAGGGCATCGTCATCGCCGCCTATGCGACCGAGATCCGCCGCGCGTTCATCTACATCCGCGGTGAGTACGAGCACCAGGCCGACATCCTCGAGGCGGCGATCGCCGAGGCGCGCGACGCCGGCTACCTCGGCGAGGACATCCTCGGTTCGGGCCACTCGCTCACTCTGGTTCTGCATCGCGGGGCCGGCGCCTACATCTGCGGCGAGGAGACCGGCCTGCTCGACTCACTCGAGGGCAAGCGCGGCAACCCGCGCCTGAAGCCGCCGTTCCCGGCCATCGAGGGCCTCTACCACGGTCCCACGCTGATCAACAACGTGGAGACGCTCGCCACGGTGCCCCACATCATCCGGATGGGCGGCGAGGCGTATGCGAAGCTCGGGACCGAGACCTCGACCGGGACCAAGCTGGTGAGCGTCTCCGGCGACGTGCAGAGGCCCGGCAACTATGAGATCGAGCTCGGCGTCTCGAGTCGCGAGCTCATCTACGGGCTGGCGGGCGGGCCGCCCTCGGGACGGTCGGTCAAGTTCTGGTTCCCGGGCGGCTCGAGCGCGCCGGTTCTCACCGCCGACGACCTCGACCTGCCGTACGACTTCGACTCCATGGCGAAGGCGGGCTCGATGCTCGGCTCCGGCGCCATCATCGTCGTCGACGACTCCCACACGGTCCTCGAGGTGGCGCTGAAGGTGGCCAAGTTCTATGCCCACGAGTCGTGTGGCAAGTGCGTGCCCTGCCGCGAAGGCACCAACTGGACGCTCAAGATGCTCGAGCGCATCCAGTCCGGCGAGGCGACGCCGATGGACCTCGACATCATGGCCTCCGTGTGCGAGCAGATCATCGGCAACTGCCTGTGCGTGCTCGGCGACGCGATGGCGATGCCGATCGGCTCGATGATCGAGAAGTTCCGCGAGGAGCTCGAGGCCGAGATCGAAGCCGCGCGGGAGCGTGCCGACGCCGCGGCGCTCGAGGACGTGGTGCCGCTGGGTGTGGCCGATGAGCGCGCCGGGCCGATGCCGGTGCACTAGGACCCTCGGATGCCACGCCCGGAGCAGAAGACGATCACCCTGACCATCGACGGCCGTGAGGTGGAGGCCACCGAGGGTTCCATGCTGGTCGACGCGGCCAAGGGCGGCGACGTCGAGATTCCCTACTTCTGCTATGAGCCCAAGCTCGGCAACCCGGTCGGCGCGTGCCGGATGTGCCTGGTCGAGATCGAGGGCATTCCCAAGCTCCAGACCTCGTGTTCGACGCCGGTCAAGGACGGGATGGTCGTCCACACGCAAACCGACCGCGTCCGCCACGCCCAGAACGCCGTGGTCGAGTTCCTGCTCGTCAACCATCCGCTCGACTGCCCGGTGTGCGACAAGGGCGGCGAGTGCCCGCTGCAGGACATCACCTTCGGGTGGGGACTCGGACGCTCCCGGTTCATCGAGCCCAAGCGCCACTTCCAGAAGCCGCTCAACCTCTCGCCGCTGATCGCCATCGACCGCGAGCGGTGCATCCTCTGCTACCGGTGCGTGCGCTTCTCCCAGGAGATCGCCGAGGACTACCAGCTGATCTTCGCCGAGCGCGGCGCGCACTCGTTCGTCTCTACCTACGATGGCCACCCCTACGTCGCGCCCTTCAGCGGCAACATCATCGAGCTGTGCCCGGTGGGCGCGCTCACCTCGCAGCCCTACCGCTTCCGCGCGCGGCCGTGGGACATCGAGGGCGGCGCCGGCGTCTGCACGCTGTGCTCGTCACAGTGCAACATCACCTTCACGGTCCGCGACGAGCGCGTCATGCGCGTGCTGGCCCGCGACGCCGAGGGCAACCCGGGCGTCGACGACGGCTGGCTGTGCGACAAGGGCCGCTTCGCCTATCAGTCGATCCACGTCGACGAGCGCATCACCGCGCCGCTGGTCCGCGACGGCGGCGAGCTCCGTGAGGTCTCGTGGGACCGCGCGCTCGACGTGGCGGCCGGCCTGAGCCGCCACCGGGGCACGGTCGGCGCGTTGGTCGGCGGCCAGGCCACCAACGAGGAGGGGTTCCTGCTCGCCCGCCTGGTGCGCGACGGGCTCGGGTCGACGGCGATCGACTCGCGAGCGGGCAGCTCCGTCGACCTCGACCTCGCCCGCGCGCTCGCTGCTCCGGCGCTGCAGGCCACGGTCACCGACCTCGAGTTCGCCCACACCTTGCTCGTGCTCGGTTGCGAGCCGCTCGACGACGCGCCGGTGCTCGACCTGCGGATTCGCAAGGGCGTGCGCCGCCGCGGCGTGCAGCTGGCCGTGGCCACCGCCCGGCCGAGCGCACTCGATGTGAACGCGCGCCAGGTGCTCCGCTACGCGCCCGGCGCCGAGGGGGAGCTGCTCAGCGCGCTGGACGCGGCGCTGGCCGGCCGGACGGATGGCGTCAGCGATCCAGCGCGTGCGCTCGCCGAGTTGCTGCGCGGCGGCGGCGAGGACGTGGTCATCGTCTGGGGTGAGCGCATCGGCGCCGACGCGCTGCCCCTGCTGCTGAGCGTCGCCGACCGGCTCGGCCTGGCCGGGCGCGACGGCGCCGGGCTGCTCGAGATACCCGCGGGGGCGAACGGGCGCGGCCTGCGGGAGGTGGGGGCCGTCCCGATCGCCGGGCCCGGGTACGCCTCGCTCCTCGAGGCCGGCCCGGGGGCCGGCGAGATGGCGCAGGCGGTGCTCGACGGCGAGCTCACGGCGCTCTACCTGTTCCAGACCGATCCGCTGCGCGACCTCGAGGATCGCGCGCGCTGGGAGGCCGCGCTGCATCGAGCCGCGCTGGTCGTCGCCCATGCCGCCATTCTCACCGACGGCCTGCGCGAGCACGCCTCGGTGATTTTCCCGGCCGAGTCCTACGCCGAGAAGGAGGGCACCGTGGTTCATCCCGACGGCCGCATGCAGCGCCTGCGGACCGCGATCCACCACCCCGGACAGGTCCGGGCGGGATGGTCGGTGCTCGCCGAGATCAGCCGCCGCGTCGGCTATGACGCGCGCGTGCTGACCAGCGGGATGGCCTTCGGCCAGATGGTCTCCGCGGTGCCGTTCTACCGCGGGCTGACGCTCGAGCAGCTCGGTGGCCGCGGTGTGCGCTGGCCGAGCCGCGAGGAGGCCGCCCACATGCCCGCTCCCGAGGTCCATCCCACCGCGGTCCCCGTCGCGGTCGTCCCGGCGTCGCCGGGGCAGCCGCTCTCGGACGGCACCCTCCGTCTCGGCCGCTACCGCCCGATCTGGGCCGCGCCCGAAGTCGAGGTCTCACCCGCGCTCAAGTTCACGGTCGCCCACCAGCAGGTGGAGCTGTCGCCGGAGGACGCCCAGCGGCTCGGCATCGCCGACGGCCAGCCGGTCGAGGTTGCCGCGAACGGCACCCGCCTGTGTGGCCGGGCCGCCGTGCGCACCGGCGTTCCCGTCGGCACCGCGTTCGTCGCCGACGGGATCGAGGCCGATTCCGCCAACGCCCTGATCGAGCCAATCGCCGAGGTGCGCCGGGCGTGATCCCCTTTGCGCTGGTCTTCTACTACGAGCCCTGGTGGGTGCAGATCATCAAGTCGCTGGTGATCTTCGCGCTCGTGTTCGCGATCCTGCCGATGCTCACCGTCTACGAGCGCAAGCTGCTCGGGCGCTTCCAGAACCGCTACGGCCCCAACCGGGTCGGCCCATACGGGCTCGCGCAGCCGCTCGCGGAGATCCTCAAGTTCGCCCGCAAAGAGCCCTTCCGGACGGTGACCGCGGTTGGTTACCTGTACCGGGTGGCGCCGATGATCGCGATTCTCACCGCGGTCTCCGCGCTCGCGCTGGTGCCGTTCGGCGACGTCCAGCACATCTTCGGCCAGCGAGTGGGGCTGTACGGGATCGACGTCTCGATTGGGCCGCTGTATGTGTTCGCGTTCGCCGGGATCTCGTTCTACGGCATCATGCTCGGCGGCTGGGCCTCGGGCTCCAAGTACTCGTTCCTCGGCGCGATGCGAGGCGCAGCCCAGCTGATCTCCTACGAGGTGTCCCAGGGACTCTCGTTGGTCGGCGTGATCATGACCGCCGGCACCCTGTCGCTGACCGGGATCGTCCACGCCCAGGCGGGGATGTGGTACATCGTCCCCCAGATCGTCGGCTTCCTCGTCTTCCTCGTCGCCTCGTTCGCCGAGACCAACCGGGCGCCGTTCGACCTGGTCGAGGCCGACGCCGAGCTGGTCGCCGGGTACTTCACCGAATACGGCGGCACGCCGTTCGTGGCCTACCTGTTCGCCGAGTACGCCAACATGATCGTGGTCTCGGGCATCGCCACGACGGTGTTTTTGGGCGGCTGGCTGCTTCCCTTCGGGATCCACCCCCCGGGCTGGGTCGACCCGTTCGTCGTGCTGGCCAAGATGATGCTGTTCATCACCTTCTTCGTCTGGATCCGCGCCACGCTGCCCCGCCTGCGCTATGACCAGCTGATGTCCTTCGGCTGGAAGATCCTGCTTCCCCTGGCCACCCTCAACCTGCTCGTCACCGCAATCGTGGTCGCCACATGACTCCTTACAACCCCGGCGCCGACGTCATCGAGGTCATGCGCAGCCCCACGCCGGGGCCGGTGGCCGGAGCCTACCGCGCGTTCGGCGAGACGCTGCGCGGCCTCAAGACGACCTTCGCGCGGGTCATCGAAGGTCCCCACACTATCCAGTATCCGGAGGAGAAGACGCCGGTGTACCCGCGCTTCCGCGGGCGCCACAAGCTCCACCGCTTCGAGGACACCGGGCTCGAGAAGTGCGTCGGCTGCTCGCTCTGCGCCGCGGCCTGCCCGGCCGACTGCATCCGCGTGGTGGCCGCCGAGAACACGCCGGAGAACCGCGTCTCCGCCGGCGAGCGCTACGCCGCCGTGTACGAGATCAACCAGAGCCGCTGCATCTACTGCGGCTACTGCGAGGTCGCCTGTCCGTTCGACGCGATCACCATGGGCCACGACTACGAGCTCTCGGACTACACCCGCTCCGATCTGATCTTCACCAAGGAGATGCTGCTGGCCGACCCGATCGAGCGGACCCCGCTACGGGCGGAGGGCGAATGAGCGGCGGCGGTCAAACCCGACCCTGGAGGGGGTGCGGGTGAGCGCGGTCATCTTCTTCATCGCCGCGATCGGCGCGATCGCCGGTGCGATCGGCGTGATCGCGGTCCGCAACCCGTTCTACAGCGTGCTGATGCTGATCGTCCACCTGGTCTCGCTGGCCGCGCTGTTCCTGCTCCTGCGCGCGGAGTTCGTCGCCGCCTCGCAGGTCGTCGTCTACGCCGGCGCCGTGATGGTCCTGTACCTGTTCGTGGTCGCCTACGTCGGCGGCGGCGCACAGCTGGCCAGCGGCCCCGTGCTGCGCATCCTGGGCCCGCTGTTCGCGCTCGCGCTGGCCGTCGAGCTGTGCATCGCGATGCTCGGCTCGACGCTCAAGGGGATCTCCGGCAAGGGCGCCCACTACGTGCTCGGGTTCGGCACCCCGCGCCACATCGGCACGCTGTTCCTGACGAAGTACCTGTTCCCGTTCGAGATCGCCTCGATCGTGCTGTTGGTGGCGGCGATCGGCGCCGTCGTCCTGGCCCGCCGCCGGCGCGGCCTCGAGACGATGGGCGAAGAACAGCAGGAGTACCGTATCTCCGCTCACCCGCCGGTCAACACGGGGACGATCGCCGAAGGGGCCGGGATCCGGGTGCCCACCCCCGAGCAGCTCGAGCCCGAGGTCGAGGTGATCGGGCGCCCCCGCGACGGGGGTGGTTGGTAATGGGCATCGGCTGGTTCCTCGCCGTTTCCGCGATCGTCTTCAGCATCGGCGCCGGCGGCGTGCTGACTCGCCGCAACCCGCTCGTGGTGCTGCTCTGTCTGGAGCTGATGCTGAACGGCGCGAACCTGGCGCTGGTCGCGTTCGCGCGGCTCTGGGGCGGAGAGGACGGGCAGGTGTTCGCGCTCGTGGTGATGGTGATCGCCGCCTGCGAGGTGACCGTCGGCCTCGGGCTGATCGTGGCCATATACCGCCGGCAGCTGCCGATCGACGTCGACGAGCTGAACGAGTTGCAGGGGTGAGGGCGCGGTGAGCGCGACGACGTTCGGCTGGCTGATCCTCCTCTGCCCACTCGTCGGCACGGTGGTGATCGCGGTCGGTTTCGCGCGGCTCGGGCGCGCCGCGGGATGGATCGGGACACTCGCCATCGCGCTGTCCTTCGCAGCCAGCGTGGGCGCCTTCCTCGGCCTGCTCAGCCACAGCCCCGAGCACCGCGAGCTCACCTCCTCGCTGTGGGACTACGCGGTCAGCGCCGGCGTCGACGCCAGGCTCTCGATCCTCGTCGACCCCCTCTCGATCTACATGGCCCTGGTCGTCTCCGGGGTCTCGACGCTGATCCACCTGTACTCGGTCGCCTACATGCGCTCCGACCGGGGCTACTCGCGCTTCTTCGCCTACCTGAACTACTTCGTGTTCTCGATGCTGCTGCTGGTCCTCGCCGGCAACTTCATCCTGCTGATCATCGGCTGGGCGTTCGTGGGCGCCGCCTCCTACCTGCTGATCTCCTACTGGTACCGGCGCACGACGGCAACCCGGGCCGGGATCAAGGCGTTCGTGATCAACGTCGCCGGCGACGTCGGACTCGTCCTCGGGACCTTCTTCCTGTTCAGGCACACGGGGACGGTGGATTTCCTGAAGACGTTCGCCGCCGTCCCCCACGTCTTTCACCACAACAGCACCGACCTGGTGGCGGCCTCCCTGCTCCTGCTGCTGGGCGCCTTCGCCAAGTCCGCCCAGGTCCCGCTGCACACCTGGCTGCCCGACGCCATGGAGGGCCCGACGCCGGTCTCGGCCCTGATCCACGCCGCCACGATGGTCACCGCCGGGGTCTACCTGATCGCCCGCATGCATCCGCTGTTCGAGCTCGCCAGCACCGCCGCCGACGTCGCCGCGATCGGCGGCTGCCTGACTCTGGTGATCGCGGCCACGATCGCGCTCGTGCAGGTCGACCTCAAGCGGGTGATCGCCTACTCGACGATGTCGCAGATCGGCTACATGATCATGGGTGTCTCGGTGGGCGCCTACTCGGCCGGGCTGTTTCACCTGATGACCCACGCCTTCTTCAAGGCCCTCTTGTTCATGGCCGCCGGATCGATCATCAGCGCGATGGGCAACGTCCAGTCGCTCGACCGGATGGGCGGGTTCCGCCGGGCGCTGCCGTTCACCTTCGTCGCCTTCGTGATCGGCGGCCTGACCCTCTCGGGCCTGCCGCCATTCTCAGGTTGGCTCTCGAAGGACGACATCATCGGGTTCCTCGATCACCGCGGCGGCGGCTTCCTGATCCTCGGGATCTTCGGCTACCTCGGCGCGCTGCTCACCGCGGTGTACACGTTCCGGATGATCTTCCGGGCCTTCTTCGGCGACCCGGTGCCCGAGGCGCTGGAGCTCGAGCACGGTCACCTGCACCACGCCGACGTGCCCCGCAACCCGCTGACCGGCGAGGAAGAGGACACCGACGTCGGCTTCCCCGGGCCGGAGCACCAGATCGCCGAGCGCGAGTGGCCGATGCGGCTGGCGATGGGGACGCTCGCGATGCTGGCGGTGATCGGCGGCGCGCTTCAGATCCCCGGCGTCGATGACGCGGTCACCCGCTTCCTCGAGCCGACGTTCCGCAACTCGAGGTTCCTCCACACACAGGTTTCGCTCGGTGCCGCGTGGATCGGACTGATCATCGGCGCGGGGATCGCGCTTTCCGGCATCGCGATCGCCTACGCGATCTGGATCCGCTCGCCGGCCACGGCGGTCTCGCTGCGCGAGCGCTTCGCTCCCGTGCACCGCTTCCTGTTCGCCAAGTGGTACTTCGATGAGCTGATCGACTACGTCGTGGTGCGCCCGGTGCTGTGGTTCGGCCAGTTCGCCCAGTCGGTTCTCGAGCGCGTGGTGGTCGGCGGCGCGATCACCGGCGGCGGCACCGGGATCGTCCGCGCCGGCTCCGCCGTGGTGCGCCGGGCGCAGACCGGCTTTCTGCGCTACTACGCCGCGCTGATGGTGGTCGGCGTCTCCGCCGTGGCCCTCTACTTCCTGATCTCGGCGGCATGACGCTCTCGATCCTGATCTGGCTCCCGTCGGCGATCGCCCTCGTAGCCTGCCTGGCTCCGCGACGGCTGACCGGAGTCGCCGCGGCGGCCGGGAGCCTGCTCACGCTCGCCGCGGCGATCTACTTCGTGGCCGACTTCAAGACCGGCCACGCCGGACTGCAGTTCGTCACCGACCAGGTGTGGGTCTCGGCGCTCGGGGTCCATTACAAGCTCGGCCTCGACGGCCTGAACGTGGTGCTCGTGCTGCTGGCCACAGTTCTCTTCTCCGTCTCGCTCACGTACGCCGCGTTCCGGGAGTGGGATCGCCCACGGCTCTTCTACTTCCACTTCGGCCTGGCCGAGAGCGCGGTGCTGGGAGCGTTCTGCGCCCAGGACCTGGCCCTGTTCGTCGCCTTCTTCGACCTGATGCTGATCCCGTTCTACTTCCTGATCGGCATGTGGGGCACGGGCGCCCGGGTGCGCGCGACCACCAAGCTGGTGATCTACACCCTGGTCGGCTCGTTCTTCATGCTCGCGGCGGCGATCGCGACCGGCGCCCTGGCCGCCTCCGAGCACCACACCGGGATCGACTTCGCGTTCTCGGCGCTGCGCGCGCTGCCGCTCTCGCACGCCTCGCAGGAGTGGATCTTCCTGTGCTTCGCCGTCGCCTTCCTGGTCAAGATGCCGTTGGTTCCGTTCCACGGCTGGCTGGCCGACGGCTACAAGGCGATGCCGATCCCCGCCGTGGCGGTGTTCTCGAGCATCCTTTCGAAAGTCGCCGCCTACGGCTTCCTGCGCGTCGTACTGCCGCTGTTCCCGTATGCGACGGTGCACTTCCAGACGCTCATGCTGCTGATCGCGCTGGCCTCGATCCTGTGGGGCACGACGCTCGCCTTCACCACGCCGGACGCGCGGCTGGTCGTCGCCTATTCGAGCGTAGCCCAACTGGGCTTCATCACCCTGGGCATCTTCTCGCTGCGCTCGCAGGGCGGCCAGGGCGCGATCCTGCAGATGGTCAACCACGCGCTGGTCACCGCGCCAATGTTCTTCATCGTCGCCGCACTGGCGGCGCGGGCCGGTGGCTCGGAGGACCTGCGCGAGATGGGCGGCATCGCCTTCCGCGCCCCCGTGCTGGCCACCCTGTTCCTGATCGTGGCGCTGGCCACCCTCGCCATGCCCGGCTCTTCGAACTTCATCGGCGAGTTCATGATCATGCTCGGGGTCTTCCGCGCCAAGCTGGCGATCGCCCTGATCGCCTCGGTCGGGATCATCGGCGCGGCTGTCTACGCCCTGCGCATCTACATCCGTTCGATGCACAACCGGGTCGGCCGCGGGGTCGTCTCCCGGGAGATCCGACTCAGCGAGCTGGCCGGCGTAGCGCCGCTTATCGCGGTGATCCTCGTGCTCGCCTTCTATCCCCAGTTCGTCCTCAAGCGCTCCGAGCCGTCGGTCAACGCCTCGATCGCGGCCACTGTGCTGTCCCCGCTGAGGGTGGCGTCGCGATGATCCTCGCCGCCGCTCAGCACATCGCCGGTCCGCACATCGACTGGGCGGCGCTGTCGCCGATCGTCGTCCTCACCTCCGGCGGCCTCGTCGTGCTCCTGGTCGGCCTGCTTCCGGCCGCGCTGGTGCGCACACGGATCGTCCCCGCCCTCACCATCCTCACCCTGCTGGCCTCAATCGGGGCCGCGATCTGGCGCTTCCATCACCCCGCCTCGATCGTCTCCGCGGCGCTGCGGATCGACGACCTGTCGCTCGCGCTCACCATGCTGTTCGCGGTCGCCGGCCTCGCCGCCACGCTCTTGTCCTGGCGCTCGCTCGCCCCGCGGGAGGCCGGCCAGGGCGAGTACCACGCGCTGCTCTTGTTCAGCGTCCTCGGGATGGTCGTGCTGGTGGCGGCGCAGAACCTGGTCACGCTGTTCATCGGCCTCGAGCTGCTGTCGATCCCCCTGTACATCCTGTGCGCCTCCGAGTCCCGGCGCGAGGGCTCGCTCGAGTCGGGCCTGAAGTACCTGGTGATCGGCTCGGTCGGCTCGGCCACGCTGGTCTACGGGCTCGCGCTGGTCTACGGCGCCACCGGCTCGACCGACTTCAGCGGGATCGCCGCGGCTTTCTCGCACGGCCACCTCGCCGGCGGCTCGCTTGGCGACCCGCTGATCCTCACCGGGCTCGGCCTGACCACCGTCGGCTTCGCCTTCAAGGCCTCGGTGGCGCCCTTCCATCAATGGACACCCGATGTCTACCAGGGCGCCCCGACGCCGATCACCGCGTTCATGGCCACCGCGACCAAGGCGGCGGCGCTCGGCGTCTTCATCCGCTTCTTCGACGTCGCCGCGATCGGCGCGCACGGCAAGTGGGCGCCGCTGCTCGCCGCGATCGCCGCGATCACGATCGTCGTCGGTAACGTCGGCGCCCTCGGGCAGTCCTCGCTCAAGCGGATGATGGGCTACTCCGGCGTGGCTCAGGCCGGCTACATGCTGGGCGGCGTGGTAGTGGGCACGCGGCTCGGCGTGGAGGCGACCGTGCTCTATCTGTTCGTCTACCTGGCGATGAACATGGCCGTCTTCCCGGTCATCGTCGCCTCCGAGCTCGAGCAGCGCGACGGCGATGACGTCGCTGCCCTGGCCGGCCTCGGCGCCCGCAATGGGTGGCTGGCGTGGCCGATGACGATCGGGATGCTCGCCCTGGCGGGGATCCCCGGCACCGTCG
The DNA here is from genome assembly GCA_019240655.1 of Solirubrobacterales bacterium. GTDB lineage: Bacteria > Actinomycetota > Thermoleophilia > Solirubrobacterales > Solirubrobacteraceae > Palsa-465. Next base: position 17,733 of record JAFAXX010000169.1, read on the forward strand.
GCTTCATCGGCAAGTTCCAGCTGATCAACGCGCTCGTCTCCGGCGGGTACACGTGGCTGGCGATCGTGCTGGTCATCGGCTCGATGATCTCCCTCGGCTACTACCTGCGCGTGGTGTCCTCGATCTGGATGCGCCCCGCGGCGGCCCCGGCGGCCGGGCCGGTCGGCGCGGTCGTGGCCGGCGCGGGCAGCGCGGGGTCCGGCGGATCGGGCGGCCTCGCGCCGATCGCCGGGGGCTCCCAGGAGGCCGACGGCCCGCCTGGCGGCGGCGGCTCGGCGGGCGGCGGCGGCGGCTCGGCAGGCGCCGACGGGGACGAGGGCGCGGCGGGCGCCGGCGGCGGCGGCTCGGC
>JAFAXX010000008.1 GCA_019240655.1 Solirubrobacterales bacterium
CACCGTCATCGAGCCCGGCGACCAGGTGCTCCTGATCCTCGACCCCGGGCTCGAGTCGGAGATCACGCCGCAGTTCGCGCCCGCCGGCGCCAGCGCGCGCTACTGACCGTCCGGGCATGCGCTGAGATCGACCGGGCGGCACGTCGACTATGCGCTGGGTGTCTGTCACGAACATATGTTCGAACGTGGCTCGGACGGAACCGCCTATACTCGCTTCATACCGGCTGTACACACTGGGGAATGGTGTAATGGCAGCACGCGACGCTCTGGACGTCGAAGTTGGGGTTCGAGTCCCTGTTCCCCAGTTCTAACCCTGGCCTACGAGCGCCGCGCCGGGGCTGAAACCAGGGTTGGCCACGCGCTGACGCGTCGGATAATCCCGGCTCCGCGCTCATGGCGACGTCGGATCGACGAACGGCGCGGGCGGATCGACGAACTCAGCCGCCCGCCTGCCCACCCCGGCGGTCACCGCCGCCAGCTGGTTCGGGGAGCCGACGAGCTCGAGCTGGACCTCGGCCTCGAGCGCGAGCGTCTCCGCGGCGGTGCCGATCCAGCCGCGGTCGAGCAGCTGCTTGGCCCCGCGCACGGCGTCGGGCGAGCGCGAGGCGATCTCGCCGGCCAGCGCCCGGGCGGCCTCGAGCGGATCCTCGACCACATGGGTGACGAGCCCGAGCCGGTGAGCCTCCTCGCCCGTGATCACGCGTCCGGTGTAGATGAGCTCCTTGGCCACGTCGACGCCGACCAGCCGCGGAAGCGTGCGGGTGATCGCCATGTCGGGCACAAGCCCCCACTTGACCTCCATCAGCGACAGCCGGGCGTCGGGGGTGCCGAAGCGGATGTCGGCCGCGAGCGCTATCTGCAGACCGCCGCCCAGGCAGTGGCCGTGAATCGCTGCAAGCACCGGGACCGGCACTCGGATCCAGTCGTAGGCGGCGCGCTGAAAACGGTTCGGCGCCTCGCCCCGCAGCGGCGACACCAGCCCGTCGAGTCCGTCACCGGAGGCCATCACGCTCATGACGTCGAGACCGGAGCAGAAGCTCGGTCCGTCGCCGTGGAGCACGACCGCTCGCACCCCCGGCTCCATGGAAACGCGAGCGGCTGCGGCGACGATCGCCTCGAACATCTCCACGTCGAGCGCATTGTGCTTATCCGGCCGGGTCAGCGTGACGATCGCGACGTGGTCGGAGACCGAAACCCGGACGCGCTCGGCGTCCGCTGCGCCCGGTGGCCTATTCATCGACCACTATGGGATCCCCGACGGCGATCCGGCCGGGCGTCACCGGGCGGCCGTAGACGCCGAAGGGCAGCGGCTCGGTGGCCGCACGCTCGCCCCGGTAGCTCCGCAGCAGATCGAGCGTGGGCAGGTCGACCACCCCGGTGTCCGGGTCGCGGCTCGTGGTGAGGCACCGGCCGACGTGGCCGCGGAACACCACCCGAGCCTCGCCGATCCGCACCGTCCGTCCCACCCACTCGTCCTCGGCATGGGCCGCCAGGCCGTCAACCTCGATCAGCATTCGAAAGCGGCGAGCGTCGAGCTCGCCGGTCTCGCCCGCCTGCTCGGCGAGCCGGGCCAGCGACGCCCGGGAGATTGCCGACGCCGCTCCGTCAGCACCCCGGTCGACGGCGCCGGCCTCGCCCGCTTCAACCAGCCGCAGCGGCCGCCCGAGGCAGGCACTGACCGCCTCAGACCAAGGCCCGGAGACCACCCGCGCCTCGAGCGTCTGCGAGTAGAAGCGGGTGATCACCGGCTTCCCGGCGCGTACCTCGCCCTCCACCACGGTTCCGTCGGACAGCGTGAGCCGCAGCCACCGTGCGGAGTCCTCGTACTCCGCCACCACGCTCTGCAGTCCCCCGAGCATCTTGCCGTTGACCAGCCGGTCGCGCTCGTCGATCCAGAAGAACCGCCGGTTCTCGCGCACCCCGGAGAGGCCAAGCGAGATCCGCTCGACCGACGCCAGGCGCATGCCCTTGACCGGAGCCAGCGTCAGCCCGGACACGACGATCTCGTTCACGCCACTCCGGCCGCTTGCTCCGCCCAGTCCCGATACAGCCGCCAGTACCGCCCGCCGGCCTCTAGCAGCTCGTCGTGCGTGCCCTCCTCGACCACGCGGCCATGCTCGAGCACCAGGATCCGACCGGCCCGCCGGATCGTCGAGAGCCGGTGGGCGATGACGATCGCCGTGCGCCCGGCCACCAGCCGGCGCATCCCCTGCTCGATCAGGCTCTCGGTGTGTACGTCCACGTTGGAGGTCGCCTCGTCGAGGACGAGGATACGGGGATCGGCGACCAGCGCCCGGGCGAACGCAACCAGCTGCCGCTGGCCGGCCGAGAGCTGAACGCCGCGCTCTCCGATCTCGGTGTCGTAGCCGTGTTCGAGCGCCTCGATGAAGGATGCTGCGCCGACCGCCCGGGCCGCCGCGACGACCTCGGCGTTGGACGCGTCCGTGCGCCCGAAGGCGATGTTTTCTCGCACGGTACCGCTGAACAGGAAGGCCTCCTGCGGCACGATGCCCATCTGGGAGCGCAGGGAGTGCGCGCTGACCCTCCGCAGGTCGTGCCCGTCGATGAGCACCCGGCCGTCGGTGGGGTCGTAGAAGCGGGCCACCAGCTTGGCGAGGGTGGACTTCCCGGCGCCGGTGGCGCCGACCAACGCAACCGTCTGCCCGGGAGGAATGACCAGGTCGACGTCGCGCAGGGCGTACTCGGCGTCCTCGCCGGAGCCGTAGCGGAACGACACGTCCTCGAAGCGAAGCTCGCCCCTGAGCGAGGGCAGCTCGACGGCATCGGCGGCGTCGACGAGGTCGGGCGGCTCGTCGAGCAGCTCGAAGATCTTCTCGAGCGCCGCCATCCCGGACTGGTAGGTCGTGTACAGCTGCGAGAGCTGTTGGATCGGGTCGAAGAAGTTGTTGAGCGCGGCGATGAACGCGAACACCACGCCGGTCGAGGCGTGGCCGTTGATCACCTCGATTCCGCCCACCACCAGGATCTCCACCGTGACGAGCGCGGAGAGGAACTCGACCGCCGGGAAGTACGCGGCGTTCAGATTGACCGTGGTCATGTTCACCGCCCGGTTCTCCTCGTTGAGCCCCCGGAACTCCTCGATGTGGCGCGGCTCCTGGCCGAACACGCGGACCACGCGGACGCCGGACAGCGTCTCCTGCAGGTAGCCGGTGATCGTCCCGATCTTCTCCCGGGTCAGCCGGTAGGCATCGGCCGAGGCGATTCGGAAGGCAACCCCGCCGATCAGCAGGATCGGCAGCGCCAGGAAGGTGAGCAGGGCCAGGTGGAAGTCCAGCACGAGCAAGATCACGACCACGCCGATCAACGTGAGGCCGGACTGGAAGAGGGTCGCGATGCCATTCTCGACCAGCTGGTCGAGCGCCTCCACGTCGTTCGTGATGCGGGAGATGATGACCCCCGCGCGGTTGCGCGAGTAGAAGCCGATCGACAGCCTCTGCAGATGCGTGAACAGCCGCAGCCGCAGGTCCTGGAGCGCGCGCTGACCTACCCAGCCGACCAGATAGGTCTGGGCGTAGGACGCCAGCGCATACACGAGCGCCGAGGCCAGGAACGCGGCCACGATCAGATCGAGCGCCCCGACGTCGCCGCGGCGGATGCCGTCGTCGATCGCCAGCTTGGCGAGCGGCGCCGGGGCCAGCGCCGCGCCGGTGGCCGCGATCAGCGCGACGAACATCGCCAGCACGCGCCAGCGGTACGGCCTCAGCAGCTCGATCAGCCCGCGCAGCTTGCGCGCGCGGCCGCCGCTGCGGCGAAGGCGCGCGCTCACAGGCCCACCGCCCCGGCGGCCTTGCGGGTCATGAACACCTGCTCGGGCATCCCCTTCTCCACGATCTCCCGGTACAGCGGCGAGCGTCCGAGCAATTGCTCGTGGGTCCCGTGCGCGGTCACGCGGCCACCCTCGAGCACGACGATCTCGTCGGCCAACGCGATCGTCGAGAGCCGGTGGGCGATCACGATCGTCGTCCGGTCCGCCATCACCTCACGGAGCGCCAGCTTGATCTCCTGCTCGGTCGAGGCGTCGACCGAGGAGGTGGCGTCATCCAGGACGAGGACGCGGGGATCGGCGAGTACGGCGCGGGCAATCGCAATCCGCTGGCGCTGTCCGCCGGAGAGGGTCAGCCCGCGTTCCCCGACCAGTGTGTCGTAGCCCTGCGGCAGCTCGCGGATGAACCCGTCGGCCTGGGCGACCGCAGCTGCGCGCTGCACTTCCTCGCGCGTCGCCGCCGCACGGCCGTAGGCGATGTTGTCGTGCACGGTGGCCGAGAACAGGAACGGGTCGTCGGTCACCACGGCGATCGCCCGCCGCAGGCTGACCGGGTCCACCGAGCGCACGTCGGCCCCGTCGATCCGGACCGAACCGGCGCTCGCCTCATACAGCCGTGGCAACAGCGAGGTGAGCGCCGTCTTCCCCGACCCCATCGCGCCGACCAGCGCCACGGTGCTGCCAGCCTCAATCTCCAGGTCGACGTCCGCGAGCGCCGGACGGCTGGCGCCGTCGAAGGTCAGGCTCACGTGCTCGAGTGACACGTGCCCCGAGCCGTCCGGCAGGGCCGGGGCGTTCGCCGGCGCGGTGATCTCGGGCGCGCGGTCGAGCACCTGGAAGATGCGGGCGCCGGACGCGGTGGCGCGCTGGCCGGCGCTCAGCATGTAGCCGAGCGTCCGCATCGGCGAGATCAACATCAGCAGGTAGCCGTAGAACGCCGTGAAGGCGCCGATCGTGAGCGACCCGTGGATGACGTCGCGGCCGCCGACGAGCAGAATCAGCGCCAGGCCGAGGCTGGGCAGGAAGCTGATCATCGGTGTGTAGCGGGCCTGGATACGGGTGGCGTGCAGCTGCTGGTCGAAGACCCGCTGGACCGAGTGCCGGAAGCGCTCGAGCTGACGCTCCTCCTGGGCGAACGCCTTGACAACGCGGACGCCGGAGACGTTCTCCTCCGCCTCGGCGGTGAGCTCGGCGATGCGCTGCTGAGCCTCCTGCAGCGCCGGACGGGAGCGGCGGCCGTAGCGCTGCGCGATCAGGATCACGAACGGCGTCGGCGCCAGTGCCAGCGCGGCGAGGCCCGGCTGGAGCGCGAACATCGCGATCGCCGCCAGCAGGATGGTGAGCAGCGACTGGCCGATGAAGATCAGCCCGTAGCCGAGGAAGAAGCGCACCGACTGCAGGTCGACCGTGGCGCGTGACATCAGCTGGCCGGTCTGCTGGCGATCGAAGAACCCGAGCTCGAGCCGCTGGAGGTGTTCGTAGAGCAGGTTGCGCAGATCCCGCTCGACGCCGAGCGACACCCGGCCGGCGACCAGCCGCCGCGCGGCGCTCAGCCCGAGCCGCGCCACTCCGGCACCGGCGATCGCCATCGCCCACGTGATGAGGTCGTGGCGCTGGTGCGCGCGGGTGGCGTTGATCGCCTGGCCGGTCAGGTAGGGGATCAGCACCGTCATCACCATCGCGCCGAAGGCGAGCACGAACGACCACGCGACGGCGACCCGGTACGGGTGCAGGAAGCCGAGCAGTCGCCTGAACGTTGCCATCTACTTCAAAAAGGATAGTAAGGGCGGATCGACGCCGGTCGCGAGCCGATGGCGGACCGGGAGGGCGACGGACGCGCGAGCCGGTCGCGGACCGGAGAACTCATCGGCGCGGGCCGGTCTCGAACCGGTAGGCCCAGCGGCGCGGTAGGGTGCGCTCGAGATGACGAGCGTCCGGGAAGCAACCTACGAGCTGTTGCGCGCGCACGGTATGACGACGACGTTCGGCAATCCTGGCTCGACCGAGCTGCCGATGCTGGCCGGCTTCCCCGAGGACTTCCGCTACGTGCTCGGCCTGCAGGAGCTGGTGGTGGTCGGGATGGCCGACGGCTTCGCGCAAGCGAGCGGCCGCCCGACGCACGTGAACCTCCACACCGCACCGGGGGTCGGCAACGCTATCGGTGGCATCCTCAACGCCCAGGCCAACAAGTCGCCGCTGGTGATAACCGCCGGTCAGCAGGTGCGCCCGCACATCGTGATCGAGGCGAGTCTGACCAATCGGGACGCCGCCGTCTCGCCACGCCCGTACGTGAAGTGGAGCCACGAGCCGGCGCGGGCGCAGGACGTGCCCGGGGCGCTCGCACGGGCGATCCATCACGCCGCGCTGCCGCCACGAGGACCGGCGTTCGTGTCGATCCCGATGGACGACTGGAGCGCCGAGGCCGACGGAGACCGGACCGCGAACGCGATCGGCCGGCTCGTCAACGGCCGGGCGACTGCCGATCCGGTCGTACTGGCGCAGCTCGCCGCCCGGCTCGAGTCGGCGCAGGCGCCCGTGCTCGTCGCCGGCCCGGAAATCGACTCCGCCGGCGGCTGGGATGCCGCCGTGGCCCTGGCCGAGAAGCAGCGGCTGCCCGTATGGGCGTCGCCGGCGGTCGGAGGCAGCCGGATCGGCTTCCCCGAGCGCCACCCGCAGTTCGCCGGGATCCTCCCGCCGGCGATCGCCGCCCTCGCGCAGACGCTGAGCGGCCACGATCTCATCCTCGTCGTGGGGTCCGCGGTGTTCCCGTACTACCCCTACCTTCCGGGCCCCCTGCTGCCCGACGGCGCCGCCCTCGTGGCCATCACCAGCGACCCCGGCGAGGCGGCGCGGGCGCCGATGGGCGACGCAATCGTCGGCGACGTGGCGCTCGGCCTGCAGCAACTGGTGGAGCTCGTGGGGGAGTCCGAGCGGCCCGTCCCGGAGCCACGGCCGGAGCCGGGGGAGCCACAGCGCGCCGATCCGCTGAGCGGCTCGGAGGCCGCGGCCGCGCTCGCCGCCGCGTGGCCGGAGGCCGGAATCGCCGTCGCGGAGACGCCGTCGAGCGCCCTGGCGGTGCGCAACCGGCTACGGCTCTCCCGTCCGGGGAGCTACTACTTCACGGCCAGTGGCGGGCTCGGCTTCGGGATCGCCGCCGCGGTCGGCGTGCAGCTCGCCGAGCCGGAGCGCCCGGTGGTGTGCGTGCTCGGAGAGGGCTCGGCGCAGTACGGCATCACCGCGCTATGGACGGCGGTGGCCTACCGGGTCCCGGTCACCTTCCTGGTGCTGCGCAACGACGAGTACATGATTCTCAAGTGGTTTTCGACGCTCGAGCAAGTCTCCGGGGTGCCTGGACTCGAGCTGCCCGGACTGGACGTGGCCGCCGTGGCGGCCGGTTACGGGATGCCGGCGCAGAGCGTGACCGGTGGCGAGGAGCTGACCGAGGCCCTGCGGACGGCGATCGCCGCCGACGACGGGCCCCGTCTGGTGCAGGTGCGGGTAGCCTCCGGCATGTGGACGGAGTGAGCTGAGATGGCAGTGCTGGCTCGTCCGACGAGGCGCCCGGGCCCCCCTGCGGCCGCCGCGCCCGCGCCCGATCGCGCGCCCGACTGGGTGGCCTCCGGCACCCCGGAGCCGCTGCGCAGCGAGCTGATCGCCGCGCTCGGCGAGGATCGGGTGCTCACGCGCGCGCTCGACCTGGTCAAGTACGCCTCCGACGCCAGCCCGTACCGCCTGATCCCCCAGGCGATCGCGATGCCGAGGGACGTGGATGACGTGGTCAAGCTGATGGCGTTCGCCACGCGCACGCGCACCCCGCTGACTTTCCGCGCCGGCGGCACCTCGCTCAACGGCCAGGCCCAGTCCGACGCCGTGCTGGTCGACGTCCGCCGCCACTGGCAGCGGATCTGGATCGAGGACGGCGGCGAGCGGGTCAGGGCCCAGCCCGGCATCGTTCTCGGCCACGTCAACCGGCGGCTCGCCCGGTACGCCCGCAAGCTCGGGCCCGATCCCGCCTCGACCGACATCGCCTGCGTCGGGGGGGTGATCGCCAACAACTCCGGCGGGATGCGTTGCGGCACGCACGCGGACCCCTACCGCACTGTCCGCTCGATGACGTTCGTGCTCGCAGACGGCACGGTCATCGACACCGCCGCCCCCGGGGCCGGCGAGCGCTTCGTCGCGGCCGCGCCGGAGCTGGCCCGCGGGCTGGTGGAGCTGCGCGACGAGCTCCGCGGCGACGCCGCGCTCGCCGAACGCGTGCGCCGGAAATTCGCGATCAAGAACACCACCGGCTATCGGCTGTGCGCGCTGCTCGACGCCGACGAGCCGCTCGAGATCTTCCGGCGGCTGATCGTCGGCTCGGAGGGGACGCTCGCCTGCGTGGCCGAGGCGGTGCTCGACACCGTCGCGCTCGGCCGGCACACGACGACCGCGCTCCTCCTGTTCCCCACGATCGATGCCGCGGCGGCGGCGGTGGCCCCGCTGGTCGACGGGGGCGCCAGCGCCACCGAATTGATGGTGGCGCCGACGTTGACCGCGGCCGCGCACGTGATGCCTGGCACGCCGGCGGGCTGGAAGCAGCTTCCGAAGGAGGCGGCGGCGCTGCTGGTCGAGTTCCGAGACGACGAAGAGCGGCGCCTCGACGACCGCGAACGGGACGCGCTGGCGCTGCTCGCGAGCCATGAGCTCCTCGAGCCGGCGGCGTTCTCGCGCGACGCCCACGAAATCGAGATGCGCTGGCGGGTGCGCGAAGGGATGGCGGCGATGCTGGCGGAGATGCGGCCGCCGGGGGCCTCGCTGATCATCGAGGACGTATGTGTACCGCCGGCGCGGATCGCCGAGATGGGCCACGACCTGCCCGAGCTGTTGGCCGAGCATGGATATCCATCCGGGATCGCGGGTCATGCCTCTGTGGGCAACCTCCACTTCCTGCTCCCGACGAACTTCAGCGAGTCGGCAGATCTCGAGCGCTATGAGGCGTTCATGAACGACCTCGTCGAGCTGATCGTCGCCAAGTACGACGGCTCACTCAAGGCCGAGCACGGTACCGGGCGCAACATGGCGCCGTTCGTCGAGCGCGAATGGGGGCCGAAGGCGACCGAGATGATGTGGCGGATCAAGGAGCTCGCCGATCCCGACGGCATCCTCGCCCCCGGGGTCGTGCTGAACCACGATCACGGAGTGCACCTGCGTGACCTGAAGTCGGCGCCGGAGATCGAAGCTACCGCGACGAAGTGCATCGAATGCGGGTTCTGCGAGCCCGTCTGCCCCTCTCGCCACGTCACCACCACTCCGCGCCAGCGCATCGTGCTGCGGCGGGAGATGGCCCGCCAGCCGGCGGGCTCGCCGGTGCTCGCGGCGCTCCTCGATCAGTACGAGTACGACGCAATCGAGACCTGCGCGGCCGACGGCTCGTGCGGGCCGGCGTGCCCGCTCGGGATCGACACCGGCAAGCTCGTCAAACAGCTTCGCCGCCGGGAACACGGCGAGCGGGCCGAGCGTGTGGCGGTCGCGGTCGCCCAGCACTACGGCGTTGTCGAGCGGGGCGCTCGCGTGGCGTTGAGGGCCGCCGGGGCGACGGCTCGGGTGGGCGGCGAGCGGGCGCTCGCCGCCGCGACCGGGGCGCTTCGACAGGTGCTCGGCGCCGAGGTCGTGCCCGCCTGGACGGAGGCCACCCCTCCCGCGGCACCGGGACGACTGCCGTTCACGCTCCGCGACGGCGCCGCCGCGGTCTATCTGCCTGCGTGCATCAACCGTATCTTCGGCAACCCGTCCGGGCGGCCGGCTCATCCGACCCTGCCCGAGGCGCTGGTCGCGCTCTCCCAGCGAGCCGGCCTGCCGGTGTGGATTCCGGCCGACGCCGGCGGGCACTGCTGCGGAATGCCGTGGAGCTCCAAAGGCTATGAGCGCGGGCACGGCGTGATCGAAGAGCGGATGCGCGGGGCGATGGCGCGGTGGACCGAAGGCGGTCGCCTGCCCGTGGTGCTCGACGCCAGCTCGTGCAGCCATGCGCTGCGCGACGAGCTCCGGCTCGACGGCGTCACGGTGCTCGACTCGATCGAGTGGGTGCACGACCGGCTGCTCGACCGTCTGGAGATCCCCCGCCGGCTGGGTAGCGTGGTGCTCCACCCGACGTGTTCGGCGTCGCACCTGGGACTGGTGCCGAAGCTGACCGAGATCGCGTCGCGGATCGCCGAGGAGGTGGTGATTCCGGCCGGCACCACCTGCTGCGGGATGGCCGGGGATCGCGGCTGGCTGCACCCGGAGCTTCCCGCCTCCGCGCTGCGCGACGTCGCGGCAGAGCTCGACGGGCGCTCGTTCGACGCCTGCGTCTCGAGCAACCGCACCTGCGAGGTGGCCCTGCAGCGGATCACCAACCGAAGCTACGCCTCGTTCGTCCTAGCGCTCGAGGAGCTGACCCGCCGCCCTCCGGTCAGCGGCGCTCCGGCTCCGGCTCCGTGAGCGGGGGCGGCGGGGGCAGCGTGAGCGGCGGGGAAGCGCCGCCCGCCGGCCTCTGCGGCCGCTGCCGGCACCAGCAGACCGTCCGCAACACGCGCGGCTCGGTGTTCTCGCTGTGCCGGCGCTCGCGCACCGAGCCCGAGCGCTACCCGCGCTATCCTCGCCTTCCGGTCGAGCGCTGCGCCGGGTTCGAGCCCCGCGATCGCTCCGAGCGCGGGGCTGGCGACGCAGCGTGAGCGCCTACTGCGGGGGAACCGGGCTCAGGACGAGGACGTTGCTGCCGTCCTGGGCCTGGATCAGCTGCTGCTGAAACAGCGCCACGCCGGTGAGGACGCTGACGAGCTCGGCCTCCGGAGCGCTCGGCATCTCGGCGACCGTGGGCGGGATGTCCTCGGGAAGGGTTTGGGCGAGCGGACGGTCGAGATACCGCGCGAGACCGTCGCGCTGGAAGAGCACGGCCAGGTCGACGGTGGAGCTCGTGGCCGTCGTGCCGGGCCGCGGCGGCTTCGAGGTCAGCTTCGTGCTCGTCGGGGTCCGGCTGGGCGGCAGGATCGCCACCACGTTGGCGACGCCCTTGATGTACTTGAACGTGTACAGCGCCAGCTCGAGCGCCTCGCGACGCAACAGCAGCAGCCGGGCCGGCGACGGCGTGCCGGTCGCGATCGCACAGCTCGGGCCGAGGCCGCAAAGGTTGTAGACGGCGCTGGTCCCGGCGACCGACGCCACGGACCCGCTCGTCGGGTCGCGCAAGGCCAGCTGGAGCTGGCCGCTCGAGCTGGCCGTGCCGGTGCCCGCGCCGCTCGCCGCGCTCGCCTCCGGGATGTTCTGGACGGTGACCACCACCAGCTGGCTGGCCGGGGTGGCACGATAGAACGGCGACACCTGAGCCGCGATGTCCCGCTCGCCGGCGAGGCCCTGATCGGGCGGGGACCACAGCGACCAGGACCGCGCCGTGCCGCTGCTGCCGCCGCCGAGCAGGATGGCAATGGCGATCGCGATCGCCCCCACCGCGATTCCGATCAGCGCCGCGGTCACGGCGAGAAACTTGTGGGAATGGGGCGAGGCCGCCGAACCGGCCGAGCGGCTCCGGCTGAGACGCACCTCCCGAGGCATCGGCTCGGCGATGTGCTCGTCGCTGGCCCTGACTATCCCGGGGCGATCGTTCACACCGTCGGCCACGTGCGATCGTCCATGAGGTCGAGCTCCGGGCGCCTGAGGCCGACGCCGTTGAGCATGTCGATCACCTCGTCGCCGTGCATCTCCTTGCGCTCGATCAGGGTGTCGGCGATCCGCTCCACCGGCTCGCGGTTGGAGGCGATCAGGGCATAGGCGGTCACATACGCCTGCCCGAGGATCTGCGCCGCGGCGCGGCGCTTGTCGCGGTCGCCGAGGATCGACGCGACGGGGTCGGCGGCGAACGGCGCCCCGCCGCCGGCGCGATTCATGATCGCGTTGCCGATCCGCTCGAGCCGACGCAGGACCTGCTCGAGGTCGTCGTCGCCCTGGAGGCTGCCCTCGATGTGGACCGGGTCGGGCCCCATCGCCCAGTAGCCGACCATCGCCGCCGCGGTCATCGTCGCACTGCCGACGTCGCCGCCGACGCCCTGGGAGTTCTCGCCGTAGAACACATGCTCGGCGGCCATCGCGCCCAGTGTCATGATCAGCGTGCCCATCACGTGGCTTCGGAAATGGGAGAAGCGCTCGTCCTTCTCCATGCTCTGGTAGTGGCCGAGCGAGCCGCCACGCTTGCGGATCGACAGCCGGGTGGAAAGGAACTCCTTCTCGAGGAAGACGTGGCCCGCGGCGGCGTGGCCGGCCTCATGGATGGCGACGGCCCGGGTCTCCTCCTGGATGTACTCGATGTTCTGGGCGGTGCCGGTCTCGACCGTGGTCATCGCCTCGACGATGTCGCGCCAGCCGAACTCCCGTCGTCCCTCAGAGTGCGCGATGGTCAGGGCCATCGAGCAGCACTGCTCGATCATCGCCGGCGAGTAGCCGCTGGTGATCCGCGCCAGCTCGTCGCGCCGGTGCGGAGTGTCAAGGTTCGGCTCGTGTGCCACCTTCGTCAGGTACAGATCGAAGATGTCGAGCCGGTCCTCCTTGGTCGGAGTCCGGAACCAGATGTGGCGGCCCATGCGTCCGGGCCGGGTGAGTGCCGGGTCGAGCACGTCGATCGGGACGTTGCAGGCGCCGATGAAGTAGATCTGCTCGGGCCGGACGCGCGGCGGAGACAGGCGAAGCGGCAGCTTGCCGAGCTTGCTGGGGACGATGAACATCGCGTCGAGGAACGTGTTCGCCCGGTTGGTGAGGAACTTCCGCACCGCGGGCGGCTCGTCGATCCCGTCCATCACCACCAGCAGCTGGTTCAGCGCCTGACCCTGGTAGCCGCCGAAGAGGCCGGGGACGATCCGCTCGAGCCTCCCGCGCACGGCGCCCATGAACGCGCCGTAACCGCTGTGCGGGGCGGACCGGCCGCGGCTGGCGAACAGCGCTTCGCGCCAGGCCCGTGACTCGATCACCAGGTCGCCGCTCGGGGTGATCGAGCCGTTCGGCCCGAAGAAGCAGAGATCGTGGATCGAGGTCGGCTCCGCCGGTGCCGTGGCCGCTCCCTGGAGCGCCTGACGCCGCATCCCGACGGCATCGATCTCGTCGATGAACACGATGCACTGCCCGCCCCACTTACGCGCCAGCTTGCGCGCCTTGTACGCGAGGTATTGCACCACGAGCGCGTCCATGCCCATGAACATCTGCGCGAACCCGGAGCCGGGAATGGTCACGAACGGGCAGTTGAAATTCGTGGCGATTGCCTTGGAGATCATCGTCTTGCCGGTCCCCGGGGCGCCGAGGAAGAGAAGCCCGCGCTCGCGCTTGCCGCCGGCCTGCTCGAACTCCTCGCCCGACTGCCACAGCGTGATCACCCGGGTGATCTCCTCCTTGGCCTCGGCCTGCCCGCGGACGTCGTCGATCCGCACCCCCCAGCTGGCGTCGCCGGGCTCGTAACTGCGGATCCCCCGCACGGCCATGAACAGAAACGGGCCGAACAGGATGAACACGTTGATGAACAGCAGCAGCGGCAGCTGCACGAACACCAGTGCCAGCTGCGGCAGGGTATCCGGCGGGAAGATCTGGCGCAGGCCCGCGAACGGATTGAAGAACGACGAGCTCACACCGGCGAAGGCGAACAGCAGCTGGCAGAACGCCAGCAGCATGATCAGCCCGAGGACGTATAGCGGCAGCCGTCGCACCTTGCCGCGCCAGTACCAGTAGCGCCGCCGGGCGACGATGTCCTCATTCTTCAGCCGCTCGTCGGCCCCGTACAGGCTGGGCCACGGGATCAGCTTGCGGACCGCGACTTCCACGAGCCCGCGGAAGGCGATGACGGCCAGCCAGGTGACGATCAGCGAGAGGACGAGCCCGAGGTGATCGGACTCGTAGAGGACGAGGAAGAACGCGGGCGCGGTCAGCAGGGCCACCGCGGTCGCCACCCGGGTCAACCGCTTCCACTCGGACGCGAGCGCATGCGCGTGCTCGTTGATCGGCCCCCTCATCCTCGGGCTTTCCTCGACGTAGGCCATCGGTTGGCCATCCAGGGTACAGGCCGGCTGCCGAAGATTGCGAATGCCCCCGCATCGGGTCTGCCGGCGGCCGATGCCGGGCCGGAATGCACCCGGGCCGTGCCTATGCGATGCTAGGGCAAACCACGAGTCCAACAGGGGGTCTGATGCGCAGAGCGATGGCGGTGATGGCGGGGGTTGCGGCAATCGGGCTGGTCGCCTGCGGCGGGGGAACCTCGCCCAGCGGAACGTCGCACACGGCGGCGAGCGCCGGCAAGCCGCCGCTGACGGTTTCCGCGGCTGCCTCGCTGAAGTCCTCGTTCACCCGCTTCGGCCAGGAGTTCAGCGCCGCGGACGTGCGCTATTCGTTCGCCGGCTCCGACGTGCTCGCGGCGCAGATCGAGCAGGGGCTGAAACCGGACGTGTTCGCCTCGGCCAACCTGAAGCTGCCGCAGCAGCTCTACGCCAAGGGGCTGGTCGATAAGCCGGTGACCTTCGCGGCCAACAAGCTCGTGCTGGCGGTACCCGCGGGATCGACCAAGGTGAGAAGCCTCGCCGACGCCGAGAAGCCCGGGGTGACGATCGCGATCGGCTCGCCGACTGTGCCGATCGGCTCCTACACCCGTACCGTGCTGGCCAAGCTCGGACCGTCGGGCTCAGGGCGGATCATGGCCAACGTCCGTTCCGAGGAGTCGGACGTGTCCGGAATCGTCGGCAAGCTGAGCGAGGGCGCGGTCGACGCCGGCTTCACCTACGTGACCGACGTGACGGCGACGAAGGGCAAGCTCGAGGCGATCGCGCTGCCGGCGTCGCTGCAGCCGGTCGTGGCCTACGGCGCGGCGGTCGTCAAGGGAACCGCGCATCCGACGCAGGCGCGGGCGTTCATCGCCGGGCTGCTCGGCGGCCAGGGTCGGAGTGATCTGCTCGAGGCCGGCTTCCTCCCGCCGCCGCGATGATCCGCCGCAGCTGGTTCTCGGCGCTCCTGGCCGCGGCGCTCAGCCTGGCGCTCGCTTTCCTGGCCCTGCCGGTGGTGGCCATCTTCACCGATACCTCGCCGGGCACGTTGATCGCCCGCCTGAGCGACCCGGTGGCGACCGATGCGCTGCAGCTGAGCGTCGAGACCACGGCGATCGCGGTTGCGGTGATCGTCCTGGTCGGCACGCCCGCCGCCTATGCGCTCTCCGCCCGTGCGTTTCGCGGCCGCGCTACGTTGATCACCGTGCTCGAGCTGCCGCTCGTGCTCCCGCCGGCCGTGGCCGGACTCGGCCTGCTGGCGGCGCTGGGCCCGGAAGGCGTGCTCGGCGGCGTGCTCGGGGACCTGCACATCCAGCTCGTCCTGCAGACAGCGGGAGTCGTCGTCGCGCTGACCTTCGTCTCCGCGCCGTTCTACCTTCGCCAGGCGCAGGCGTCCTTCGAGGGGATCGACCGCTCACTGGTTCAAGCCTCGCGGACGCTCGGAGCCGGCGAGGCGGCCACCTTCCTGCGCGTCGCGGTGCCGGTCGCGCTCCCGGGGTTGCTGGCCGGGCTGGCGCTGTCGTGGGGCCGGGCGCTGGGCGAATTCGGGGCCACGCTGATGTTCGCCGGCTCGTTTCGCGGGATCACGCAGACCGCGCCGCTGGCGATCTACGACCAGTTCGCGACCGATCTGCCCGCCGCGCTTGCCCTCGCCGCCGTGCTGGTCATCATCTCGGGAGCATTGCTGCTCACCGTCAAGCTCGTAGCGCCTCGTGAAGCCGGCCTCGCCGGGGCTGTGCGCTGAGCTCGGCCATTCGGTCGGGACCATCCGGCTCGACGTCGGCCTCGAGGTACCGGCGGGCCGCTGCCTGGCGCTGGCCGGGCCCTCGGGCGCTGGCAAGACGACGATCCTGCGCCTGCTGGCGGGGATCGCCCGGCCGCAGCGAGGCCGGATCACGATCGGGGAGCAGGTTTGGCTCGACACCGAACGGGGCGTGTTCATGGCACCCGAACTCCGCCGCTGTGGTTACGTGTTCCAAGACTACGCGCTGTTCCCGCACCTGACCGCCTGGCGCAACGTCGCCTACGGGCTGCGCCGGCTCGGGCGCCGGCAACGCCACGCTCGCGCGCTCGAGCTGCTCGAGCGCTTCAGCATGTCCGATCTCGCCGACGCCCGGCCGGCGACCCTTTCCGGCGGCGAGCAACAGCGCGTGGCGTTGGCGCGCGCGCTGGCTCCCGAGCCCTCGGCGCTGCTGCTCGACGAGCCCCTCTCCGCGCTCGACGCCCGCGGCCGGGCGAGCGCCGGCCGGGAGCTGTCGGCGATCCTCGCCGGGCTCGAGGTGCCGGCGCTGATCGTCACCCACGACTTCACCGAGGCGGCGCTGCTCGGCGACGAAGTGGGGGTGATCGACGGCGGCCGAATCATCCAGCGCGGCAGCGCCAGCCAGCTGGCCGCGGCGCCGGCGTCGGCGTTCGTGGCCGATTTCACCGGCGCGGTGGTGATTACCGGGACCGCCCGCGCGCGCAACGGCGATCTCACCGTGGTCGCCCTGGACGGCGGCGGCGAAGTCGCCACGACCGACCGCGGCGACGGCCCGGTGGCGCTGAGCGTGTACCCGTGGGAGATCACTCTGAGGCCACCGCCGGCCGCCGCCGACGAGTCCGCGCAGAACCGGCTCTTGGCGCGCGTCGTCTCGGTGACTGTGCTCGGCAATCGCGTCCGGGTCGGCCTGGCCGCGGGTCAGCCCCTGGTCGCCGAGGTGACGGGCAAGGCGGCCGAGGAGCTGCGGCTGGCGGAGGGCGTGGAGGTGGTGGCGGTGTTCAAGGCGACGGCCACCCGGCTCGTCGCGCTCTGAGGCGCGCTCGGCGCTTTCGGAGGCTCCCGCAGGCTCGCCGGCGGCCACGCCGGCTCGCCTCCCGGCCGCCAGCTCGGCGACCCGCCGGTGGCGCCTGAGATAATCCGCTTCGAAGGGATCCTGCGGAGGTCGGAATGACACTGGGCACCTCACTTCTAGTGATTGCCGTCGGAGCGGTTCTCCGCTTCGCGGTCAGCGTCCACACAAAGGGCTTCAACCTCCACACCGCGGGCGTGATCCTGATGGTCGCCGGCGTCGTCGGTCTGGTTATCTCGCTGCTTCACATGGCGATGTTGGATCGCCGCCGGCGTCGGCGCGCGGTCGTCGCCGAGGACCCGGACGTGCTCCCACGCACTCGCCGGATGCCGTAAAGCGCCCGGCGGCGGCCGGCGGCGGTGCCGTAGAGGTTCACGGGATAGGAGTTACGCGGGCGGAGCCCCGACCCTAGGATCCGATGCAGGGCAACGAGCAGAGCTGAGGGCTCTTCCACCGCATCGACAGCGATGGCCCCGCCATAGCGGGGCCATCGTACCTGGATGTCGTTTCAGGGCCTCTCGTCTGCGCGGCAGCGCGGACTGCCCCGACGCGTTACGGGATGAGGGTCAGCGTGTAGGAGGTGGCACCAAAGAGGTTCCACCCGCCGAGGTCGATCTGCCGCATGCCCGGATCCGTCGCATACGAGTCGATGCTGTTGCAATAGTCATACGCGTAGTAGGGGTTGACCCTGCCTCCATAGGCTCCGCTCCACTTAGCGCCGTCCGCCGCCTCAGCGTAGAAGTACGCGTACTCGTTTGTCGTCGTGAACAACCATTCACTCTGACCCGGGTCGAGCCGGTACCAGCCCTCGTTCTCCCAGTTGCCGACGCCCGGCAAGTTACAACCGGAGTTGTAGCGCTCGGTCGTCACCCAGACAGTCTTCCCGTAGCTGTTCTGGAAATAGACGCTGGTGCCAAAGGGCGAGACATAGGGCTTCGCAGTCCCTGTCCTCACCACAGAGCCACTCACCGGCTTCTCCAGACGCAGCGCGGCGGTGCCGCGGGCGCTGGGCCTAGCCGCTACTACCACTTTGCCGGCCGCATTCGCGTTGACCGCGAGAAGCGACGCCAGAAGCGCACAAGCGCAAGCGAGCGCCGCCGACAGCGAAGCGACCCGCCGTCCAGAGCTCAAACTCTTTGTGCTCATCTCTTCCTCGTTCTCCCTTCTGAAGGGCGTAGATTGGAACAAAAGTGCCGACACATCCCATAGAGCGCGTTAGTCAGGTGCAGATACATTCCCCGGCGCTCAAATAGCTGTCGAACACGACCATTGCTCTCGAGACCTCCCCGCCGTGGCGAACCTGAATGTCCCGAGCAGGAGGGTTCGGTCCGATCCCGGGGACGGCGGGAGATCAACGAGCAGAGACCCGCTACCTACAAGCGCCTGATCGGGGCTGAGGTCGTGCTAGAAGACGTGCGCCGGCGACTGGCGACCAGCCATCCGGGACGTCGAGACTCCGGCCCCTGAGCCACTCTCGGAGACAGGACCGTTGCGGAAGACGTCGCACGCGACGTCGCCCCGGCAGGATCTCCAAGCGGAGGCTCGCGGGATCCGGTGCTCGACCGTCCACGCGGGCACCACGGCCTGATGCGCGGCGTTCTTCGTACCGCGCGGGTGCGCGGCCCGGCCGCCCTGGGCCGGGTCTCGCTCACCTGAGCGCACCGGTCCCGGGTGCCGTGTCCGAGGTCTCGGGGTCCAGCGGTCTGAAGTGGGGCCTCTCTCTGCTATCCCACCTACAGGTTCACCGCCACGTACTTGGTCTCGAGATACTCCTCGATCCCCTCGGGGCCGCCTTCCCGGCCGAAGCCGGACTGCTTGATGCCGCCGAACGGGGCCGCGGCGTTGGAGACCATCCCCTGGTTCAGGCCGACCATGCCGGTCTCGAGGCGCTCGACCACGCGCAGGGCGCGCTTGAGGTTGTTGGTGTAGACATAGGCGACCAGGCCGTACTCGGTGTCGTTGGCGGCGGCGATGGCCTCGTCCTCGTCCGCGAAGCCCTTGACCGGGGCCACCGGTCCGAAGATCTCCTCCCGCAGGAGCTCCGCATCGTCGGGGACGTCGGTCAGCACGGTGGGGTCGTAGAAGTAGCCGGCGCCGTCACGGGTGTGGCCGCCGACGACCGCCTTGGCGCCGCGCCCGAGCGCGTCCTCGACCAGCCCGGCGACCTTCCCGCGCTGATCGGCGTCGATCAGCGGACCCACCTCGACGCCTTCCTCGGTGCCCCGGCCGACCTTCATCGCGCCGAGCTTGCCGGCCAGCTTCTCGGCGAACTCGTCGGCGACGCGCCCGGCGACATGGAAACGGTTGGCCGCCGTGCAGGCCTCGCCCACGTTGCGCATCTTGGCGATCACCGCGCCCTCGACGGCGGCATCGACGTCGGCGTCGTCGAAGACGATGAACGGTGCGTTGCCACCCAGTTCCATCGAGAGCCGCAGCAAG
Organism: Solirubrobacterales bacterium; assembly: GCA_019240655.1. Taxonomy (GTDB): domain Bacteria; phylum Actinomycetota; class Thermoleophilia; order Solirubrobacterales; family Solirubrobacteraceae; genus Palsa-465. Next base: position 19,083 of record JAFAXX010000008.1, read on the forward strand.
TTGCCGGACGCCTGCTCCATAAGGCTGCGCCCGACCTCGGTTGAACCGGTGAACGACAGCTTGCGCAGGCGCGAATCGCCGATCAGCGGACCCATCGTCTCGCCGGAGGAGGAGGCGGTGACCAGGTTCAGGACTCCATTCGGCAGCCCGGCCTCCTCGAGGATCTTGGCCAGCATCAGCATCGACAGAGGCGTTTGCTGGGCCGGCTTGACGACCATCGTGCAGCCGGCGGCGATGGCCGGGCCGATCTTGCGCGTGCCCATCGCAAGCGGGAAGTTCCACGGCGTGATGAGCAGGCAGGGACCAACCGGCTGCTTCAACGTCAGCAAGCGGCCCTGGCCGTTGGGGGCGACCGCGTAGCGGCCGTCGATTCGCACCGCCTGCTCGGAGAACCAGCGGAAGAACTCCGCTCCGTAGGCGATCTCCGCCTTGGACTCGGCGATCGTCTTGCCCATCTCGAGCGTCATCAGCAGAGCCAGCTCGTCCTGGCGGGAGACGATCGCGTCGAATGCGCGCCGGAGAACCTCTCCGCGCTCGCGTGGAGGGTGCCGGCTCCATTCCGGGCCGGCCTCGTCGGCGGCGTCGAGGGCCGCCCTGGCGTCGTCGGTCGAGGCGTCGGCCACCTCGCACAGCGGCTCGCCGGTGGCCGGGTCCTCCACCGAGAGCGTCCCCTTGGCGCCGTCGCGCCACTGCCCGCCGATGTAGAGCTGCTTGGGGACCTGCTCGACAACGCGCTGTTCTTCTGATGCCGTGATCGTGCTCATAGCGGAGAAGGTACCCCGGGGCTGGGCTGTCTAGCGCCCCGGCGAACGTCGGCCGGACGCGATGGGCCGTTTCCGGCGATAGGCCGCGGGGTATCACGGCCGGGTCATCAAACATCGCCTGCGCCGGAGGTCAGGGGATCCCGGCGCGGGACCAGCGGGAGGTCCCGGCCATGAAGAGAATCGCCGTGGTGGTATCCGCCTGCGCCCTTGCCGTGGCCGGGCCGGCCGCCGCCGCGCAGGTTCACGGTTCGAGCAGCAGCCCGAGGGCGGCGGGGCTCTCGGCACTCGACCGACACTACCTGGTCAGCTCGATGCAGGGCGACCTGTTCGAGGTCTCCGGCGGCAGGATCGCGCTCCGGCTGAGCCGGAACGCCGCGGTGATCAAGCTCGCCCGGACGCTGGTCAAGGACCACACCCAGGCGTACAACGACGATGCGAAGGTGGCCCGCACGCTCGGCGTCGAGGTGCCCACCTCGACGACTCAGTCGCAGCTGTGGGAGCTGAAGATCGTCTCGTCGCTGCGCGGCGCCACGTTCAACCACTGGTTCGCCAGCCTCGAGGCGGGCGATCATGAGCAGGACATATCCGAGACCACCGAGGAGGTCCGGAGCGGCTCGCTCGCCGAGGTGGTCCTGGATGCCAAGCATTCGCTGCCGATGCTGAACCGGCATCTGAACCTGGCCCGTGCCGCTCTGCGCGCCAACCCGTAGGCACAGGGCCCCCCACCGCAGAAAGGACCAACCATGAAGCGAATCTCCGTGTTCCTCCTGGCCGGCGCCGCGCTCCTTGCGCTTGCGCTACCGCTGACCAGCGCCGGGGCGGCGACCACGGCCTCGGCCTGTGGGCTCGACAAGGTGTGGATCAAAGTCTCGACGCAGACAGACCTGGCCGAGATCCAGGCCGGCAACGCGGTCCTGCAGGTGAGCAAGAATGCCGCCGTGCGTCGGCTGGCGACGAGGACGCGCGCCGACCACACCGCGGCTTACGCTCAAGCCAAGACGCTCGCCGCCAAGTACCGCCTACGCGTGGCCACGGCTCCGTCGCCGACCCAGGTGTGGGAATTCAATGCCGTCGCCGGGCTTCGCAACCGCCAGCGTGCGTTCAACATCGCCTACGCCAGCAACCAGGTCGCCGGCCACCTCCAGGCCATCGATCTCGCCAACACCGAGGTCAGCGCCGGCTGCGCGGCGGGGGTCAAGGCCAACGCCAAGACGGCGCTGCCGATGCTGCGCATGCATCTGGCGCTCGCCCGCGCGGCACTGCGCGCGAGCCGGTAGCGGCGAAACGGCTCCGGCGAGCCGATCCGCTCGCCGGAGCCGTTTTCGGCTCTCGTCCGGTTACGCCGCGGCGGCCAGCGCCGCCGGCTCGAGCGCCGCGCCCAGGACCTCGTCGATCGTCATCGCGAAATGGAAGGTCATCGCGTCGCGGACCTCCTGGGGCACGTCGTCGAGATCGCCGCGGTTACGCTCGGGCAGGATCACGTCGGTCAGCCCGGCGGCATGAGCGGCGAGCACCTTCTGCTTAACGCCGCCGATCGGCAGGACCCGGCCCTGCAGAGTCACCTCGCCCGTCATGCCCACGGTGTGGCGCACCGGCCGGTCGGTGAGCAGCGATGTCAGTGCGGTGACCATCGTGACGCCGGCGCTCGGCCCGTCCTTGGGGATCGCACCAGCCGGCACGTGGACGTGGAAGGAGTGCTCCTCGAACGACGCCGGATCGATCTCGAGCTCTGCGGCGTGCCCGCGGACGTACGACAGGGCGATCTGCGCCGACTCCTTCATCACCTCGCCGAGCTGACCGGTGAGGGTGAGGCCCGGCTTGCCCTGCATGGTCGTTGCCTCCACGAAGAGGACGTCGCCGCCGGCGCCGGTGACGGCCAGTCCAGTGGCCACTCCGGGTACGGCGGTCCTGATCGCCGACTCCTGGAAGTGGCGCTGGCGCCCGAGCGCCTCGCGGATCGCCTCGAGGTCGATCACCACCGGCGCGCTCACGGAGCCCGATGCGATCTTCGTGGCCGTCTTGCGCAGCAGGGTGCCGAGATCGCGCTCGAGCTGGCGCACGCCGGCCTCTCGCGTGTACTCGGTCGTGACAGTCCGCAGTAGCTCGTCTGAGATCTCGACCTCCTCGTGGCGCAGGCCGTTGCGCTCGAGCTGCCGCGGCCACAGGTAGCCGCGCGCGATCGCCACCTTCTCGGAGGTGGTGTACCCGTCGAAGCGGATTACCTCCATGCGGTCCAGCAGCGGGCCGGGGATCGTGTCGGCGACGTTCGCGGTGGCGATGAACAGCACACCGCTCAGATCGAGCTCGACGTCGAGGTAGTGGTCGCGGAAGCTGTGGTTCTGAGCGGGGTCGAGCACCTCGAGGAGCGCGGCGCTGGGATCACCGCGCCAGTCGGCGCCGACCTTGTCGACCTCGTCGAGCATGATCACCGGGTTCATCGTCCCGGCGTCGCGCAGCGCGCGGGCCAGGCGGCCCGGAAGCGCGCCGATGTAGGTGCGCCGGTGGCCGCGGATCTCCGCCTCGTCGCGAACGCCGCCGAGCGACATGCGCACGAACTCGCGGCCGGTGGCCCGGGCGATCGACTCGCCGATCGAGGTCTTGCCCGTGCCGGGCGGCCCGATCAACGTGAGGATGGCACCCGAGCGCTTGTCCTCCCTGATCCCGCGCTCGACGCGCAACTTCTTGACCGCGATGTACTCGACGATCCGGTTCTTGACGTCCTCGAGCCCGGCATGATCGGCGTCGAGCACGACGCGGGCGTGCTCGGGATCGAGCCGCTCCTCGGAGCGATGGCTCCACGGCACGGCGATCAGCCAATCGAGGTAGGTGCGGATGACGCTCGATTCGGCGCTCTGCTCGCCGAGGCGCTCGAGTCGGCCGAGCTCCTTGTCGGCCTGCTCACGCACGCCCTCGGGCATGCCCGCTTCCTCGATCTTCGTCCGGTACTCCTCCACGATCGAGGCGTCGTCCTCGTCCAGCTCCTTGCGGATCGACTCCATCTGCTTGCGCAGGAAGTACTCGCGCTGCTGCTTCTCGGCGCCGGACTCCACGTCCTCGCGGATCCGCTTGCGGACCTGGAGCTCGGCCAGGCGCTCGCGCTGGAAGCCGAGCCCGAGCTCGAGCCGTTCGGTCACGTCCAGCGTCTGCAGGAGCGCGAGCTTCTGCTCGTAGGTCAGATCCGGGGAGTAGCCGCCGGTGTCAGCCAGCGCCCCCGGCTCGGTGATGCTCCGCAAGAAGGCGGAAACCCGACCATCGTCGCCGCGAAGCTCGAGGATCTCCTCGACCACCGCGCGGTACTCGCGTTCGAGGTTGCGGGTGCGGCCGTCGACCGGTACGGGGTCAGGACGATCCTCGACCTCGACGTACAGGCGGCCATCGGGAAGCGTCTGGGCAGCGCCGGCAACGCCGCGGTGGAGTCCCTGGAGCGCCACCGCGCGAGCCCCACCGGGCAGCCGCATGCGATCGGCCACCTCGGCGACGGTGCCGACGGCGGCGAAGGCGTGCTCGTGGCGGGGCACGAGCAGGACTCGCTGCTCCTCGCCCGCATCCACGGCGAGCGTGAGCGACATCCCGGGGAAGACGACGGCGTCGTCCAACGGGACGAGAAGAAGGCGGCTCATCAAACGTTCACTTTCGGTAGGTGCTTACGCAAGATAAGTACAGGGTACCACCCGCGGCGACCGTGGCGGCCCTTGATCTCAGTCGCTGTGGCTGAGATTATTGAGGCGGGGAAGCCGCCCGCCGCTCGGCTGTGCGCCGGGCTCGCGGTCGTGAGCGATCAAAACGTTCCCCACGCCGCGCGGGGACGAGCGCGGACGCAATTCTTGGCGATGAGCGACCACTATTGCGACCGCGGCCTGAGCTAGACGATGCGAGGAACGAAATGTGCGGTAGGGCGGCCAAGCAAGCGACCCGAAGCATCGCGCCGCGCGCGTTGGCACCCTCTCGCGCCGGCGACCGCACCGCCGGCGCCGCAGCGGCTCAACTCTGGGATCATGAGCCGGTGCCCGATCCAAAGCCACAAGAAGACGAACGCGCTCACGACGTCCTCGCTGCGGAGGCGTTTGCGGTGCCGGTCCGGGACCCGACGCTGGCGCCGGCTCGCGACGTCCTCGCGGCGGAGGAGTTCGCCGTGCCCGCGCCCGACCCGTCGCTCCGTCACCGGCCGGTCGTGTTGCCCGAGGATCCGTCGGGGATCACCGAGCCGCACGACGTGCTCGCGGCCGAGGAGTTCGCGATGCCGGCGGGGCGGCCGAGTTACGGTGCGGTGGCCCTCGCTCGCCGGCACTCGACGTCCCTGTGGCGCGTGGTCTTCGGGCTCGGCGCCGGCGTGCTGCTCTTCCGCCGGCTCGGGCGCGGCCGCCCCGGCTAGGCACCGCGGCCGCCCGGGCTAGGCACCGCGGCCGCCCAGGCAGGGCGCCGCCCCGCCGCGGCCGCCCCGCTACCGCCCGCTTGCGCTGCCGCCGCGCCCGTTAGCGCCGCGCCCGCCGTGGCGGCATCAGATCGGTGATCGTGCCGGCGGCCATCTCGGCCGCGAAGGCGACCGTCTCGGTGAGCGTGGGGTGGGGGTGGATCGTGAGGCCGATGTCCTCGGCGTCCGCCCCCATCTCGAGCGCGTGCACCGTTTCGGCGATCAGCTCCCCGGCGTTGACGCCGACGATGCCGGCGCCAAGCAGGCGGCGGCTCTCCGGCTCGACGAGCAGCTTGGTGAGGCCGTCGTCGCGGCCGAGCGAGAGGGCCCGGCCCGAGGCCGCCCACGGGAACACCGCCTTCTCGAACTCGATTCCCTGGGACTTCGCCTCGCCCTCGGTCACGCCCATCCAGGCGACCTCCGGGTCGGTGTAGGCGACCGACGGGATCGCCCGCGCGTCGAACTCGGCGCCCGGGACCCCGGCGATCACCTCGGCCGCCACCTTGCCCTCGTGCGTCGCCTTGTGCGCCAGCATCGGGCCGCCGACGATGTCGCCGATCGCGTAGATCCACGGCACGTTCGTACGCATCTGGCGGTCGACCCTGATGAAGCCGGCAGGGTCGACGGTCACGCCGGCGGCGTCGGCGCCGATCGCCGGGCCGTTGGGCCGGCGCCCGACGGCCACCAGCACCTGGTCGGCGCTCACCGACTCGCCGCTGGAGAGCTCCACCTTCAGCCCGTTCTTCTGCGCCTCGACCGAGACGACCTCGGTCTTCAGGTGGATCGCCTCATAGCGGGCAGAGATGCGCTTGTGCAGCGGCTTGACCAGGTCCGGATCGCAGCCGGGAATCAGCTGGTCGAGGAGCTCGACGACCGTCACCTTCGATCCGAGGGCGTCGTAGACGGTGGCCATCTCGAGCCCGATGATCCCCCCGCCGATGACCAGCAGGCGACCCGGCACCTCGCTCGGCGACAGCGCGTCGGTGGAGTCGATCACGCGCGGGTCGTCGGGGAGGCCGGGGATCATCGCGGCCTGCGAGCCGGCCGCGATGATGCAGTTGTCGAACGACACGGTGCGGTCGCCGACCGACACCGTGTTCGGCCCGGTGAGCTTCGCGACTCCCTCGATCACCTCGACCTTGCGCTGCCGGGCGAGCCCACTAAGGCCGCCGGTGAGCCGCTCGACCACCGACTGCTTCCAGGCCAGCAGCTCGGCGACGTCGACCTTGGCCTTGCCATACCTGATCCCGTGTTCGGCCAGCTCCTCGACCTCGGCCATCACCTTAGCGGCGTGCAGCAGCGCCTTCGAGGGGATGCAGCCGACGTTCAGGCACACACCGCCGAGGTGGTCGTAGCGCTCGATCAGCACCGTCCTCAGGCCCAGATCCGCAGCGCGGAACGCCGCCGTGTAGCCGCCGGGGCCCGATCCGATCACCACGACCTGGGCGTCGTGTTCGCCGCCGTCGGGCGAGGGCGGCGGTGGGGCCGGCTCGCGCTGCACCGCGGCGTCGGCCGCAGGGCTTGCCTCCGGCGCGGCGCCGGCGCTCGGCCCCGCGCCGTCGCTGTCGAGGGTGAGAATCACGCTGCCCTCGGAGACGCGGTCGCCGACCTGGACGCACAGCTGCTTGACCACGCCCGCCCGCGGCGCCGGCACGTCCATGGTCGCCTTGTCGGACTCGAGCGTGACCAATGGGTCCTCGACGGCCACCTCGTCGCCCGTGGACACGTGGATCTCGATGACCGGAACGTCGGTGAAGTCACCGATGTCGGGGATGCGGATCTCGCCGGAGTCGCTCACAGCAGGGCCCTCCTCAGGTCGGAGAGGACGTTGACGAGGTGGACGACGAAGCGCGCCGCGGCGGCGCCGTCGATCACGCGGTGGTCATAGGAGAGCGACAGCGGCACGATCAGGCGGGGCACGAACTCGCGGCCGTTCCACACCGGCTTCATCGCCGAGCGGGTAACGCCGAGGATCGCCACCTCCGGGGCGTTGACGATCGGCGTGAAGCTGGTGCCGCCGATGCCGCCGAGCGAGGAGATCGTGAACGTGCCGCCCTGCATCTCGGCCGGGCCTAGCTTGCCCTCACGCGCCTTCGCGGAGAGGGCGCCGAGCTCGGAGGCGATCGCCAGGAGTCCCTTCTGGTCGGCGTCCTTGATCACCGGCACGACCAGACCGCCGGGGGTGTCGGCGGCGAAGCCGATGTTGTAGTAGCGCTTGAGTACCAGCTGCTCGCCGTCGAGCGAGGCGTTGAACACCGGGAACTCCTTCAGGGTGGCCACGCACGCCTTGACCAGGAAGGCGACCATCGTGACCTTCACCCCGGCGCGGGCATGCTCCTCGTTGAGCTGCTTGCGCCACGCCTCGAGGTCGGTGATGTCGGCGTCGTCGTTGTGGGTGACATGGGGGATCATCACCCAGTTGCGGGCCAGCGCCGGCGCCGAGATCCTTTGGATCCGCGAGCGCTCGGTGCGCTCCACCGGGCCGAACTTCTCGAAGTCGACCGAGGGCCATGGCGGCAGATCGAGGCCAAGCCCGGGACCGGCCGCCGAAGGCGCTGCCGGTCCTCTCTCCGGTGCTGCCTCGCGGTAGCCCTCGACGTCGGCCTTGATGATCCGTCCCTTGCGCCCGGTTCCCTTCACGCGGGCGAGATCGATGCCGCGCTCGCGGGCCAGGCGCCGGACCGCGGGGCTGGCGTAGATCGGGCCGTGGCCGTCGGTCTCGGCGGGCGCGGGCGCCGGGGCCGCCTCGGCCTCGGGCGCCGGCGCGGCGCGCTCCGGGGGCGCGGATGGCGCCGACTCGGTCTCGGCGGCCGCGCCCTCCTCGGCTGAGATCGCGCTCTGCACCGCATCCGGCGCGGCCGCCTCGGCGGGCGCGGTGTCCGACGTGGCGGCGGAGGCCTTCGACTCGAGCGCGCTGCCGTCCCTCTCCGCAGACTCGAGCTTGAGCAGGGGCACGCCCTGCGAGACCTTGTCACCGACCTTCACCAGCAGCTCCTGGACCGTGCCGGCGAACGGCGCCGGCACGTCCATCGTGGCCTTGTCGGACTCGAGGGTCAGCAGTGGATCGTCGACCGCGACGGTGTCGCCCTCGGACACGAGCATCTCGATGATAGGCACGTCCTCGAAGTCGCCGATGTCCGGCACTTCAACGGTGATGACGTCGGTGGCACTCATCTCATACGGTGGTGGGTAGCGGGGCGTCGGCGTTGATCTGATAGCGGTCGATCGCATCCTTCACGACCTGGCGGTCGATCGCGCCCTCCTCGGCCAACTCCCTGAGCGCGGCGAGCGCGACGTAGTGGCGGTCGACCTCGAAGAAGCGGCGCAGCGCGGTGCGGAAATCGCTGCGACCGAAGCCGTCGGTGCCGAGCACGCGGTAGCGCCCGGGCACCCACGGGCGGATCAGGTCGGGATACGTGCGGATGTAGTCGGTGGAGGCTACGACCGGTCCCTCGACCGCGGACAGGCACTCGGTGACGTAGGCGCTGCGCGGCTCCTCCACGGGATGGAGGAGATTCCAGCGATCGACCTCGATGCCGTCCCGCCGCAGCTCGGTGAAGGAGGTCACGCTCCAGACGTCCGCGGCAACCTCGAAGTCGGACTCGAGCAGCTCCGCCGCCGCGATGACTTCGTTCAGGATCGTGCCCGAGCCGAGCAGCTTGACGCGCGGTCGGCTTTCCCGAGCGGACTCCCGTAGCCGGTACATCCCGCGCAGGATCCCCTCCTGCGCCCCGTCCGGCATCGCGGGATGGCGGTAGTTCTCGTTCATCAAGGTGATGTAGTAGAAGATGTCCTGCTGCTCGGAGAGCATCCGGCGCAGTCCGTCCTGCACGATCACCGCCACCTCGTAGCCGAAGGCGGGATCGTAGGCCACGCAATTCGGGACGACTGAGAACAGCACGTGGCTGTGGCCGTCCTCGTGCTGGAGCCCCTCGCCGTTCAGGGTCGTGCGACCGGCCGTCCCGCCGAGCAGGAAGCCGCGGGTCCGGCTGTCGGCCGCCGCCCAGATCAGGTCGCCGACGCGCTGATAGCCGAACATCGAGTAATAGATGAAGAACGGGATCATCGGGACCGCGTGGGCGCTGTAGGAGCTGCCGGCGGCGATGAACGACGAGATCGAGCCGGCCTCGGTGATGCCCTCCTCGAGGATCTGGCCGTGCTGGTCCTCCTTGTAGAACATCAGCTGCTGGGAGTCCTCGGGCTGATAGAGCTGCCCGAACGGCGAGTAGATCCCGACCTGGCGGAAGAGGCCTTCCATCCCGAAGGTCCGCGACTCATCGGGAATGATCGGAACGACGTGGCGAGCGAGCTGCTTGTCGCGCAGCAAAGCCGCCAGCACCCGGACGAACGCCATCGTGGTCGAGATCTCCCGCTCGCCGGTGCCCTCGAGCTGGCCCTTGAACGTATCCAGCGCCGGCGGCTCGAGCGCGTCGGCCTTCCGGCGGCGGGCGGGGATGCTCCCGCCCAGCGCGGCCCGCCGCTCGCGCAGGTACTGCATCTCCGGCGAGTCGTCCGGGGGCCTGTAGAACTCGGCGGCGCGGGCCTGCTCGTCGGTGAGCGGGAGGCCGAAGCGGTCGCGGAAGGCGAGCAGCGCCTCCTCGGTCATCTTCTTGGCCTGGTGGGTGACCATCTGGCCCTCGCCGGAGGCTCCCATTCCGTAGCCCTTGATCGTCTTAGCCAGGATCACAGTCGGCTCTCCGCGGTGATGGACCGCCTCGTGGTAGGCCGCATACACCTTCTGCTGGTCGAGGCCGCCGCGGTTGAGCCGCCAGATCTCCTGGTCTGACATGTCCTTCACGCGCTCCAGCAGTACCGGGTCGCGCCCGAAGAACTGCTCGCGCACATACGCCCCGTCGCGGGACTTGAACGTCTGGTACTCGCCGTCGACGCACTCCTCCATGACCCGCACGAGCCGCCCGTCGGTGTCCTCGGCCAGCAGCGGGTCCCACTTCGATCCCCAGATGACCTTGATCACGTTCCAGCCCGCGCCGCGGAAGTCGGACTCGAGCTCCTGGATGATCTTGCCGTTGCCCCGCACCGGCCCGTCCAGGCGCTGCAGGTTGCAGTTGACCACCCAGATCAGGTTGTCGAGCCGCTCGCGCCCGGCGAAGCCGATGGCGCCCATGCTCTCAGGCTCGTCCATCTCGCCGTCGCCCAGGAACGCCCACACCTTGCGCCCCGAGGTGTCCGAGACGCCGCGCGCCTCCAGGTACTTCATGAACCGCGCCTGGTAGGCCGAGGTGATGCCGCCGATGCCGAGCGACCCCGCGCTCGAGCGGCGCCTGCGCTCGATTCTGCGC
>JAFAXX010000047.1 GCA_019240655.1 Solirubrobacterales bacterium
CGTGCCCGTGCGGGCGTGTGCTGGCGATCTCGAACTGCTCATCGGGGTCGACCAGCACGCGCCCGGCGAGCATCTTGCCGATCGCCTCGATGATCTCGATCGGCAGGTGCGACAGGTTGCCGAGGTTCTCGTGCCGGACCTTCCCGCCCTCCCGGTAGGAGCGGCGCAGAAGGTAGGAGGTGTACTGCACCCGTTCCTGCCCTTCGTCTTGATTGTGGCTACGTGAGCACGCCCGTTACGCCTCGGCACGCCACGCAATTTACCGGTAGCACCGGACAGAATCAAGGCATAACTTTGGCTACACAACTCCACCAAAAAGAAGCCCGATCTCCGTAAACACGGGCGATCGGGCCTCAACCCCTCAAAAAGTTCCGGCTAGCGCGATTGTTGTGCAGTTTGTTGCGTATATCGCAACAAATCGCACACGAAACCCCTGGCGGCGGGCAGGGATGCCAGCGCAACATGATGAGGCGGTGGGCAGGGATGCCAGTGCAACGGTGATGCGGCGCCGGGCATGGATGCCCGGCGCAACCGGCCCCACGGACGCCGCGCGAAGCGCGGCCCCAACACGAGCTCGCGGCGTTACTGAGTCTGGGCCCGGGTGGGCAGAGCGGTCTTCTGCCGCTGACGCTCGGGGCTGATCCGGACGACGTTCCAGGCCAGCCCGAGGCGTTCGAGCCCGGAGATGATCAGGCCGGAGGGGTCGAGCTCCCAGCGCCTCAGCCCGTGATAGGCCGAGCGCGGGAAGGCGTGATGGTTGTGATGCCACGACTCGCCCAACGACACCAGCGACAGCCACGCGACGTTGGTCGACCGGTCCTCGATGTCGAACCGCCGGCGCCCGAAGAAGTGGCAGATCGAGTTCACCGACCAGGTGACGTGGTGGACTAGGAAGATCCGCACGAGGCCGCCCCAGACGAGGCCGCGCACGGCGCCGGCCACCGTGAAGCCGTGCAGGGCGAAGCCCGCGGCGGTGGGGATGAGCACCGAGAGGACGGCGAGCAGCGGGAAGCGGCGGCCGATCCGGCGCATCGCCGCGTCCTCGTAGAGCTCGCTCGCATACCGCCGCCAGTCCGCCTGGCCCTGGGTCTCGAGCAGCCAGCCGGTGTGCGCGTGCCAGAGCCCGCGCAGCCCGCTGCCGTGACCGACGTGCGGGCTGTGGGGATCCCCCTCCTTGTCGGTGTGGGCGTGATGCTTGCGGTGGTCGGCCACCCAGTCCATCACCGATCCCTGCAGCGACAGGGACCCCATGACGGCAAGCGTCCGCTCGAGCCACGGATAGGTCTGAAAGGCGCGGTGGGTGAGCAGCCGATGAAAGCCGACCGTCACGCCGATCGCCGTGACCATGTACATGACGGCGAGGATGGCCAGGTCGATCCCGTCCACGGCGCGGTTCCAGAGCAGCCCCACGGCGGCGATCACCCCGATGAACGGGACGACGACGCCGATCAGGTTGGCGGTGCGCTCTGTGCGACTCATGACCGTCGCACTTTCCCACACCGCCGTGGCTCGTAACCGCAGCGGCGCGGGCAAACCCCCCAGATGGCGGGGTGAGCACCGGGCGCGCCGGTCACGCGGCCATGGCGAACGAGTCGGGTCCGGGGCCACCGACACGGGAGGTTCGATCGGCGTCGCCGGAGCCGAGGCTCAGTAGCGCCGGCGCAACACCCGGCGCACCGGAGGCCGGCGGAAGTTCGCCTGGGCCAGCGACGCGTTGACCGCCACCAGCGCGAGCTCGGAGACGAGATTGAGCGCTCCGAGGGCGTTGACCGCGCGCTTCAGCCGCGCCGCCCGCGGCGGTGCCTCGGGCGCGGTGTCGTGTCCGGACTGCATCGGGACCGCACCATGGGGCGCCTGCTGGGCGAAGCTCACCCCGCTCGCGGCCGAGGCCAGGCCGGTGAGCACGACGGCCGCCATCGCGACGTCCTTGGCCGTCGCGAGGCGCCGCTCGCGGTCGCTGAGCCAGCGCGGGTCGGCCTCACCGAAGCGGGCGGGCGCCCAGCCGCTGATCAAGGCGGCGAGCGCCAGCGAGTTCACTGTGCCATAGCGCCGCCAGGCGCGGTTCAGCACGCGGCCCCGCTCCGACTTGTCGCTGACGTCCGCGAGCGCCGGGTTCATCGCAACGCGGCCGAACAGGTTGCCGCCCACCAGCGCGCCCAGCGCCACGTCGTGAACGGCGCGGCCGGCGCTCGAGACGAGGTCGCTGCGGATTTGCACGGTCGCCATCGCCAAGACCCCTACCCGGCGTGTTCAGCCGTGAACCGCTGGTCGGGCCTTCGCGCGCCCGCGCCGGCCGGGCGGGGCGGCTTGGTTGCCCCCGCTGGCCGCGAGGGCGCCTTTCGGGCGCCCGGGAGGGCGGCCTGGTTGCCCGCGCCGGCTGGGCGGGCGGCTTCCCGGGCCGCGGCCGGCCCGGGAAGCGATCCACCCTCTGGTTCAGGCGTGCACCCGGAAGACCTGACCGGTCAGCTCGCCGACGTAGACCCAGCCGGCGTGGGTGCCGAGTCCGACGATCGGGGCTACGAACCCCTTCACGAGGGTCTTCACACGGCCGCCGCTAAGCGGCATCGAGACGACCTGCTGCGGGCCGAACTCCGACATGTAGAGGCGGCTGCCGATGATGCCCAGGCCCATCACCGAAGTGTGCGGCGCGAACAGCTTGAACGGCTTCGCGTACCTCTTGCACCCCTTCGGGTTGGTCCAGTTGCAGGCCGGAAAGCCGTAGTTCTGCCCGGAGCGGACTCGGAGGAGGAAGTCCGGAGGGTTGTGCGCCCCCTTGTCCTGTCCGAGGTCGGAGACGAATGGCGACGACGAGCCCGCGGGAAAGACGAACTGCCACGGCTGGCGGATGCCCGTGGCGACGACCTTCGGGCCCTTGCCGGCGGCCGTGAACGACAGGATGTCGTACTGATAGGGCGCCTTGGCCGGGCCATGGTCGTTTGTCTCGCCCACGTCGACGCCGGTGTAGAGCCGTCCGTCGGCCCCGAACCCGAGGCCGTTGAAGGCGGGGAAGTTCTTCGGCGCGGTGTAGATCGTCCGCTTGTGCTTGAAGTCCCGGCCGGTCCAGCCGCTCCAGGCGATCAGCTTCGAGCCCGCGCTGATGTAGAGCGTGCCCTGGCGCCAGGCGAGCCCGAAGACCACGGGCGGAGAGCCCGGCAGCTTGGTGGCGGTTCCCTTCGATAGCACGAACACCCCGCCCGGGCCGCTCTGCCCCTTCTGCGACTGCGCCCCGGCGTCTCCCTCGAACACCTGTCCCGCCCCGAACGCGAACGACGTCGGCGTCCCGAGCCCCGACGCGACGAGCTGGACCGCCTTGCCGTTGGTCGAGGTCGGCGGCGGCGGTCCCGCCGCGACGGCGACCGCGGTGAACGTGCCCGAGACCACGGCGGTGGCGCCGAGCAACCTCACTGTGCGTGAAAACATGAATGCCCCTCCTAGGACTTTGGATCTCGCATGGCGCCGACCCGCGCACGCGATGAGCGCGGCAGCGTAGCAGACCCGGCGCGCTGTCGTGCCGGCCCGCGACCCCGGTCAGGCGTGCCGGCCCGTGATCCCGGGTCGGGCGTGCCGGCCCGTTATCCCGGGTAAGGCGGAGGCAACGACCGCGACGAATCCTAACCGGAGGTTGACATGAAGCTGAGCGCGCGTAACCAGCTGAAGGGCACCGTCACCAACATCAACCGAGGCGAGGCGATCGCCAACGTGGTCCTCGATGTCCAGGGCCAGCGCCTGGTCGCCTCGGTCACCGTCGAGGCCGTGAACGAGCTCGGACTGTCGGATGGGTCGGCGGTGACCGCCGTGGTCAAGGCCTCCGATGTGATCCTGGCCGTCGACGACGGCTGAGCAAGCCCTCCGGCTGCCGTATGACCGGTGCGCCGGCTCAGTCGGTCGCCGTCCGCCGGCGCGGAGCCAGCTCGAGCTCCTCGTCATCGACGTGGTGCCCGGCGGCGCAGCGCAGCTCGGCGCTCACGGGCTCGCCGCACTCGCGGTGCAGGAGCGTCACCGGTCCGCCGTGCTCGTCGAGCCAGCGACCGCCCCACTGCATCAGCGCCACCAGCACCGGCAGCAGCTCGGCGCCCCGCGAGGTAAGCCGGTACTGCCGGCGAGTGCGCTGCCCGGGCTCCCGGTAGTCCTCTCGCTCGAGCAGGCCATGCTCGACAAGCTCGCGTAGGCGCGCCGCGGTGACCGGCTCGCTGATGCCGACCCGCTCGGCGAAGTCATCGAAGCGCGTGGTGCCGTAGAAGGCCTCGCGGAGGATCAGGAAGGCAGAGCGCGTGCTCACCACCTGGAGCGTGCGAGCTATCGGGCAGCGCTCCGCCGTCCACGCTCCGCGCGGCTCGAGCCGTCCGGTCAGGCGCAAGGTGTGACTCATGCATGCATCGTAGCTGACTAGCGCTCGACTAAGCCAGCATGATAGGGTGCTGGCTATGACCAACCTAAGCCAGCCTTCGAGCCCGCCGACGGCGAGCCGGAGCGACCGAGACGCCCGCCGCCGGGAGCGATCCGTCCTGGCCATCGTCTGCGCCGGCGTGGTCCTCGCCAGCCTCGACCTGTTCATCGTCAACGTCGCGCTACCGCAGATTGGCCGGGACCTCGGGGCGGGGCGGCTCGCGGGGCTCTCGTGGATCCTGAACGCCTACGCGATCGTCTACGCGGCCTTCCTCGTCGTGTTCGGGCGTCTGGCCGACCGATATCCGCGCGAGCGTGGGTTCGCGCTCGGCGTGGCGGTGTTCGTCGCGGCGTCGGCGGCTTGTGCGGCGGCGAGCAGCGTGCCGATGCTGGTCGCGTTTCGCGTCGTCCAGGCCGCCGGGGCGGCGCTGCTCACTCCCACCTCGCTCGGATTGGTCCTGGCCACCACCGCGCCGGAGCGGCGCCACGCCGCGGTCCGGGCCTGGACCGCGGTCGGCGGCGTGGCCGCCGCGCTCGGCCCGGTGGTCGGAGGACTGCTCGTGGCGGCCAGCTGGCGCTGGGTCTTCCTGGTCAACGTCCCGATCGGACTCGGGGCGCTGGCGGTCGGCTCGCGCCGGCTGCCTCGCGTCGCCGGCCACGCCGGGCCGGCACCGGACGCCGTCGGCGCCGCGCTGATCACCGCCGGGGTGGGCCTCCTCACGCTCGGCCTGGTGCAGGGCGGAAGCTGGGGCTGGGTGACGCCGAGGACGCTCGGCGCCCTTGCTCTCTCCGGGCTGGCGCTGGCGCTGTTCACCGCCCGCGTCCTCTCGCACCGCAATCCGCTCATCGATCGCGCGCTCTTCCGGGTGCGGCCGTTCACCGGCGCGTCGGTGGTCGCGCTGCTGTTCTCGGTCGCCTTCGGCGCGATGCTGCTCTCCCGCGTCCTCTGGCTACAAGGCGTCTGGCACTGGTCGCCGCTGCTCACCGGTCTTGCGATCGCCCCCGGGCCGGTCATGGTGCCGCTGTTCTCCTTCGGCGTCGCGGGGCGGATGATCGTCCGCTTCGGTCCCGGGCGGGTGATCGCCGTCGGCTCGGCGATCTTCGCCGCCGGCGCGGTGTGGTGGGCCCTCGCCGCCGGCCTTACGCCCGACTACGCAGGCGAGATGCTGCCCGGCATGCTGCTGACGGGGATCGGCGTCGGCCTGACGCTGCCGACGACGATGGCGAGCGGAGCGTCATCGCTGCCGGCGCACGCGTTCGCCACCGGTTCCGCCGTCGTCAACATGCTCAGACAGGTCGGGCTCGCGATCGGCGTGGCGGTCCTGATCGCCGTGCTCGGATCGCCGGGCTCCGGGTCGGCGATCGTTCTCGCGTATCGCCGCGCGAACCTCGTGACTGCGGCGATCGCGGGGCTCGCCGGCGCGGCCGGCCTCGTCCTTCTGCCCGCCGTGCGCCGTCGGCGCGCGCTGGCGCCGGAGGCGGCCGAGCCCGCCGTGGCCATGCTCGGCGCCACTCCGGCCGGCGGCGAGCCGGGCTGATTTTGCGAGGCGCTGTCCGGGCACGTGGGTGGCCGAGCCGAGCCCGGGTACAGTGCCGGCAGCAGCGGCAGCTGCCTCGCATGGAACTCGCCGATCTCAGGCATCCCGAATTGCTCACCCCGACGTTCACCGGGATGGGCCTCGATCGCGCCCAAACGCTCCGGAAGGATCCGTCGCTGGTCGAGCGCCGGCTGCGCTCGCCGGCCAGCCGCGCCGCGTTTGCCGGAACCGAGGGCGTGCTGCTCGACCGCGCCGGCGAGCGGGTGGCCCGGCGGCCGCTGAGCCCGGAGTGGCGCCAGAAGGAGAAGGCGATCCTCCTCGGGCTCGAGGACGACGTCGCCCTGTTCGCGCTCGACCTCGACTCACTTGCGGCCGGCGATGCGACGGCACTCGGGCAGGCGGGCGAGGTGGTCGGCTTGCGCGATGCCGGCGCGCGGTTATCCCACGCCGAGGGCGGCCTCGCCGCCTACATGGCGGCGCTGCTCAACTGGCACCGCAAGCACCGGTTCTGCGCCAACTGCGGCGCCGCCACCGAACCGATCGAAGCCGGGTCTGCGCGGCGCTGCGAGTGCTGCGGAACCGTGCATTTCCCGCGCACCGACCCGGTGGTGATCATGCGGGTCGAGAACGACGGACGCCTGCTGCTCGGCCACCGGACCGGATGGCCCGCCGGCCGGTATTCGTGCCTCGCCGGCTTCGTCTCGCCCGGAGAGTCGGCGGAGGAGGCGGTCCTCCGGGAGGTGCGCGAGGAATCCGGGATCGCCGTCCACGACCCGGTGTTCGTCGCCTCGCAGCCGTGGCCGTTCCCGGCTTCGCTGATGCTGGGGTTCGCCGCCTACGCCGACGACGGCGTGCCCGCGGCGGTGGATGGCGAGTTGGATCGCGTGGAGTGGTTCACGCGCGAGCAGCTGCACGCGGCAGCGGCGGGGCGGAGCGCCTCGCTGAAGCTCCCGCCGCCGATCTCGATCGCCCGCTTCCTGATCGACCGTTGGCTGGCCGGGGGAGGCGTCGCCGCCTCCTGATGGTTCGCCGACGGCTCAGGCCGAACCCGGCTCGGCCATCTTGCGGTGCATCTCCGCCTTGACCGAGTCGGGCATCAGCCGGCCGCCGCGACCCTGGAGCTTGGTCTTCAGCGAGTGCGAGACGACCTGTTCGTCGCCGTTCATCAGCGCCTCGAACCCGTCGCGGGCGACGTCGGCGGGATCGTCCTTCTCGCCCTGCCCGAGTTTGGTGTCGAGCAGGTCGGCGCGCTCGAAGAACTCGGTCTCGGTCGGTCCCGGCATCAGTGAGGTGACGCTCACTCCCGTGTCCTTGAGCTCGTTGCGCAGCGCGAGCGCGAACGACTGCACGAACGACTTCGAAGCGTTGTAGACGGCCTGGAACGGACCCGGCATCGTCGAGGCGATCGAAGAGGTGAAGAGAATCCGTCCGCTGCCACGGCTGACCATGTCGTTGGTCACGTACTTGGCCAGGTGAACGGTGGAGCGCACGTTGAGGTCGACCAGCTTCAGCTCCTGCGCGAGCTCGGTGCCGGTGGCGAAGGCGCCGCCGGCCCCGATGCCGGCGTTCAGCGCGGCCGCGTCGAGCGGCCGTCCGTCCTGGCGAATCCGCTCGTAGAGCCGCTCGACACCCTGCTCGGTGGCCAGGTCGACCTGGACCGGCTCGACCGAGGGACCGTCGGCGAGTTGCCGGGCCGCCGTGTTGATGGCGTCGTCCTCGGCGGCGATGATCAGGTCGTAGCCGTGGTCGGCGAACTGGCGGGCGAGCTCGAAGCCGATGCCGCTCGAGGCCCCGGTCACAACCGCCAGGGGTCGGCTGCCAGAGGTTGTCATCTGAGCTTCTCCCATGTCGTGGTACCGGTTCGCGTTACCCGGCCCCTCGGAGGGGAAACGAGCCGGCGATGTTACGCAGGCCGGCGATCGGGGTATTTCGCAGCCATCGCCAGTCGGGACGAAGCCTCGTACAGGCAGGCAAACCCGTCAGTCCCGCGGGGAGGAGCGTCACGGCGCGAACTCTGTACCTGGGAACTCCGGCCGGCGCCGGACAGCCGTCCATCAGACCTGGGTTTCCGGGTCGTCACCTCGGGCTTCACCCGTGAACCCGAGGTGACGAGCCTGTTCGGCTCTGCCCTGCTGCATTGAGATGGGTGCTTGGACGCTACGCCAGAAGGTCGTCTTCATCACCGGAGGCGCGAGTGGGATCGGCGCGGCCACGGCGGCCGAGCTCGCCCGGCGAGGCGCGCGGCCGGTGCTCGCCGACCTCGACGCCGAGGCGCTCGCGCGCGTGAGGGGCACCATCTCGCCGGCGCCGCTCGCCGTCGAGCTCGACGTCACCGACGCCGCAGCCTGCGCGGCGGCGGTGGCACGGACGCTCGCCGAGCACGGAAAGCTCGACGCCGTCTGGGCAAACGCCGGGATCGCCGCTTTCGGGCCGCTTCGATCCGTCGATCCGCGGGCGTGGACGCGCACGGTGGAGGTCGAACCTCGTGGGCGCCTACCACACCGTCCGCGCCGCGCTTCCGGCGGTGATCGAGCAGCGTGGCTACGTGGCGATCACTGCCTCGCTCGCCTCGTTCGCCCACCCGCCGGGCTTCTCGGCTTACGCCGCCGCCAAGGCCGGGGTCGAGGCGATGGGCAATGCGCTGCGACTCGAGGTGGCTCACCTGGGGGTCGAGGTGGGCACGATTCACCCGACCTGGATCGATACCGACATGGTGCGGGAGGCGGAAGACTCCTCCCGGGCGTACATGCGCCTGCGCGCGGCGATGCGCCCTCCGTTCAAGCGGACGGTTGCGGTCGACCGGGTGGTGAAGGACATCGCCGCCGGCTTCGAGCACCGTAAGCGCCGCATCTGCTCGCCGCCCTACATGCAGCTTGCACATCTGCTGCGCCCGGCGCTGACCACGCGCGCGTTCGAGCGAGACTGGCGCGCCGCCGCGCCGGACATCGACCGGCTGTTCGCGGACGACATCCGCTCGCGCGGCCGCGTCGGCGCGTCGGTCAGCGACCGCGTCGGCCGCCAGTTGGGTCCGCCGGACGCGCGGGCGGGGGGCTGACCAGGAACGTCGTGGCGCAGCAGGCTGGGTATCGGCGTTGGTAATGATGTAGGTGACATTCTCACGCGTTCCTCTCTATCGACTGACACTGCGATGGGCGTGACATCCCCGCGGCAACCACTTGCGGTCACATACCGGGCGATGGCGTCCGTCCCGACGTTCCTGACGCTCTGGAGAGCTCATACCGCGTCGCAGTAACGGTCGACAATCGATGACAGTGCAGGCACCGTAACGGCGATCGACGCACGCGCACGATTGAACATTCGACCAGTTCTGCGATGACCTGTTCAGCCAAAGGCGGGCGGTGTCTACGTCGCCGCGTGTGATCACCTGAAACCGGCAAGGGTGATCCCCGCGGTTGGCGTGCCCTCGCACGAGACAGGAAGCGTGCGAGGCTCGTCGGACCGGCTCGGAGCGATCTGCTACACACCGCTGCACATGCCCCATCTCCCCACGCGACCTCTGGGCGGATCGGGACTCGAGGTCTCGGTCATCGGTCTCGGCTGCAACAACTTCGGCCGGCGCCTCGACCTCGAGGGCACCCGGTCGGTGGTCGACGCGGCGCTCGAGGAGGGGGTGACGTTCTTCGACACCGCCGACACCTACGGCCGGACGCAGAGCGAGGACTTCCTCGGTCAGCTCCTCGAAGGCCGCCGCGACGAGGTCGTACTGGCGACCAAGTTCGGGATGGACCTCGGCGACGGGAGGGGCCCGCGCGGCTCCCGGGATTACATCCGCTACGCCGTCGAGGGATCGCTACGCCGGTTGCGCACCGATCACATCGACTTCTACTGGTATCACCGACCCGACGGCGTCACGCCGATCGCCGAGACGCTCGAGGGACTCGATGAGCTCGTCCGCAACGGGACGGTGAGGGCGATCGGCGCCTCGAACTTCAGCGCCGCGCAGATCGAGGAGGCCGACGCGGTGGCGCGCGAGCGCGGCCTCGCGCGGTTCGCGGCGATCCAGAACGAGTACAGCCTCCTCGTCCGCGACGTCGAGGCGGACGTCCTGCCGGCGTGTGATCGGCTCGGCCTCGGCTTCGTTCCCTACTATCCGCTGGCCTCCGGCCTCCTCACGGGTAAGTATCGACGTGGTCAGGCGGCGCCCGAAGGCACCCGGCTGTCGGACCGAGAGGAGATCGCCAGCGACGAGAAGTTCGACGCGGTCGAAGCGCTCGAGCGGTACGCCGGGGAACGAGACGTCTCCATGCTGGAGGTGGCCTTCGGGGGCCTGCTCGCGCAGCCCGTCGTCTCGTCGGTGATCGCCGGCGCCACCAAGCCCGACCAGGTGCGCGCGAACGCGGCCGCCGCACGCTGGACGCCGAGCGAGGATGACCTCGCGGCGCTGAACTCGCTGCGCGCGTCGACTCGGGGTTAGCCGCCGGCCTCGGTCGGAGAGGTGCTGGATCGCGGGCCGGTGGGTATCTGGGGACCAATGAGCATCATCCTGTATCTCATCCTGCTCGCCGTCACCGGGCTGATCGTGGGCGCTCTGGCGCGTCTCTCCCTCCCCGGGCGGGACCCCATGACCATTCCCCAGACCATCCTCCTCGGCCTGGCCGGGAACTTCACCGCCGGGCTGGTGGTGTGGGCGATCTGGCGCCGCGGAGTTCCGGGCCTCATCCTGTCGGTCCTCTGCTCGTCGGTGATCCTCTACTTCATCCGCCGCGCCCGCGGTGGTGGCCTGGGTTCGCCGGGCACTCCGGGGTCGCGGAGACGACGGTTCTGAGCGGCCTGCGGGCGGTTTCGTCCCGCGCTCGGCCGGTCCACGCCGGTCCACCAGCAGACCGGCGCGGCTTCAGCTCCGCGGCGGGCGCCGGCCGCGGGATGAGGCCGGCGTGCGGGTGTTGCGGGAGCTCGAGCCGGAGGTCGTGCGGGTGCTGCGGGAGCTCGAGCCAGAGGCCGTGCGGGTGCTCCGCGTGCTAGATCCAGAACCCGCGCGAGTGCTCCGTGAGCTCGAGCCAGTGGCGGCGCGAGCGCGGCTGGCCGGTCGACTCGCGGTCGTGCTTCGCGTCCGGCGCGGGGCGGCGCTCACGCGCAGCTCGCGCGGGATCTCGGTGCGCACGACCTCCTTGACCAGGCGGCTCAGCTCAGCATCGAGAAACTTCGCCATGCGCTCCTCGTCTCGCCGGATGCTCCGGGCCAGCTGGGCGGTCTCGCGGTCGCCGACCTCGGTGGCCAGCGTTTCGATCCGGGTGTAGATCGCCATCTCGACGTGTTCCTCGCGCAGCTCCTCCTGGGCGTTGCGCATGTGAGTCTCCGGCTGACTGGTCAGCACCGCCCGTGCGGTGCCAACCTGACCCTTTACGGTGGCCACGGCCTTGCCGGCCACCTCGCCGACCGCCTCCGGGACGCCCGGCAGCGAGGGACCCGACGACGCGCTGCCGCCGAGCTGCTTGATCCGAGCGGCGACCCTGCGCTTGTGGTCGCGCGTCTCGGACAGGTGGCGGCGCAGGCGCAGCTTGTAGGAGTCCTTGCGGGTCAGCGCGATGTGCGCCGCGAGGTCCGCCTCGAGCTCCGCCTCTTTGGCGTATGCCTCGTTGAGCCACTGCACCAGCTTCAGGTCGCGCGCGTTCAGATCTTCGGGCATTGCTTGCTTCCTTTTGTGGGTCGGTCAGTCCTCATCCGCCTAGCCTTGGGCGGCGTTCGCATTCGCCCGGAGCCGGCGTTCGACCGCCTGGAGCACCGTCTGCCTCCTCCGGTGGCTGCTCTCGTAGAGCTGTATTGCGGCGAGCTGAGCGGCGTCGGCCTCCTCGAGCCGCGCGATCACCTGGCGCGCGCCCATCTTGGCGTATCCATCCCAGGGCGGGGCGACCGTCACCGAAGCGCCGGCGCCCTCCTCGGCGCCTGGCTCCGCTTCCTCGCGCACCAGCTCGGGCTCGGCGCTCACGTGCACCGGCTCCGGCGTGGACGGCTGAGCGGGCGGTGCCGGCGGCGGAGCGCTGGCGATCGGCGCAGGGGCGGCGGGCGCCGGCTGCTCCGCCGGACGTGGTGACTCCGCGGGACCACGTCGCCGGCGCGGTCCCGGGGTTGTCTCCCGGCGCGGTCCCGGGGTTGTCTCCCGGCGCGGTCGCGCGGGCGGCGACGGCTCGCGGCGCGCTTGGGCAGGTGGCGGCGGCTCCCGGTGGGGTTGTGAGGATGGCGCCGACTCGCGGCGGGGCGGTGATGAAGGCGGAGGCCAGTCGCGGGCCTCCGGCGCGGGGCCGGCGGGGCCGGACTCGCCATCGCGGCCGAACCCACGGGTCACCTTAAGTGCGCCGGTCACGGCGCGCGCGGCGACCCCTCCGGCGGTGCGCCAGAACAGGCGCGTTCCCTGAACTCCGAGGCGCAGCGGGAGGGTGAGCAACTGGCCGGTCATCGACGGTGTAGTTACCCAACCGCGAATAAACGAAGCGGGCATGAGCGCTGTGCTTCCGTGCGCCGCCTCGAGATCGGTATTACGTTTGCCGCGAGCTGCGATGACCTAAGCTGCTCGGGAATCGCAGCAGGCAAATCCGATGGTTGAGCTAAATCCCCAGGCAATCCTGAGCGGCGCGGCGAAGTTCATCACCGAGCCCGAGCGCACGGTGAAGCTGGCGGAGCGGTTCGGCGACGAGGCGTACTTCGCCGCGCTGTGCATACGCAGCGGAATGGTCGCACCGGAGCTGCCTCATCGAGTGGCGCAGATCCTTCGTGCCTTCGAGCGCTACGGGGTCATCGGGGCGGGCCCCACCGCCGGCGCCATCCGTCACGGCGACCGGGTCGCGGTCGTCGACGAGCGCGGAGCGCTCACGTACGCCGAGCTCGACCGGCGCACGAACGCGCTCGCCAACGCGTGGCGCGAACGCGGCCTCGAGCCCGGTGAGGGCGTGGCCGTGCTCGTGCGCAACCACCGCGGCTTCTTCGAGTCGGTGTTCGCCGCCGCCAAGTGCGGCGCCCGCGTGATCCTGCTCAACACGTCGTTTGCCGGCCCGCAGATCCGCGAGGTGGCGGCGCGCGAGGGAACCGATCTGCTCGTCTGCGACGACGAGTACGTCGAGACGCTCGAGGGCGTCGCCGCCCCCCGGCGCGGCCGCTTCCGCGCCTGGGCGGAGGAGCCGGGCGAGGACACGCTCGACGCGCTGATCGCGAGCGCGAGCACCGGCGTCCCGCCGAAGCCGCGCCAGGCGGCGCGGGTCACGATTCTCACCAGCGGGACGACCGGCTCGCCGAAGGGCGCGCCCCGCGGCACGCCTCGCTCGCT
Source organism: Solirubrobacterales bacterium (assembly GCA_019240655.1). Taxonomy (GTDB): domain Bacteria; phylum Actinomycetota; class Thermoleophilia; order Solirubrobacterales; family Solirubrobacteraceae; genus Palsa-465. Next base: position 13,204 of record JAFAXX010000047.1, read on the forward strand.
GTCGCTGCTCGGCGGCCTCCTCGACAAGGTCCCGTTCCGGGCGCGCCAGACGACCGAGGTGTGCGTGCCGATGTTCCACGCGCTCGGCTTCATGCAGGCGATGGTGGGCGTCGGGTTCGGCTCCACGGTTGTCGTGCGCCGGCGGTTCGAGCCAGAGCAAACGCTCGACAGCCTCGAGGAGCACGGCGCGAGCGCGATGGTCGTGGTCCCGGTGATGCTCCGCCGCATCCTCGACCTCGGCGAGGACGAGATCAAGTCGCGCGACCTCTCCGCGCTGAGGATCATCTTCAGCAGCGGCTCGGCGCTCGGCGCGGACCTGGCCACACGGGCGCTGGAGGTGTTCGGCCCCGTCGTGTACAACCTGTACGGCTCGACCGAGATCGCCTATGCGACGATCGCCACCCCGAAGGATCTCGAGGCGGATCCCGGCACGGTCGGGAAGGTGGTCCGCGGATCAGTGGTCAAGATCTTCGACGACGACGGTCACGAGCTGCCCGCGGGTCAGACGGGCCGGATCTTCGTCGGCAACCTGTCGCAGTTCGAGGGCTACACGGGCGGTGGCGGCAAGGAGGAGATCCACGGCCTGCTTTCGTCCGGCGACCTCGGCCATTTCGACGCGCACGGCCGGCTGTTCGTCGACGGCCGCGACGACGAGATGATCGTCTCCGGAGGCGAGAACGTGTTCCCGGCCGAGGTCGAGGAGCTGCTGGCAAGCCATCCGTCGATCGCCGAGGCGGCGGCGATCGGCGTCGAGGACGAACGGTTCGGCCAGCGTCTGAAAGCGTTTGTGGTGCTGAGCGACGGCGCCCGGCTGAGCGAGGATGGCGTCAAGGCCTACGTCAAGGACAATCTCGCCGGCTACAAGGTGCCGCGGGAGGTCGAGTTCCTCGACGAGCTGCCGCGCAACCAGACCGGGAAGGTGCTGAAGAACGAGCTGCGCGAGCGTGCCGCCCGGCGGCGCTCGCCGTAGACTCGCCGTGTGCTGATTCTGCCCCCCGGCCACGCGGCGAAGATCACGTCGCAGCGCGGCCTGAGCACGCGGGAGAAGTGGATGGTCGGCGGTGTGCTCAGCGCCGTCGCCGTGCTGGCCGCGATCGTGGTCGTTTCGATCGCCACCGCCGGGCACTCGACCGGCAACGGCTGCATCGACGTCAACATCGCCTCGTCGCTCGGCAACCAGGAGTTCTACCGCTGTGGCGAGGCGGCCCGCGCGATGTGTGCCTCGGTCGGCACGCCGGGTGGCTTCGTCGGCGCGGCGGGACAGGATGTCGCCACCGAGTGCCGGAAGATCTCGCTTCCCGTGGGCCCGGGCTGACGCGTGCGCGAATCGATCGCCACCGATCTCACCGACCCGGCCGGCTTTCGCGCCCAGTTCCCCGTCCTCGAGCGGTTGGCCTACCTCAACGCCGGCACCGAGGGGCCGGTGCCCCGCCAGGCCGTCGAGGCGGTGCGCGCGCGGGTCGACTACGAGGCCAGCAACGGAAGGTGCGGGCGGCCGTACTTCGAGGGAGTGATGGAGCTGGCCGGGTGCGCCCGTGCCGCTTACGCCGAAGTGCTCGGCTGCGAGCCGCACGAGGTTGCGCTGACCGGCTCGACCACCGACGGCGTCAACACGGTGATCGCCGGTCTCGATCTGCGCGCCGGCGATGAGATCCTGACCAGCGACGAGGAGCATCCCGGCCTGCTCGCGCCGGTCGGCCGCGCCGTGCGCCGGCACGGGATCTCGGTCCGGGTCGTGCCATACGCCGAGCTCCCCGGCGAGATCCGGCCGCACACTCGGCTGATCGCCTGCTCGCACGTCTCGTGGGTGGGCGGAAAAGTTGCCGACGTGCCGGCGCTGGTCGCCACCGGTGTGCCGGTGCTACTCGACGCCGCCCAGGCGCTCGGCGCAGTCCCGGTCGACGTGCGCGCGCTCGGCTGTGCGTTCTACGCCGCCTCGGGCCAGAAGTGGCTGTGCGGCCCCGAAGGGAGCGGCTGCCTGTACGTGGCGCCCGAGCACCTCGACGAGCTGCTGGTGCCGTGGCCCGGCTACAGCTCGGTGGCCGATCCGCAGCAGGCGCTCGAGTTCGAGCCCGCCGAGGGTGTCAAGCGGCTCGACCACGGGTTCCCGTCCGCGATGCGCGGGTCCTGGGCGCTGGCTTCGCTCGAGGCGCTCGCGGCTGCCGGGTGGGCGTGGGTCCACGACCGGGCTGCCTCGCTCGCCGGGTGGTTCGCCGGGGCGCTGGCCGAGCGCGGCCTCGAGGTGCAGCCGCGCGGCCGTTCGACCCTCGTCTCGTGGAAGGTGGCCGACGCCGCCGCCGAGGTCGAGCGGCTGGCCGGCGACGGCATCGTCGTGCGAAGCATCCCCGCCTTCGACCTGGTGCGTGCCTCGGTGGGCGCGTGGTCCTCCGAGGCCGAGCTCGAGCGGCTCGTCCGGTTGGCCGGGTAGGGGCCTCGCTTCGCTCGGCGTCCGTGGGGCCGGGCATCCGGACGCGTTGTTTGGCGTATCGCGTTCGTCGGTCGAAGCCCGGCCCCAGACCCAAAGCGGCTAGCCGTCGCTGATCCGGTCGGGATGGGTGTAGACGTTCATCGTGCCGCGGCGCGCGAAGCCGCACAGAGTCACGCCCCGCTCCTGCGCCAGCGAGATCGCCAGTGAGCTCGGGGCGCCGACGCCGACCAGTAGTGGTGCGCCGGCGACCGCCGCCTTCTGCACGAGCTCGAACGAGAGCCGTCCGCTGACGCAGAGGACCCGCTCGCCCAGCGGCACCAGGCCGTCGAGCAGCGCCCGGCCGATCACCTTGTCCATCGCGTTGTGGCGCCCGACGTCCTCGCGGGTGATCAGCAGCGTTCCCGACCGGTCGAACAGCCCGGTCGCGTGCAGGCCGCCCGTGTGCGCGAAGCCCGGCTGCTCGAGCCGGTCGGGAAGGCTCGCGGCCAGCGAGCGAGACACCCGGGGGCCGCTCGGGAGCGCCGGGCTCATGACCGCCACCTCCTCGAGGGCGCCCTTGCCGCAGACGCCGCACGACGAGGTCGTGTAGAAGCGGCGCTGGCCAGGGTCGCGGATCAGCGGGCCGGCCACCTCCACCGTGTTGGCGGCGAAGTCATCGGTGAGGCCGGCCGCGCGGGGGCCGTCGATCAGCCCCTCCCCGTACAAGAAGCCGAGGGCGAGCTCCTCGTCGTGCCCGGGCGTCCGCATCGTCACCGCCAGCGGCCGGCCGTCGATGCGGATCTCGAGCGGCTCCTCGACCGCGACGGTGTCACGCCCGCCATCGTGCTCGACCTCGGTGTACATCGCCTCAGAACTTACTCACGCCGCGCTGAGACCACGGTCGAGGATGGCTACCAGCCGGCGGTAGGACTCCTCCACGGTGAGCGGAAGCCCGAAGCCCTCGCGCGTCTCGAGCAGGACGAATCCGTGTAGGGCGGCGCGGACCGCCCGGGCGCCATGAATCGCCCGGTGGCCGCGTAGCCCGTAGCCGCGGAGCACGGCGAGGACGACGTCGACCAGGGCCGCTCCCGCCTGCCCGCCCTCGAGGTCGGGCGCGCGTTGGAGCGCCTGGTAGGTCCCGGGGTGGGCGAGCGCATACCGCCGGTAGGCGGCCGCAACGGCATGCAGCGCATCGCCGCGAGCGCGTCCCGCGGCGGCGGAGCGAAGCGCGTCGGCGAGCTCGGCGGCGCCCCGGGCAGCCAACCGTGCCCGCAGGTCGGGAAGGCCGGCGACGTGAGCGTAGAGCGACGGCGGGCGCACGCCGAGCTCCCGAGCGAGGCGGGTCAGCGAGACCGCGTCGAGGCCGTGCGCGTCGGCCAGCCCCGCCGCCGTGGCGACCACCGCGTCGGTGTCCAGGCCGGCGCGCGGGGTCACCGGGCGACGCGGGCGATCGCCCGGTCCATGTCGGCTCGCGGCGCGCGTATGGCGGGGCCGTGTCCGACCACGAGGAGCGCCGGCTCGAGGGCGCGCAGCACCCGCGCGGACTCGAGGTTCCTGGCCTTGTCCCACGTCGCCATGGTCGCCAGCGGAAAACGCCAATAGAAGTGACTGGAGACCGCCACCGAGCCGTACGAGGTGAAGGTGTCGCCGGCGATCAGCGTGCGGTCGCGGGTGTCCAGGAACGAGACGTGGCCGGGAGTGTGTCCGGGGCTCGCCACGACCTCGAGGCTGCCGATTCGCTCGCCGGGCTGCAGGCGGACGTCCGGCACCGTGGTGATCTTCGGCCAGGACCCGCGGACCTTGCCGTCGACGACTTGCTCGCCGACGTGGATGCGGGCGTCGAGCTCGGGCATCAGGACCGGCACCGAGTCTCCGAGCCGCTGCTTGAGGGCGTCCAGCGAGCCGACGTGGTCGCCGTGTCCATGGGTCAGCGCGATCCGGGTGATCGGCGCGCCGGCGTCCCGCGCCGCGGCGATGAGGTCGTCGGCGGCGCCGGGGATCGTGGTGTCGATCAGCGTGAAGCCGTCATCCTCACGGACGAGGTACGCGTTGACGAAGCTGATGCGGGTCAGCTGGTAGAGGTTCGGAGTCACCGGGGCACGCTTCATCGATCCTCCTATAGTGATTAGGTTTTGTCCTAATCAGAATAGGCAAGTTGTCAAGCGCCGCGACCCGGTGCGCCGGCGGGATCGCGTGTAAAAAAACGCCGGCGAGGACCCAGGGGTCCTCGCCGGTTTCCCACAAGTGCGCGCCCACGGCCGGGTTGGGCGCGTCCTACGGGAGCTTCGAATCCGCCGGTAGAAACCGGCTGCGCGACGAGAAGTTGCGGCGGGTCCCCGACGCGATCTCCTGACATACTTGGAGATCCCCGCTCAGGGGGCGTAGCTCAGTTGGTTAGAGCGCCGGCCTGTCACGCCGGAGGTCGCGGGTTCGAGTCCCGTCGCTCCCGCTAGAGAACTTCCTGCATACCGACTATTTCTTGTGCTCGCTCAGTACCGCGAGTATCGGCGGGCAACTGTTCCGGGCAACGCTTCGGTTGTCCGAGGTAGCGGGATGTCGGGCACGCGGCGCATTCAGCGACGCGAACCGCGGCGCCTGTCGTGGATCAGGCGAGGATGCTGCCGACAGCAGCGCGAAACCAGGTGCGGTACCGGTTGGGTGACCACTTGCGTTCGATGACGAGCATGCGGTAGATCTCGGGTGCGGTGTAGAGCCAGAGCAGGTCGGCGGCGGTCTCGATGCTGGTTCGGTTGGGTAGCGCGCCGAGTTCGGCCAGTCGTCTGGCCACCGCTCTCTGATTCGTGAGCCTCACGCGGGGCCTCTGCTCGTATATCTCAGCGATCGCGGGGTCTGATGAGGCGGCGCCGCGGGCGATCTCCATCACGTCCCATGAGCGCTTGTGTAGCGCCTCGGCCAGGTCGGCCAAGCGCTCTAGGAGCGTGTCTGGGTCGGTGGCGGCGAGCACCCGTTGGAAGGCTTCGCGGTCTTGGAGCTGGGGCTCGGTGTCTTCGCCGCGCACGGCGAGCCTGAGCAGGTGCTCGACCAGGTTCGGCTTGGTCTTGAAGGTGGCGCGGACGGTCGGCTCGGCCACACCAGCCGCCCGGGCGATATCCGCGAGTGTGGTGGCGCCGTAGCCCTGCTCGCGGAACGTCCGGCGCGCGGCGGCGAGGATCCGCTCGCGGGTTCGTCGGGCCTGCTCCTCGCGAAGCGGGGAGTTGTAGGTCTTGACACGCGCGCTCATCGTGTTATCTTACCGCCCTATTCGTTAGCGAGCAGCATTAACGAATATGCTAGAACCACATTACAACAGCGTGAGGACGGAATGACCGCGATCAACCAGCGGCTGGGCTCGGCGGCGATCAACGGCGAGCTGTGGGGCGAGCGCGCGCGGGACTGGGCCGAGCTGCAAGAAGGCAGCCGGCGGCCCGACTTCGAGTTGTGCCTCCGCCGCACCGGGATCGGCCATGGGACGGAACTGCTCGATCTGGGGTGCGGGGCCGGCGGGTTCTGCCGGCTCGCTGCCGACGCCGGCGCGCGCGTCACCGGCATCGACGCGGCGGCAGGGATGCTCGAGATCGCGCGCGAGCGCGTGCCCGGCGGACGCTTCGACGTCGGCGACGTCCAGTTCCTCCCCTACGACGACGGCACCTTCGACGTCGTCACCGGCTTCCACAGCCTCCCGTTCGCCGCCGACCCGCTGGCGGCGCTCCGCGAGGCGGCGCGCGTCGCCAAGCCGGGCGGGTCTCTGTTCATCGTGATCTTCGGGCGCGAGGATCGCAACCAGCTCGCCGTCGTGCTCGGTGCTATCCGATCGCTGTTGTCGCCGGTGCGGGCGGGGGCGCCGGGTCCGACAGCGCTCTCCGACTCCGAGGTGCTCGACGATCTCATCACCCACGCCGGCGTGGCGACCGTCGAGGACGGACTCGTCGAGACGGCATACGAATACCCCGACCTCGACACCGCGCTACGCGCGATCCGCTCTGCGGGTCTGACTCTGCTGGCCGAGCGAGCCGTCGGCGAAGCCGCGATCAACGGCGCGATCGCCGGCGCGCTTGCCCCCTACCGCACCCCCGGCGAAGGGTTTCGGCTCGAGGTCGAATCCCGGTACATCCTCGCTATCCCACGAGGGACGGTGGCCTCAGCGCGGTGACATCGTTACCGCTACCGGCTCGCGGCCGGAGCGCATCGGCAGCTGTGATGGATACGCATCTGGTTCCACTCGCGGGCGACTGGTCGCTGTGGCGCGATTTCGCCGTCCGCAGTGCGGGCTTTCCGGTGAGCGATTTCGCCGTCCGCAGCGCGGGCTTTCCGGTGAGCGGGCTGGAGGTGTTCGGTGGTGAGGATGAGTGCGGCCGGCTGGGGGCCGTGGCGGCGGATCCGCGGTTCGGGGAGGCCGTGATCTGGCAGAACCGCTCGGCATACCTCACCGCGGTCGCGAAGATCGCGGGCCGCGACCGGGAGCCTGGGAACCGCCGGCGCCAGCGCGAGGGTGTGGTCGCGGGGTATTGGCAGCGGTACTGCGCCAAGAACGACACGATCGGTTTCTTCGGTCCGCTCGGCTGGGGGTCGGTCCGCGACGACGGGCCTGCGGTGGCGGTGCGCTCGCGCGGGCTGATCAGCGCGCGGGCGGTCCATTTCGAGGCCTGGTGCCTCGAGGCGCTGGCCCGCGCGATCGGCACGCCTGCCGTTGTGCCACATAACCGCCGCCCCGAGCTCGAGCTGCGCGAGCAGCTCGCGGCCCGCGATGACACGCCCGGGATACGGGCGCTCGACCGTCTCGAGGCTGCGCGGGCCGACGTCGTCGACGCCAGGGGCTGCGATGCATTGCTCGGCGCGCTCGACCACTTTGATGCGGGCCTCGAGGAGCTCACCGGAGCTCCGCCGGCGCCAAGCGAGGCCGGCCCGGAGGGCGGCCGAACGCCGCTGTATCTCGACTGCATGCGCGACCTCGACGCTGGATCGGATCACGCGCTGGCGGCGCGGGCCGCGGCGGTGTTCGCCGACCACGGCCCGGCCTGGCCGCTGTTGGTCTTCCAAAGCGCCGACGTGCAGATCGCCGCCACCGAGCTCGCCGCGCTCCAGGCGGGCGATTTCCTCGCCGTCGTCAGCGACTTCCACCCCGGCAATCCGCTCACCCAGAGCTTGTTCTCGGCCCGCCATCCGGAACCCGAACGGTTCCGGGCACAGTGGCACGCCGATGTCGGCACGCCGATCCTCGCGCCCGTGATGATGCGCAATCCGCTCATGCGGGTGACCTCACGCAACATCCCGACGCCACCTATCCAGACGACATCCACGTAGTCGGTCCCCGGATCGTACCGGCGCATGTCGGCTACAAGTCGGTGAGGCTCTCAGACCTCCTCGTGCGCGGCGAGGCAATTGTTGCGCGCCGCTGAATTTCGGTACGCGCGCGCCGCTGATTGCCGGGATGAGAGGGTCGGGTGCGAAAGAAGAAGAAGTCGGGTGGGCGTGGTCGTGCCGTCCGGCGGGCGGGTGCTCGCCCCCTTCCCCGCAGACTCGCAGGGTGGTAGCGCCAGCGGCGAGGCTGTCAAGGTCGCTTCGCTTCCTTTGCCCTCGCTTCGCTCGGTGACAGCACCGCCGTCCGGCGCGGTTTGGCAGCGAAGTCTGGGGAGGGGGGAGCGTGGTCAGGCTGACGGTGCGGGTGTGGCGGTCCAGAGCTGGGCGGGACGGCCGCTGGTGCGTACCTGGGTAGGAGCGGCTCTGCCGGTTTGAGCGAGCGCGTGGAGCGCGTGGTCAATCTGCCCGGCGGGCTGGTGGCGTTGAAGAGTCTGGCTGATCTGGCTGCGGGTCAGGCCGGCGGGGTTGTCGAGGAGCGCGGCGTGGATCTGTTCGGCGAGCGGGTCGCCGGTCGCGCCTTTCAGTGCCCAGGCGGCTGAACGGGCGGCGTAGTCTGAGAGCACGAGCGCTGCCTGGAGGTGTGGCGGGCTGATCTGCCGTTTGCCGTCGGCGAGGGTGTAAAGGAGTGCGAGGCGGATCGTGTGCGCCTCGGCGCGCGCGGTGATCTGACCGAGCACACCGGGCTGGGGCTGGGCGAGCCGCGCGTAGGCGTGGTGCCAGAGCTAGCGGGCGTCGGGGTCCAAGCGGATATCGCCGGCTGTCTGGGCGTGCTTGAGGGTGGCGGCGAGCAGGCGGGTGAGGCCGGTGTTGTGAAGCGGGTCGTGGTGGCCGCCTTCGGGCAACAGGCGTTGGCGTCGGCAGGCGATGATCAACACACGGTTCAAATAGCCGTTTGTGAGCTCGACGTGGCTGGTGTGGCGCCGCAGCTCGTGCTGGGTGATGTGGCCAATCACCGCGACGTGCGCGTGGGTAGCGCGAGCGGGACTGGTCCGGGTCAGGATCGCCAACGGCCGACCATCCCAAGCGGAGCGCAGCGTGGGAGAAAGCGTCGAGATCTCGCGGCTGGCTGCCTTCAGGACGCTGGCGAACTCGGGCTCGATGATCAGCAGTCGCTGGTCGCTGATGCCGGGGTCCTGCCCGGTCGGGTCGCGCACCGCCCAGATTAACCCTTCCCCACTCGATAGGCCGGTGAGGATCCGCTGCCCGATCGACGGGTCAACAGCAGCCAGCAGCCGGCGGACATGATCCCAGGACGAACCTTTCCTGGCCTTGCTGCTGTCGCCGCATAACAGCATGAACTCGTTCGGGTGATGCCGGGTCGCCTCGACAGTGAAGAAGGCGCCGCGGCCGACGGCGGCACCGAATGCGACGAGCAGTTGGGTGAGGATCGCGACGGGATCGGCCTCCGTATGCGGCGAAATCGTCTTGACGATCGCGCCGACCAGCTCGTGATAGACCGCCGGGGCGGGCGGCGCCGGCCATCCGGCGGGCGGCGGAAGCAGCGTCGTGTCGGCCGGCTCACAGTCCTCGGGCGGCTGGTCGAGCAGCGACAGCGTCATTCGGCGGCGACGTCGGCCACGGCGGCGCGGGCGGCGGACTCATCCACGATCGCCTTCTTCGCAGCGAACGCGGCGATCAGCGATCCGACGGCGAGGTTGTTGACCTGACGTGGAAGACCGCGGGAGACCTCGTGGATCAGGCCGATCGCGTCGTCGGAGAACAGCGTGTCGGAGCGCCCGGCGAGCGCCAAGTGGTGCTGCACATAGCTCTGGGTCTCCTCGGCGGACAGGCCGGTGATCGCGTAGCGCACCGCGATCCGCTGATCCAGTGCGGCGAAGGTGCTCTGTCGCAGTCGGCGGCGCAGCGTCGGCTGGCCGAGCAGCAGCAGGCAGAACGGGGCGGTCTGGTCCATCCCCAGGTTCGACAGGCAGCGCACTCCCTCCAGGATCTCGGCGTCGAGCAAGTGCGCTTCATCGATCATGAGAACGACCTGCTTGCCACGCTCGGTGCTCTCGGCGGCCAACAGTTCCTGGGCTTGGGGGATCAGCGCGGCGTGATGGAACCTGGGGGTGCCGCCGAGCGTGCTGACGATCAGCCCGTAGATCCCGCGCAGCCCCACGCCCGGGGTGCCGAGATACAGCACCGTATGGCGGGAGGCGTCAAGGCTGGCGACCGCCGCGCGGGCGGCGACCGTCTTTCCCGCGCCGCACTCGCCGGAGATCACCCCGATCGCCTGCTCGGAGATGCACCACTGGATCCGCGCGACCGCCTGCGCGTGCGCGTCGTGGGCGTGCAGCATCCCCGGCGCCAGGTCCTTCCCGAACGGCATCCGCGAGAACCCATAGTGCGCGCGCAACCGATCAATACTCACTGTCCGTCCTCCTCCTGCTGCTGGTTGATGTCACGATCCTCGCCGTCGCCGTCTCTGATGTCACTGTCACTGTCGGCGCCGTTGGTGAGGCTTGAGTAGTCGATCCGCTGCCCGCCGAGCTCGGTGTCGCGCTGCTCGGCGAGCAGCTTGAGGTAGTCGATCCCGGTCGGCGCCGAGGGTGGTGGCAGCTCGCGCTCGGCCTGGGGGTGGGTGTGCCGGCCGATCAGGAGCGGGACTGCCAGACCGAACGGCCGATGCTGGTATGTCACCTCGATCCTCGTCAGGTCAAACGGGTCAAAGATCAGCTCGACCTTGCGGCCCACCAGCGCGGCGTCGATCTCGTATTGGTTTGAGTGCAGCGACACCGTCGCGGTCTTGGTCACGGTCCGCTGCACCGACCACAAGAACGCCTCCCTGAGCAGCGCCGGGGTCGGCAGCGGCGGCGCGCCGCCGGCATCGAACCGCGCAAGCGGCGTCTGCCCGGTCTCCGAATGAGCGCGTCGGTGATAGACGACCTCCAACCACGCGGAAAACAACCGGTTCAGCTCCGCCAGTTCGACGCCGTCATCGATCTCGACCAAGAACTGATCGCGCACCGTCCTGAAAAACCTCTCGAGCTTCCCCTTCGTGGTGGCCGCCCGGGGACTTGCGTGGATCAGCTTCACGCCCAGCACCGCGCACGCCCTGAGCAGCTGCGAGGAGACGAACGCCGAGCCGCGGTCGACCAGGATCGCCTCGGGAACACCACGGGCCATCAACCCCGCCCGGAGCGCCGCCTCCAAGCGGAACACGTCCTCGCCGGTGCCCCACCGCCACCCGACCAAAAGCCGGGAGTGATCATCGATGAACGCCAACAACACCGCCCGCCGAGCCGCCGCACCCACGAGCGTGGGGCCACGCAACCCGTCCCCCGTCCACAACTCATTGCGAGCGGAGGCCTCGAAGCGGCCATACACCTTCCCCGGCGAGCGGCCGTCCGCGCGGACATTGAGCCCCTGCCGGGCGAGATGCGTCTGCAACGTCCGCAACCCCGGAGCGGGCCCGCCGGCGGCGAGCATGATCTCCCTGACCTGCGCCGCGGTCCGCTCCGGCCGCTCCCGTTTGAGAGAGAACGCCAGCTCGAGCACCCCGGCCGGCGTGCGCGGCTCAACCACCCGTGGCTGGGGAACGAGCGCCTCAAAGCCGCCCCGGCGATAGAAGCGGATCCACTCATCCAGCGTTCCGCGCGCGACCCGCACCAGCCATCCGTCCGGCCCCATGTGCTCCCGCTCGGCGAGCGCGCGGACCAGCCGGCCGCGCTCAGCCTTCGACAACGACGCATCAGCGGCGTCCCGGATCAACGCGTACCTGAATAGGCCGATCTCTCGGCGACGGTCCTCATCCATTCGTTTCTCCCAGCGCTCGATCACCACGAGCGCGGGACCCTCTCAGCTCAACTCGCCCACGGCTAGGCGGGAGCTCGTGTTGCCAACAGCCCCCCGCCCGACAGCCGGCAGGCGATCCGCCACGGATCACCCGGCCCGAACCGCAACACCCACGCCCGGACGGCGACCGCGATCGCCTCCAACGCGTCCGCGATCCCGCTCCCCGCCGGCAACATCGGCCCGATCTCGGGGTCCAGCGCCACCGCCCAGCGCGTGAAATGCGCCCTGACCACCCCCGCCCGCTCGCAGAACCGGCGCAGCCAGCCACGCACCGTGTCCGCGTGCACCCCCAACCGAACCGCGATCCGCCGATACGCCACACCGGCGACCTTCGCCTCGATCGCCTGACCGATCACCGACACCTCGTCCTGGCGCCGCAACAAACACAAATCAGGCAGCAGCACATGCGTGCCCAAGCAGCCCCGGCACCGCGCGCGCCGCGGCCGCAACAACCGATCCCCCCACGAGCAGCGCAGCACCCGCTCCCGCGCACGACCCCACGGCCCCAACACCCCCCGACACGACGGGCACGACAACAACCCCCCAACAAGCTCAGCCTCGACACGCGCCTCCTCGGCGCATACGCTCAACATCGGGTGCCACCTCCGGCATCCAGAGAGCCCTCCCCGCAGAACGCCAAGCTCGGGGGAGGGCTCTCGCGCGTTCAAGAACGCGCGAAGCGTGCCAAGCCCCAGAGCACCATCCCGGGGATCAACAGCGCCACCACCGCCTCTGGTGCCGGATTCAAACGACCTTCAACAGGCAATCACCGACCGCGGGGGCACGCTCCGCGCGCCGGTCACCCACGCGTTGTTTCTGCCGATGTTCCTCTGCGCGATGAAGACCTTTCAACCATTCCCGGACGCCGGTCCGCGCCTCACGGTCGGCCGGACCGTCCTGCGCCGCGAAAGCTGGCGCACGCGCGCCGCCGACCGGCCGGCCGAGGCATCCGGCATGGCGGCGTGGGCGGCCAGCCTCGGGCTCCCGCGCCAAGCATTCTGCCTCGTCGCCGGCGAGGCAAAGCCGGTCTACGCACAGACTTCGACAGCGCCGCCCTGACCCGCAACCTACACCGGATGCTCGGCCGCGCCACAACCGCCGATCCCGACGCTACGGTCCGCTTCAGCGAAATGCTCCCCAGCCCGAGGCAATGCTGGCTCGAGCACGACGGCGCCCGTTACACCAGCGAACTACGCCTCGTCGCCGTCGACCACACCCGCCGCGGCCACGGCACCCTAACCACCTGAGCACCTGGTCCGCAGCGTCGCACACGCATTCCTCGCGCCGCGAACATCCCGGTTGTCGCCCCTGACCGGGCAGTTGATCGGGCGGGTTCAGGGGACAGCCGACAACGAGCGGCCGTCAAGGGGGACGATCTTCAGGCACAACTCCCGCAAGGGGTTCCCGCTACGCCACGATCTGAGCTGAATTGAGTGATTCCATGTCGAGAAGCTCTGACCGGCTCCGCTCACCGGGTGAAGGGCCTCGACAGGCGCGGCCCACGACACCAGGAGACCCCGATGCCGAAGTACCTGCTGCTCAAGCACTACCGCGGCGGCCCGGAGCCGCACCGTCCCGTGCCCCCGATCGACCAGTGGCCCCCCGAGGACGTGGAGGCGCATATGGCCTTCCAGAATCACGTCAGCGAGCTGCTCGAGGAGAACGGCGAGTACGTCGACGCGCAGGCACTCACGCCCGCGCGCACCTGGGTGCGCTACGGCGGCCCGGACGCCGCCCCCGTCACCACCGACGGCCCGCACCCCGAAACCAGCGACCTGGTCGCCGGCTGGTGGATGATCGACGTCGATTCGCGCGAGCGTGCGGTCGAGCTCGCGGCCTACGTCTCCTCCGAGCCCGGCCCGGGCGGGGAGCCGCTGTACGAGTGGATCGACGTCCGCGAGGTCATGTGGGAGCGTCCTCGGACGACCGACGCGGCGTGATCGACGAGCCGACGCGCCGGCTGGACGAGGGCGCACTGCGCGCCCTCGTCCCCCGGGTGCTCGCGGGCCTGGTTCGGCGGGGCGAGGACTTCGATGCCGCTGAGGACGCGCTGCAGGAGGCGCTGCTGGAGGCGCTGCGGGTGTGGCCCGAGCACCCGCCGCGCGACCCGCCGGCGTGGCTGGCGACGGTCGCCACCCGGCGGCTCGTCGACGCCCGCCGCAGCGAGGCCGCCCGCCACCGCCGCGAGGAGGCGACACACGCCCAGCCGCCGCCCGCCGCCACCGAGGAGGGCGACGACACTCTCTTCCTGCTCTTCTGCTGCTGCCACCCCGACCTCGCGCCCGCCTCCCAGGTGGCGCTGACCCTGCGCGCCGTCGGCGGCCTCACCACCCAAGAGATCGCCGACGCCTTCTATGTGCCGGAGGCGACGATGGCGCAGCGGATCAGCCGGGCCAAGCGCGCCCTGCGGGGGCGCCGCCTGGACCGTCCCGGTGACCTCGCCGTCGTGCTCCGCGTGCTCTACCTCATCTACACGGCCGGCCACGCGGGCCGGGTGGACCTGGCGCGCGAGGCGATCCGGCTCGCCCGCCAACTCACCCTCGCCACCGAGGAACAGGAGGCGCGCGGGCTGCTCGCGCTCATGCTCCTCAACCACGCTCGCCTCCCGGCGCGACTGGACTCAGAGGGTCGCATCGTCACGCTCGACCGGCAGGACCGTGGCCTGTGGGACACCCGCGAGATCGCCGAGGGCGTGCGCGTCCTGCAATCGGCGCTGGCCGCCCGTCGCCCCGGGCGCTACCAGATCGAGGCCGCGATCGCCGCCCTGCACGACGACGCGGCCAGCGCCGAGGAGACCGACTGGCCGCAGATCCTCGCGTGGTACGACGACCTCGTCGCCCTCACCGACGACCCGGTGCGCCAGGACCCCGCCGCCGTGCTCGGCCGCGCGGTCGCGGTCGGCCACGTCCTCGGTCCCGCCGCGGGGCTGCTCGAGACCGATCGGCTGCGCGAGGTGCTCGGCGACCGCCACCGGTGGCATGCCGTACGCGGCCACCTGCACGAGCTCGACGGCGACCTGCCCGCTGCCGCCACGGCGTACGTAGAGGCCGCCCGGCGCGCGACGAACGTCGCCGAGCGCGACCACCTGGTCCGTCAGGCCGCCCGCGCTCGGGCCGCCGAGCTGTAGGAAGGTCGCTCACTGATCCCGGTTCAAGCGCCTCTCAGAGACGAACTGAACCCAGCGCTCGGCGCCCAACACCGCCATC
>JAFAXX010000139.1 GCA_019240655.1 Solirubrobacterales bacterium
TGACGCCCATCACCTGTGCGTCGCGGGCCACGGCGAGCGGTGTCCCTCCCTCGCGCCCGATGCGGTCGAGCACTGGCTGGAGCTCCGCCGGCGGCCGGCCGCCCTCGGCTGTCGCGAACGCGATCACCGCGTCGCCGGCGCCCTTGCGCAGGCGGCGGCCGTCGAGGTCGACGCCGCTCATGCGGGTCTGGGCCGTGAACGGCACGAACTCGGCGTGCAGGTCGGCCATGTCGTGCTCGCGGATCCCGTACTGCTTGGCCAGCACCACGATCGAGCGGCCTTCGGGCGTCTCGTCGGCGAGCGAGGAGAGCTGAGCGGTCTCGGCCAGCTCGACCTCGGAGACGCCCGGCATCGGGACGAACTCGGCCGCCAGGCGGTTCCCGATGGTGATCGTGCCGGTCTTGTCCAGCAGCAACACGTCGACGTCGCCCGATGCCTCGACCGCCCGACCGGACAGGGCGAGCACGTTGCGGCGCACCAGCCGGTCCATGCCCGCGATCCCGATGGCCGACAGCAGCGCCCCGATTGTGGTCGGGATCAGCGCCACCAGGAGGGAGATCAGCGTGGTCTCGGAGACCGCGGTGTCGGCTAACAGACCGAACGGCCGCAGCGTGGCCACAACGACCATGAACACCAGCGTCAGCCCGGCGAGCAGGATGTTCAGCGCGATTTCGTTCGGCGTCTTGCGGCGCTGCGCGCCTTCGACCAGCGAGATCATCCGGTCGAGGAACGACTGGCCGGGCTCCTGCGTGATTTCGATCACGATCCGGTCCGAGAGCACGCGCGTGCCGCCGGTGACCGCGCTTCGATCCCCGCCGGACTCGCGGATCACCGGCGCCGACTCGCCGGTGATCGCGGACTCGTCGACAGAGGCGATCCCGTCGATCACGGTCCCGTCGCCCGGGATCAGCTCCCCGGCCTGGACCACCACGACGTCGCCCCGGACGAGCTCGTTGGCCTGCTTCGTGGACCCGTCGATGAGCCGCGCGACCGTCTCCTGGCGCATCGTGCGCAGGGTGTCGGCCTGCGCGCGGCCGCGCCCCTCGGCGAACGCCTCGGCGAGGTTGGCGAAGACCACGGTCAGCCACAGCCAGATCGAGATCGTCAGCGTGTACCAGGCCGGCTCGTGGCCACCGCCCAGCGGCCGTCCGCCGAATACCTGAATGAGCCACGTCACCGAGGTGATCACCGCCCCGAGCTCGACCACGAACATGACCGGGTTGCGGATCTGCACGCGGGGGTCGAGCTTGGTCAGGCTGTCGATCAGCGCGCGCTCGACGATGTCCCGGCGCAGCAGCGAGACGGCCCGGCGCTCGGTCCGCTCTGAGCGTTGGGTGGCGCGCTCCGGGGGTGCGGTGATCGACATGCCGGCGTCCTTTCAGGTCAGTCGTTCGAGGGCCAGGTTGAGCTCGAGGACGTCGACGCCCGGCTCCCCGGAGAAGCCGAGCCCCCGCCCGTGGGTGTAGGTGCGAATCAGGCGGGTCACCTCGGCCATCGGCAGGCGGCGTACCGCAGCGACGCGATGAGCCTGGATGTCCGCGTTGGCGACCGAGATACCCGGATCGATCCCCGACCCCGAGGTGTTGGCTGCGTCAACCGGGACCTCGGCGCGGGTGAGCGCCGAGTCGTAGGGGCGATTCAGCTTCAGGTAGGCGCTGATGTTCGCGCTGATCTCCTTCTCGGTGGCCACGTTGTTGGGCCCGAGATTCGAGAACGTGGTGGCGGCCGCGTTGTTGGGCGGGGTGGTGGCCGACGGGCGCGACTGGAAGTAGCGCGGGTTGCCGCCGAAGTTCTGGCCGATGATCTTCGAGCCGACGACCCGTCCCTGGTCCCTGATCAGCTGCCCGTTGGCGTTGCCGGGAAAGGCCAGCTGGCTCACGCCGGTGACCAGCAGCGGATATGCGAGCCCCAGCATCAGCGTGAGGATGAGGATTCCGAGTGCGGAGGTGACGACTTCGCGTTTCATGGCTCAGTAGAGGTGTGTGGTGAGGCCCTGCACGATCGGGCCGAGGAGCAGGGCGGGGAAGAAGGTGAGCGCTCCGACCAGCACGATCACCCCGATCAGCAGCACGGCGAAGGTCGGGTTGTCGGTGCGCATCGTCCCGAGACCGGCCGGACTGACTCGCTTGCCGGCCAGCGCGCCGGCCACCGCCAGCGCGAACAGGATCGGGGCGTACCGGGCGACCAGCATGTCGAAGCCGCCGAGCAGGTTGGCGAAGGTGACGCCATGGGCGCCGAGGTTGCCGGGGTTCGGCTGGTTGTAGCCGGTGTAGCCGGCGAAGGCCGAGCCGTTGTTGTTGGCCTGGCTCAGGTAGGCGTAGAAGGTTTCCGAAAAGCCCTGGGGGCCGGTCGCGGCGGCCGAGATCGACGCCCGCCCGGCCCGGCTGGCGGTGGCCAGGGCAGTGCAGAAGAGCGCAGCCAGGGGGGTGATCAGCAGGCCGAGGGCGACCAGCTTGATCTCGCGTGCCTCGATCTTCTTGCCCAGGAACTCGGGCGTGCGGCCGACCATCAGGCCGCCGATGAACACGGCGAGGAGGACGTAGAGGAGGATCGAGTAGAGGCCGGTGCCGACCCCGCCGAAGATCACCTCGCTGGCCGACAGGTTCGCGAACGGCACGGCGCCGCCGATCCCGGTGAACGACTCGAGCGCGCTGTTGACCGCGCCGCACGAGGTCACCGTGGTGACGACGTCGAACAGCGCCGAGCCGGCGATCCCGAAGCGCTGCTCCTTGCCCTCCAGGTTGCCGCCGGACGAGCCGTGGACGACCGCGGTGTGCAGCCCGGCGGCGTGCTGGGCGGGCGACCCGTGGGCCTCGGCGATGTAGGCCACGGCAGCGCCGGCCAGGAACATCACCATGACCGTGGCGTAGATCGTGTAGCCCTGACGGCGGTTCCCGATCATCCGCCCGTACATGAGGATCAGCGCGGCCGGGATGAGCAGCACGGCCAGCATCTCGATCAGGTTCGTGAACCCGGTCGGGTTCTCGAACGGGTGCGCCGAGTTGGTGTTGAAGAAGCCGCCCCCGTTGGTGCCGAGCAGCTTGATCGCCTCCTGCGAGGCCACCGGCCCCATCGCGATCGTGTTGGCAATCCCGCTCGGCCCGTTGAAGCTCACGTAGTGGGAGAGGTTCTGGATCGATCCCTGGAAGACGAGGACCAGCGCGATCACGAACGAGATCGGCGTGAGCACGTAGAGGACCGTGCGCACCAGGTCCTGCCAGAAGTTCCCGAGGCTGCGACCGCTGCGGCCGACGATCCCGCGGATCAGGGCCACCGCCACCGCGATTCCCACTCCGGCGGAGAGGAAGTTCTGCACGGTCAGGCCGGCCATCTGGCTGAAGTAGCTGAGCGTGGTCTCGCCGGAGTAGTACTGCCAGTTCGTGTTCGTCATGAACGACGAGGTCGTGTTGAAGCTGAGATCCCACGTCCCGGAGTGGAAGTGCTGCGGGTTCAGCCCGCTGAAGTCCCACAGCGTCTGGGTCCGCAGGATCAGGTAGAGCAGCAGCCATCCGGCGAGCGAGAAGACGATCAGGCTGCGGGCATAGGCCTTCCAGTCCTGCGCCCGGTCCGGATCGACGCGCATGAGCCGGTAAAGCAGCCGCTCCGGGCTGCGGACCAGCGGGTCGAGCACCGTCGGTCGCCCGGCGTAGACCGAGGCCATGTACCGGCCGAGCGGCACGGCCAGCGCGGTCAGGATGCCCGCGAAGGCGAGGATCGTCAGCCACCCGAGAAACGTCACCAGCGTGCCTCCTCGAGGTTCAGGATGAACGTTTGCGGGCGGGGCACTAGAACCTCTCGCCCCGGATCAGGGCGTACAGGAGATAGATGCAGACCAGCGCGGAGGCGATCAGCCCGAATACGTCGCCGGCGCTCAAATCCGCTCGACTCCGGCGATCAGGGCGAGCAGCGCGGCGAACATCAGGACGGCGAGCAAGATGGCGAGAAAGTCCATGAGGACGATCGTGGAGGCTTTGTGCTCAAGGCGGCGTGCAGAATCGAGCCGCGGCCATCAAGATCGTGTGAAGACCGCCCGCCGGTGGTGGGGCGGGCTCACCCCGCGAAGCGGTAGCCGACCCCCGGGTCGGTGCGGATGTGCCGCGGGCCGCCGGGCGGCTCGATCTTGCGCCGGAGGTTCGCGATATGGGCGCGCAGCACCTGGGTGTCATCCGCGTAGCCGGCGCCCCAGACCGACCGGAGCAGGTCCCGGTGGGTCATCAGGCGGCCGCGGTTGGACACCAGCTGGCGCAGCAGGTCGAACTCGGTGGGGGTGAGGTGAACGTCCTGGCCGCCGACGCGCACGCTGCGCCGGGCCAGGTCCACCTCGAGCCCATCCGCCTCGACCACGGCCTCGGCGGGACCCGGGTCGCTGCGCCGAAGGTTGGCCCGCAGCCGCGCCACCAGCTCGCGCGGGCCGAACGGCTTGGTCACGTAGTCGTCGGCGCCGGCGGCCAGCGCACGGACCTTGGCGTCTTCATCGCCCACCGCCGAGAGCACGATCACCGGCATCGCGCTCCACTCGCGCAGCCGGCGGCAGACCTCGACGCCGTCGCCGTCGGGCAGCACCAGGTCGACGATCGCCGCGTCCGGCCGCTGCACCGCGGCCACATCGAGCGCTTCCTCGGCGCCGGCCGCCGGCAGCGCCTCGAATCCGGCGTCGCGGAGGATCACCCGGAGGGCGCGGAGGATCTGGGCCTCGTCGTCGCAGACCAGCACCCGCGGGCGGGCGCTCGTGCCGGACCCGAGGTCCGGGCACGGGGTCATGCCGGCGCCGTCGCCGCCGCCGCCACCGGCTCCGGCTCGATCGGCAGGGCGACGAGGAAGCTCGAGCCCTGGCCGGGCAGCGACTCGACCGTGATCGAACCGCCGTTGGCTTCGATGAATCCCCTGGCGATCGCCAGCCCCAGCCCCGATCCGGCCCACGGCTCGGCGCTGGCGCTGCGCGGGCCGCGGTAGAACGGCTCGAAGATCCGCTCGCGCTCGCCGGGTTCGATCCCCGGTCCCCGGTCCACAACGCGCACGATGACCCGGGAGCCGCTGCGGCGAACGTGCAGCGAGACGGGCTGGCCGCCGGAGTAGCGGCGCGCGTTCTCGAGCAGGTTGGCGAACGCGCGCTCGAGCTGGGCGGCGTCCGCCCGCAGCTCCGGGACGTCCGGGTCGACGGACATGCGAACATCGCTCGCGGCCGCCGGCGCGGAAGCTTCGCGGGCGGCCTGAAGGACGTCGTCGATCGAGATCCAGTCCCGCCGCGGCGCCGCCCGCCCGGCCTGCAGCTTCGAGAGGTCGAGGAGCTTCTCGACGAGCGCCGCCAGGCGTTCGCCCTCGTCGACCACGGCGCTGCTCAGCTCGGTCCGCTCCTCGGCGGTGAGGGATCCGGTGCCGAGCGCATGGCCGGCGGCCACGATCGCGGTCAGCGGAGTGCGGAGATCGTGGGACACCGCGCGCAGGAGCGCGGTCTTGACGTCGTCGCTGCGACGCAGTGCCTCGGTCTCGACCGCGGCGGCTTGCATCGCGTCCCGCCGCAGCGCGATGGCGACGAGGGCGGACAGCGCCGGAACCACCTGCTCCCGCAGCCGCTGGGCCGCCGGCCCCTTGATCCCGACCGGCACGATCAGGGTGGCGAGCTGGACGCCGTCGCCGGCCCGCAACGGGAGGGCGAGCCGCCGCTCGTCACCCTCGCCGCGGCCGAGGACGATCGCCGCCGAGGAAATCCCGAGGGCCTCTGAGATCCGCCGGGCGGTGGCGCCGAGCGCCGCGCGGGTCTCGGCGCCGGCCAGCAGCTCCCGCGCCAGCGCGGCGGCGAGATCGGCCTCGGCGCGGCCGCGCTCGGCTTCGAGCGCCCGGCTGCGGGCCACCTCGGCCATCGTCCCGGCCACCACCGCCACGACCGTGAATGCCGCCAGCGCCACCCAGTTGCGGCTGTCGGCGATGGTGAAGCGGCCGACCGGCGGCAGATGGAAGAAATTGAACTCGGCCGCGCTGAGGAGCGCGGCGCCGAGGCCGAGCGCCAGCCCCCAGTAGGCCGACACGAGCAGCACCGCCGGCAGGTAGACCACGCTCAACGAGACCACCGGGGCCAACAGCTTTAGCGGGTAGATCGCGGCCGTCGCGCCCGCCACCGTGACGATCGCGACCGCGGCCCCGATCGCCCATCGAGGCCGCGAGCCCCGGAGCGGTCGCGGTGCTCCACCAGGGGACATGAATCCAGCTTAGGTCAGCCTCCACGCCGGCGCACCGCGGACTCGCGGGAAGGACTCCAGCCGCGACCGGCGAAACGACCGCCCATGCTGCTGAAACGTCGTGTGCCCCGGATCGACGCGGATCCCGCCACTCCGACCAAGGGCTTCGAGCACCTCGACCAGAGGGCCGTCGCCGTCCTGCGCTGGCTGAACACCAACCGTGTGGAGTACGTGCTCGTCGGCGCCGTCGCGCGCGCGGCGCGTGGAAAGCCAGAAGCGGGAGGGCCGGTGGCCATCGTTGCCGCGCCGTATCGCCGCAACCTCGAGCGGCTCGCCCGCGCGCTGCGGGCGATGTACGCGCGGCTGCGCGTCGACGGCGCCGAGGAGGGCCAGCCGGAAACCTGGCCGGTCAAGGTGAGCGCCGAGAAGCTCGCCCGCGGCCAGCGCTGGATGCTTCGCTGCGGCGGGTATGACCTCGACATCGAAGGCCGGCCCGACGCCGCGCCCGGCTACCAGGAGCTCCTCTACGAGGCCAATCGGATCGAGATCGCCAACGCGGTCAGCGCCGAGGTCGCCTCGCCGGAGGACATCGAGCGCTACGACTACATCCGCCGGACCGGCACCGCGCCGGAGATCCGGATCAGCCGGCAGGCCCGCGTCGAGCACGACAACTGAGCCGGGGGCCGGCCGGCGGCCCGGGAACCCCCGCGGCGTCGGCGACGGTCCCGCCAGCGGCCCCAGCCCGGCGCTGCACTAGCCTGGAGCGGGATGATGCTGCGTGCCGGCAACGCGCTCCTCGGCGCCGCCTGCGCCGCGCTCCTGCTGCTCGCGACGTGGCTGCTCGCGCTGCACGTCACGGTCTTCGAGCACCTCGACCAGTCGGTCTTCCGCGGCTTCTACGACCTCGGGCAGCACGGGACGGTCGCCTCGATCGCCGCCCCGATGGCCGGGCTC
Organism: Solirubrobacterales bacterium; assembly: GCA_019240655.1. Classification (GTDB taxonomy): domain Bacteria; phylum Actinomycetota; class Thermoleophilia; order Solirubrobacterales; family Solirubrobacteraceae; genus Palsa-465. The sequence goes on from JAFAXX010000139.1 coordinate 7,131, forward strand.
TGCAACCCCAAGCCATACGTCTACCTGGTCGGGGTGCCGGTGCTGATCGCCCTGGCCCGCCGGCGGTTCCGGCTGGCGGTGGCGATCGGGGCGATCCTCCTCGGAGCCAACGTGACCACCGAGCTGCTGAAGGCGCTTCTCGCCCAGCCGCGGGCGGCGTGGCTGCTCGGCGGCGTCTCGCCGGTTGACCCCGCGTCGTGGCCGAGCGGGCACGCCACCGCGGTGATGTCGTTGGCGCTGTGCATGATCCTCGCCGTCGCGCCCCGCCTGCGCCCGGTCACGGCCGCGCTCGGCGCTGCGCTGGCCGTGGCCGTCTCCTACTCGTTCCTCGCCCTCGGCTGGCATTACCCCAGCGACGTGCTCGGCGGCTATCTCGTCGCCAGCACGTGGACGCTGCTCGGCGTGGCCGCGCTGCGGTCCACCGAGCTTCGGCGCCGGCGCCCCCGCGAGGAGGCCACCGGCCCGAGCGCGTCAGGCCGGGACCGGCGGGTCTCGCTACGCGCGGCGCTGACGCCACCGGGCGCGACGCTGGCCCTCGCGGTGCTCCTCGCCGGGCTTCTGGCGGTGGCCCGGCCGCAGGAGGTCGACGCCTATGCCCGTGCGCATGGGGCGTTCATGGTCGGCGCCGCCGCGATCGGGCTGCTCGCGCTCGCGCTGGCCACCGGGATGATGCTGGCGCTCCGCCGGTAGCACCCGCACCGGGACAACTCGGATTTCCCGCCCCATGGATGCTGGGCGAAGCCCAGCGCCAGATCACGGCGCTCAGCGATAGCGGCCGGGCTCCCACAACGGCTCATCGCCATCGTTGGCCCCGCGGCTGAGGATGAACAGCAGGTCGGAGAGGCGGTTCAGATAGCGAACCACCTCGCCGCTGACCTCGGAGCCGCAGGCGATGGCCTCCCGCTCCGCCCGCCGGCACACGGTCCGGCAGACGTGCAGGTGCGCGGCGGCGACCGAGCCCCCCGGGAGCAAAAACGACTTCAGCGGCGGCAGCTCGGCGTTGACCTCGTCGCAGCGCTGCTCGAGCCAGGCGGTCTGCTCAGGCACGACCCGCAATCGCTCTCGGTCGGAATCCTCGGGCGCGGCGAGGTCGGCGCCGACGTCGAACAGGTCGTTCTGGACGTGGCGCAGCCATTGCGCGTACTGCCCCGACAGGCCCTGGACGGTCAGGGCCAGGCCGATCTGGGCGTTCAGCTCGTCGACGGTCCCGTACGCCTCGATCCGGGGGTGCGTCTTCGGCACGCGGCTCATATCGCCCAGGTGGGTCTCGCCGCCGTCACCCAGGCGCGTGTAGATCCGGGTCAGGTTGACGGTCATGGCGGTGAGTCTACGTCGGCCTCAGACCGGTACCATCGTCGCCGTTCAAGGTCGGTGGTGATGGGAAGCCGGTGAGACCCCGGCGCGGACCCGCCACTGTGATCGGGGACGCCGGTCGCACGAGGCCACTGGTTGAGTCGTTCAACCGGGAAGGCGCGACCGGTAGGCCCGTAAGCCAGGAGACCAGCCTCGACCGTCAACCCATACGCCCTCGTGGAAAGGGGTGGACCTCAATGCATCGCAGGATCCTCGTCGCTCTGGTCGGAGCGATCGTCATCGCCGTCGCGAGCGCCGGTATCGCCGCGGCCGCAGGCTCCGGACCGAAGGTGACCGTTCAGATAAAGACCCTGACCAAGACGCTGCGCACCACCGTGGTGCATGGCGAGAAAGGGTCGATCACCAAGGGGGGAACGCCGCGCGGCAAGTGCCCCGGCAGCAGCGCGGCCGGCGCGCTCGATGCCGCCACCCATGGAAAATGGAACGGCAAGTACTACGCGAGCGTGGGCGGGGTGTTCATCACCTCGATCCTCGGCGTGACGCCGAGGAGCCCGGACTACTGGAGCGTCTACGTGAACGGCAAGTCGTCGAGCAAGGGCGTGTGTGCGGTGGCGCTCCGCGCCAGCGAGAAGCTCCAGTTCAAGATCGTCAAGTAGGAGCTAGGACTCAGATCGAGCCGACCCGCCAGATGAAGTCCCGCGCTGCAGCGACGGCGGTCGCGATCGGGTGTGCGGTCGTGGTCGCCGGCTGCGGCCTGGGCGCCGGCAAGGGGACCTCCGACGTCACGCTGACCGTCAGCCGCGACTTCGGAACCTCGGCGGTGGCGTCGACCGCCGAGCCCAACGTGCCAGGCTCCGAAACCGTGATGCGGATGCTCGAGCGCTCGGCCCGGGTCACGACGCGCTACGGCGGCGGCTTCGTCGAGTCGATCGACGGCCTCTCGGGCAACTCGGCGCGGCGGGACTGGTTCTACTACGTCAACGGCATCGAGGCCGTGGCCGGTGCCGCGGAGACGGCGGTACATCGTGGTGATCGCATCTGGTGGGACCTCCACGACTGGACCGTCACCGAGTCGATCCCCGCGGTGGTCGGCTCCTACCCTGAGCCGTTCCTGCACGGCATCGCCGGCAAGCGGCTCCCGACCGCGCTCGAGTGTGGCGGGCGTGACGCGGCGGCCTGCCGGACGGTCACCGCGGCGCTCAGCGCGCTCGGGGTGCCGTCGGCGACGCAGCTTCTCGGGACCGGCTCGGGCACCGACTCGCTCACCGTCGACGTCGGCACCTGGGCCGAGCTGCGTCCCCAGATCGTCGCCGACGTGATCGAGAAGGGCCCCTCGCTGAGCGGGGTCTACGCGCGGTTCAACCCGGCTGGTTCGGCAATCCTGCTGCTCGACCCTCGCGGCCGCGTGGTCGCGAGCCTGGGCCCCGGGGCGGGGCTGATCGCTGCCACCGCCTCGCATGGCTTCGCGCCGACGTGGCTCGTCACCGGCACCGATCCTCAGGGCGTCCAGGCGGCGGCGCGGGCGCTCACGGTCGCCCGGCTGCGAAACCGCTTCGCGCTCGCCGTCCAGGGCGGCCGCGACTTCCCGCTGCCGCTGGAGGGCTCCACGTGATCTATCGCCGGCGCCGGAGTCCGCTGCACGCCGCGCGGGCAGCGTCCGCGTGCGCCTACTGCCTGGCGCTGGCCTGCGCCGCGCTCCTCGTGAGCGGCCCGGCAGCACTGTCGGCGGTCACGCTGGCGATCGCGGGCGCCGGCGCGCTCGCCGGGGTCGGGCCCGAGCTGCGGCGGGCGGCGCGGCTGGCGCTCCCCGCGGCGTTGGCGATCGCGCTGATCAACGCGCTGGTTACGCGAGATGGGCTGACGGTGATCGCCCGGCTCGGCGACCTGCCCGTGCTCGGCCACACCGACGTGACGCTCGAGGCGACGGTATACGGCGGCGTCCTCGGGCTGCGGGCGGCCGCGCTGGTCCTGTGCGGAGCGCTGTACACCGCGGCGGTCGACCCCGACCAGGTGCTGCGGCTTTTCCGCCGCGTCTCGTTTCACTCCGCGCTCACCGCCACACTGGCCACGCGCATGGTCCCGGTGCTGGTTCGCGACTCGCGGCGGCTGGCCGAGGCGCAGCGCTGCCGGCCCGGACCGCCCCCGTCCCGGCTCGCGCTGATGCGAGCCGCCACCGCGGGCGTGCTCGACCGCGCGCTCGACGTCGCGGCGGCGCTCGAGGTCCGCGGCTACGCCGCCGCCCACAAGCCGCCGCGCCACCGCGCGCCGATGTCCCGCCACGACATCGCGTTCGCGCTCTCGGCCGCCGGCGTGGCGGCGCTCGCGGTCAGCGCCCGGGTCGCCGGGCTGGCGCCGCTGCACGCCTATCCGTCGCTGCGCGTGCCGCTCGGGGCCGTGCAGTGGCTGTCCGGCGCGGCGATGCTGGCCTGCGCGCTGCTGCCGTTCGCCGATCGCCGGGGGCTCGAGCGGTGAGCGTGCTCGTGCTCGATCGCCTGAGCTACAGCTATCCGGGCGCGCCCGGGCCGGCGCTCGTCGACGTCAGCCTCGAGATCGGGCCGGGCGAGCTGGTGGTGCTCGCCGGCGCATCGGGCTCGGGCAAGTCGACGCTGCTGCGCGCCGCCTGCGGACTGGTCCCCCATTTCCACGGCGGCGTGCTGGCGGGCCGGGTCCAGGTGGCCGGCATGGACACCCGCGAGCACGGTCCGGGTTCGCTGGCCGGCGCGGTCGGGACGCTGTTTCAGGACCCGGAGTCACAGGTGGTGATGGGCACGGCGCGCAGCGAGCTCGCGTTCCCCCGCGAGAACCGGGGCGACGGGCCGGCCGCGGTCGCCCGCGCGGTCGAGGAGGCGGCGGTCGCCCTCGGCATCGCGCACCTCCTCGACCGGCCCACCGCCGAGCTCTCCGGCGGCGAGCTCCAGCGCGTGGCGCTCGGCGCCGCGGTGGCCGGCCGCCCCGCGTTGCTGGTGCTGGACGAGCCGACCTCGCAGCTCGACCCGGTCGCCGGCGATGAGCTGATCGGGCTGCTGACACGGCTGAACGCGGACTGCGACACGACGATCCTGCTCGCCGAGCACCGCCTCGAGCGCTGCCTCGGCGCCGCTGACCGGGTGATCGCCCTGGCCGGGGGCCGGGTCGCGCTCGACGCTGCGCCGGAGGAGTTCCTGGGCTGGGCGGCGCGGGCGGCGCCGTCGCTGCAGACGCCTGGGGCACGGCTGCTCGCGGGGCTCGGGCTGCCCCCGGTCGCCGGGGTCAAGGGGGCCCGCGCGGCGCTGAGGGCCCGCGGGCTGTTGCCCGAGACGGGCGAAGCGGGCGCGGGCGGGCGGCCCGACCGAGCGCTTTCGCACCCCGGACGGCGCCGGAGCCGGCGCTTTCGGGACGGCGCCGACCGCCCGCAGCCGGCGCTGGCGTTCGAGCGGGTGTGGCACGAGATCCGCGGCGGCCCGGCGATCCTGCGGGGTGTCACCCTGGCGATCGCCCCCGGCGAGAAGGTCGCGCTGATGGGGCGAAACGGCGCCGGCAAGTCCACCCTGCTTCGCCACGGCGCCGGCCTTCTGCGCCCGACGCGGGGGACCGTGCGGGCGGCCGGGCGGGTCGCGCTGCTGCTGCAGAACCCGACCGACTACCTCGTCCACGAGCGCGTGGCGGAGGAAGCCTCCGCGCTGGCGCTCGCCGCCGTCGGGCTGGCCGACGCCGCCGGCCGTCACCCGCGCGAGCTCTCGGGCGGCGAGCGCCAGCGCCTCGCCCTCGCGATCGTCCTCGACGCCGGCGGCGCGCCGGCGGCCTTGGTGTGCCTCGACGAGCCCACGCGCGGGATGGGGCGCGCCGACAAGGACACCCTGGCCGAGCTCCTGCGCGGGCTCGACACCGCCGTGCTGGTCGCCACTCACGACCCCGACTTCGCCGCCGCCGTGGCCGACCGGGTGATTCTGCTCGCCGACGGCGCCCCGATCGCCGACGCCCCCGCCGCCGAGATCCTCTCCGGCGGCACGTATTTCGCGACCGAGACCGCTCGGATCCTCGGCGGCGCGGGCCGGGCGCTCCGTCCCGAGCAGGGCGTGGCGGTGATCGCGCGGGCAAGCCCCGAAGCGGTTCCCGCATGACCTGGCAGCTCGGCTCGTTCGCCCTCCTCGCGCTCGCGCTGGCGGCCGGCTTCGCGTGGTACGAGCGCACCCGGCCGGATGCCCGCATCGTCGCCCTGGTCGGCACCCTGGCCGCGTTCGCCGCGCTCGGCCGGATCGCGTTCGCCGCGCTGCCGAACGTCAAGCCGACCACGGACATCGTGCTGATCTCGGGCTACGCGCTCGGCGGCGCGCCCGGGTTCGTGGTCGGAGCGGTCGCCGGGCTGGCCTCGAACTTCTTCTTCGGCCAGGGGCCGTGGACACCGTGGCAGATGGCGGCGTGGGGAGCGACCGGCGTCGGCGGCGCCGGGCTTGCGCGGGTGAGCCGCGGGCGCGTCGGTCGGTGGCCGCTGGCGCTCGTGTGCGCGGTGGCCGGCTATGCGTTCGCCGCGGTCCAGGACGTCGGCGACTGGGTGACCTACAGCGATCACAGCCTCGCGCAGCTCGGCGTCTACGTGGGCAAGGGGACGGGCTTCGACCTCGTCCACGCCGGCGGGTGCCTGGCCTTCGCGCTGATCTTCGGGGCCGCCCTGATCCGGTCTCTGCGGCGCTTCGCGACTCGCCTGCAGGTGACCTGGCGGCCCCCGCCGGCGCTCGTGCCGGTCCTCGTCGTGGCCGTGCTGCTTGCCGCCGTGACTGTGCCCGCCGCGCGCGCCGGCGCCGCCACCCCGGCGTCCTACCTGCTCTCCTCGCAGAACCGCGACGGCGGCTACGGCCCGGCGCCGGGCCAGCCGTCGAGCCCGATGTACTCGGCGTGGGCCGCCCTCGGGCTCGCTTCGGACGGGTTCAACCCGCTCGACATCCGCCGCGGTGGAGCCAGCCTGTTCGCCTATGTGAGCTCGGGGACGGGGCCGTCGGCGGACGCGGGAGCGCTCGAGCGCACGATCCTGGTCACTCGCGCGGCCGGCGTCGACGCCGGCGGCCTCACCTCCGCCCTGGCCCGTCGCTTCGGCCGCGACGGCTCGGTCTCGGGACAGGTGAACCTGACCGCCTTCGGGGTGCTCGCGCTGCGGGCGGCCGGCGCGGGCGTGCCGGCCGGTGCGCTCGCCTGGCTGATCCACCAGCAGAACGGGGACGGCGGCTTCGGCTTCTCGACCGCGGGCGCCCCCAGCGACGTCGACGACAGCGCCGCGGCCCTCGAGGCGCTGGCCGGGGCCGGCGGCGCGGCGGCGCCGGCTCGCGCCCGCGCGGTTCGCTTCATCGCCGCCCAGCAGAACCGCGACGGCGGCCTGCCGGAGCAGGGCGGCGACGGATCGAACGCGCAGTCGACCGCGTGGGCGGTCCAGGGCCTGATCGCCGCCGGCGTGAACCCCGGCTCGCTGCATCGCGGCGGCGCGCCGTCGCCGCTCGCGTACCTGAGCTCGCTGATCGCCTCCGATGGGCATTTGCGTTACGCGCGCGGGAGCGACCAGACGCCGGTGTGGGTGACCGGCGAGGCGGCGATGGCGCTGGCCCTGAAGCCGCTGCCGCTGGTGCCCGTGCCGCGTCAGCCGAGCGCCGCGGGCGCAGCAACCTCCCGCGGGCCGCAACCGGGGGCGGGCGCACCACACCGGCGGCCGGCGGCCGGGGCTGCCGCGCGCGTCCCGGCGGGCGGGAACGCCGCCGGGAGCGGGAACGCCGCCGGGAGCGGGAACGCCGCCGCGGGCGGAACCGCCGCACGGGGCGGGGCGGTCGCCGGCGGCGGCCCTACGGCCGCCCAGGGCATTGGGGCTCCCGCCGCGGGCGCCGGCGCCGGGTCGGGCGGGGCGCATCACCGTCGGCCTCGGCGCCCGAAGGCGCCTAGCGCCAAGGCCACGGCGCCGGCGGCGCTCAACCAGCTGGCCGCCGACGCCGGGCTCACCACGGCGGTCCTGCTCGCGCCGATGGGGCTCGGCTGATGGAAGCTGTGCGCCGGTCGTCTCGGGAAGTAATCGAATAGCCTCCGGGCCGGTTATGCGAATCGGAGTGCCCAGGGAGACCGCCGAGGGCGAGCGCCGGGTGGCGCTGGTGCCGGAGGTGGTCCGCAAGCTCACCGGGCAAGAGCATCAGGTGGTGTTCGAGCGGGGCGCGGGTGCCGGCGCGTTGTTGCCGGATTCCCAGTACGAGGAGGCGGGCGGGGTTCCGGACGACGGCGCGGGGGTGTGGGAGTGCGACGTGGTGGTGAAGGTCGCCCCCCCGACTGCGGACGAGGCGGCGCGGCTGCGCTCCGACGGGGTTCTGATCGGGTTCCTGCAGCCGCTGACCAACGGCGACGGGATCCGGGCGATCGCCCGCGCGGGCGTGACGAGCTTCGCGCTCGAGGCGGTGCCGCGGATCAGCCGGGCCCAGTCGATGGACGCGCTGAGCTCGCAGGCCAACATCGGCGGGTACCGGGCGGCGCTGATCGGGGCGCAGGAGCTGGGTCGCTTCTATCCAATGCTCATGACCGCGGCGGGGACGATTCGCCCGGCCACCGTACTCGTGCTGGGGGCGGGAGTGGCGGGGCTTCAGGCGATCGCCACCGC
>JAFAXX010000038.1 GCA_019240655.1 Solirubrobacterales bacterium
GCGGCGGCGCGCGTGCTCGCACACGACGCGATCGCCGATGCGCTGATCGAGCGAGTCGCCGGCGCGGTGCGCGTGCTCGTGGTTGGCCAGGCCGGCGAGCTCGCCACCGACGTGCCGCCCGTGATCGAGCGCGCGGCCCACGAGCGGGTCAACCGGTATGCCGAGCTGGCCGCCGCCCAGGGGCGGATCGCCGCGCGGGTCGAGGCCGTGCCGGAGCGGGGGTGGTTCTGCGCCCCCACGGTCGCGGTCGACCTGCCCGCCGACTCGCCGGTCCTGGGCGAGGAGATCTTCGGGCCGCTGCTGGCGATCGACCGCGTCCGCGATGTGGAGCACGCCTGCGACGTGGTCGACGGGCTGCGCTTCGCCCTGACCGGCGGACTGTTCGCCCGCGACCCGGCCACCGTCCGCTACGTCAAGGACCGCAGCCCGGTCGGCAACCTGTACGTCAACCGCGGCATCACCGGCGCGATGGTCGGCCGTCAGCCGTTCGGCGGCAACCGCCTCTCGGGCACCGGCTCGAAGGCCGGCGGCCCCGATTACCTGCGCCACTTCGTCGAGCCGCGGGCGGTGAGCGAGAACACGATGCGCCACGGCCTCGTGGTGTAGGGGCCGCGCAGCGAGGCCCCTACGAACCGTTCAGCCCCAGCAGCAGCTCGTGCAGACGGGGCTCGCCGGCCAGCTCGGGGTGAAAGGCGACGGCGAGCACGTTGCCCTGGCGGATCGCCACCGGGTGCTCCCCCACACGCGCCAGCACCTCGACCTCAGGGCCGTGCTCGGCCACCCACGGCGCGCGGATGAACACGGCGTGCAGCGGCTCGCCGAGGCCGTCGAGCTCGAGGTCGGCCTCGAAGGAGTGAAGCTGGCGCCCGAACGCGTTCCGTGAGGTGCGGATGTCGAGCACGCCGAGATGGTCGCGGTCGAGCATGATCATCCCGGCGCAGGTGCCGAGCACCGGCATGCCGTCTCCCGCCAGGGCGCGCAGCGGCTCGGCCAGCCCTTCCCGCTCCACGCCGAGGGTCATCACGGTCGACTCGCCGCCGGGGAGGATGAGGGCATCGAGACCCTCGAGATCGGCGGGGACGCGGACCTCGCGCGGCTCGGCGCCGAGCGAACGGATGATCCGGGCGTGCGCTTCGAAGCCGCCCTGCAGCGCGAGGATCCCCACCACCTTGGGGGCGCCTGCCGGCCGTGGCGCCACGGCGCCTACCAGCCGCGGGGAGCGAGCAGCTGCTCTGATTCGAGCTTGGAGGTCTCGAGGCTGAGCATCGGCTGCCCGAGTCCGGTCGACGCCGCCGCCACCCGAGCCGGGTCCCGGAAGTGCGTTGTCGCCTCGACGATCGCCTGTGCGCGGCGCTCGGGGTCCTCGGACTTGAAGATGCCGGAGCCGACGAACACGCCCTCGGCCCCCAGCTGCATGACCAGCGAAGCGTCGGCCGGCGTGGCAATCCCGCCGGCGCAGAACAGGACGACCGGCAGGCGGCCGTCGGCGGCGAGTTGGCGCACGAGGTGCAGCGGCGCCTGAAGCTCCTTGGCGGCGGTCGCGAGCTCGGAGTCCTCGAGCATGGTCAGCCGCCGGATCTCGCCCTTGATCCTGCGCAGATGGCGGACGGCCTCGACGATGTCGCCCGTGCCGGCCTCGCCCTTGGAGCGGATCATCGCCGCGCCCTCGCCGATCCTTCGCAGCGCCTCGCCGAGGTTGGTGGCGCCGCACACGAACGGGACCTTGAACGCCCACTTGTCCATGTGGTTGAACTCGTCGGCCGGGGTGAGCACCTCGGACTCGTCCACGTAGTCGACCTCGAGCGCCTCCAGCACCTGCGCCTCGGCGAAGTGACCGATGCGAGCCTTGGCCATCACCGGGATGCTCACCGCCTCCTGGATGCCCTTGATCATCGCCGGGTCGGACATGCGGGCCACCCCGCCGTCGCGCCGGATGTCGGCGGGCACGCGCTCGAGCGCCATGACCGCGGCCGCGCCGGCGTCCTCGGCGATCTTGGCCTGCTCGGGGGTGACCACGTCCATGATCACGCCGCCCTTCAGCATCTCGGCGAGGCCGGCCTTGACGGTAAACGTCGCCTCGTCGCGGGAAGTCCTGGTCTCGTCGCTCACGAGGCTGAGTGTAGCCGCGCGATAGCGTGTGCGGCCATGTCCGAGAAGGCGGTATTTGCCGGCCGGGATGGACGGTTCGTCGCCTCCGAGCTCGCCCGCGGGCCATGGGACCCCGAGGCCCAGCACGGGGGCGCGCCCGCGGCGCTCTTGATGCGCGCGTTCGAGAGCCTGGACGGCGCGGAGAGCCTCGCCATGGCGCGGGTGACCTATGAGTTCGTCCGCCCGGTCCCGCTGGGGGAGCTCGAGGTTCACGCCTTCGTGGCGCGCCCCGGTAAGCGCGTGCAGCTGCTCGAGGGCTCGATCCTCGCTCCCGGCGAGGTCGAGGTGGTGAGGGCGCGGGCGCTGCGGATCGCCGCGGCCGACTCGGCCGAGGTGAGCACGGAGGAACCGTCGGTGCCGCCCGGGCCCGAGCACGGCGAGCCGAATGCGCTGGCACCGCCGCATGGCCTGCCGATGTTCGCCCCGGACGCGATCGAGATCCGGTTCGTCGCCGGCAGCTTCGGCGGCGGCCCGTCGACCGCGTGGTTTCGCCTGCGCCATCCGATCGTCGCCGGTGAGGCGCCGTCGCCGCTGCAGCGCCTCGCCGCCGCTGGGGACTTCGGCAACGGCATCAGCGCGGCGCTTTCGTGGGATGAGTTCGTGTTCATCAACCCCGACCTCACGCTGTACATCGAGCGCCCGCCGGTCGGCGAGTGGATCTGCCTGCAGGCCGAGACGAGGCTTGCCGCCGAGGGCATCGGCACGGCGGAGAGCGTGCTGTTCGACGAGCGCGGACGGGTGGGTCGGGCGACGCAGGCTTTGCTGGTGAGGCGACGCCGGGCGGCTACTCGTGATGGCCCCCGACGCCCTGCCCGGCCTCGCGGATGAGCCCCTCGTCCTCGCGCCGGCCGCCGTCGCCCCCGCCGCTGTCGCCCCCGCCGCCGCCGTCGTGCGCGCGCTCGCCGGCATCGCGCTGCTCGGCGCGGCCCGCACCGGAGTCCGCGCCGCCGGTGCCCTCGCTCTCGCGCAGGTGGGAGAGCAGGCCTCCGGCAAGCAGGATCGCCCGCTCGCTCTCGGAGAAGTCGTGGCGGAGCACGAGCTCCTGGCCGCCTTCCTCGATCCGCGCGGCGATCGTCTCCGCGCCCTGCTCGAGCTCGTGGCGCAGCTCGCGCAGCTGCCAGGTCTGGCCGACCTCGGCCCGGTCGTAGTCGGAGGGGTCGTCGAAGGTCAGCGCGACGATCCCCTGGGCGATCAGGTTGCGCCGGTGGATCCGCGCAAACGACTTGGCGATCACCGCCTTGACCCCGAGGTGCAGCGGGGCGAGCGCGGCGTGCTCGCGCGACGAACCCTGGCCGTAGTTCTCTCCGGCGACGATGAACCCGCTCCCCCACTCCTTCAGCCGGCGACGAAACTCCGGATCGCGATGGCGCAGGGTGAACTCGGCGATCGCCGGGACGTTCGAGCGGTAGGCCATCACTTCGACGCCGTCGGGCGCGAGGTCGCCGGTCGAGATGTCGTCGGGCTGAACCGTGGCGATCCGCGCCTCGAGGGCGTCGCCGAGCGGCCGGTGCTCCGGCGGGCGCTTGATGTTCGGCCCGCGCGGGATCTCGATCCGCTCAGCCTCGGCGTCGTCGGCGGGGGCGAAGATGTGCACGTCGTCGACGTACGGGCGCAGCTCGGGCATCGGCAACAGCTCGGGCGCGTCGCCGTACTGGCGCGGATCCTCGATCCTGCCGGTGAGCAAGGACACCGCCGCCACCGCCGGCGAGCACAGGAAGACGGAGTCCTCGGGCGTTCCCGACCGGCCGGGAAAGTTGCGGTTGAACGTGCGCAGCGAGTTGGCGTCCGACGGGGGCGCCTGGCCCATGCCCACGCACGGCCCGCAGACCGGCTCGAGCATCCGCACCCCGCCGTCGGAAAGCTGGCGGTAGACCCCCGATTCGGCGATCGCGGCCAGGATCTGGCGCGATCCCGGGGTGGCGGTGGCGGCGAGCCGAGGGTTGACGATCTGGCCGCCGCGGTCGGCCAGCACCGCGCCGGGGAGCGCCAGGTCGTTGTAGCCCGAGTTGACCGAAGACCCGATGCACACCTGGGCGATCTCGGTGCCCGCCACCTCCTCGACCCCGACGACGTTGTCCGGGTTGTGCGGCTTGGCCACCAGCGGACCGAGCGCGCCGAGGTCGATTTCGATCCGCTCGTCGTACTCCGCCCCGTGGTCGGGTCCAACCTCGGCGAAGTCCCCGGCGCGATCCTGGCGCTCGAGCCACGAACGCGTGGTCTCGTCGGGCGGGAAGACGCCAGCGGTGCCGCCGAGGTCGGCGACCATGTTGGCGATCGTGGCCCGCTCGGGGACGCTCAGGTCGGCCGTGCCCGGGCCGGTGAACTCGAACACCTTGTTCTTGCCGCCGCTGGCCCGCACGCGCCGGAGCAGCTCGAGGATGATGTCCTTGGCCTGTACCCACGGCCGGTCGAGGGTGCCGCTGAGGTGGACCTCCACCACCTCCGGGGAGGCGATCTCGTATGGGTGGCCGCCGAGCACGACCGCGACGTCGAGGCCGCCGGCGCCGATCGCGAGCATTCCCAGGCAGCCGGCCTGTGTGGTGTGCGAGTCGGCCCCGAGCATCGTCTGCCCCGGCTTGCCGAATCGCTCCATGTGGACGTAGTGGCTGATGCCGTTGCCCGGGCGGGAGAAGTGCAGCCCATACTTGCGGGCGAGCGCCTGCAGCATCCGGTGATCGTCGGCGTTCTTGTAGTCGAGCTGCACGACGTTGTGGTCGACGTACTGCACCGCACGCTCGACCTTGATCCGCGGCACGCCGAGCTCCTCGAACTGCATCAGCGCCATCGTCCCCGTCGCGTCCTGCAGGAGCGCCTGGTCCATGTGAATCGAGATCGGTGACCCCGGCCTCAGCTCCCCCGCAGCGAGGTGGTCCTTCAGGATCTGATGGGTCAGGCTCAGCGGCATCTCGGGCCCTCCTGCGGCTCGGCGGTCACCGGCGGAAGGTACCGCGCGCCTGCGCCAGCGGGCTTCCGGCCTCGATCGCGAGCGACGCACCGGCATAGGCCGCGGCGCCTTCACGGCGCTCCACGGTGGCGAGGACGGCGAGGAAGGAGCCGATCGGCGCTGGGGCGAGAAGGCGGAGCTCGAGCTCGGTGGCGCGGGCGTCCGGCCCGCAGACCAGCGCCATCGCCTCGGCCAGGGCGGCCGCGACCACCCCGTCGTGGGCCACTCCGCGGTCCGCGCCCTGGTGATCCTGCTTGAAGAAGCAGCGGCCGGCCACCGCGTCCGCGCCAGCGGGCTCGACCTCGAGGAGCAGGCCGAAGAGGTTGACCCGCCCGCACCCGAAGCACAGCTCGTGGTGGACGAGCGTCACCGCTCACTTCAGGCGGAACGCCTTGATCCGCATGTCGTACTGCTGCGCGTCGCGGGCGTACACGCCGTAGGCCAGCGCCTGGATCAGCGACAGCAGGGCGGCGTGCGAGCGCACGAACGCGGGCGTGTTCGAGGAGTAGTAGAGCCGGATGCGCGCCAGCCGCGCGACCTCCGAGAGCGTGGCGTCGGTGATCGCCATGGTCGGCGCCTTGCGGTGCCGGGCAAGCTTCATCGTGCGGGTGATCAGCGGGTGCGGGCGTCCGGCCGAGAGGCCGACGACCAGCGTCTGCTCGTCGATCCGGCTGAGGCGTCCGAGCGCCTCCTGGGAGGGACTGGCGACGATCTCGGCCCGCAGGGCGAGCAGCATCAGCAGATGGCGCAGATAGCTGGCGAAGAACGCCATCTGGTCCGTGCCGGCGATCAGCACCCGTTCGGCCGAGACGATCGCATCGATCGCCGCCTCGACGTCGGTGCGCGAGAGCTTGTGCGCGGTGTCCTCCATGTTGACGTGATCGGCCGCGAGCGCCGCCTCGAACTCCGTGTGGTCGAGCGAGAACAGCGGCGCGGCCGCCTGGATGGCCTCGCCGGCCGTCGGCGGCCGACGGCGGTACTCCTCGCGGGCGGCCTGCTGGAGCTCCGGGAATCCCTCGAAGCCGAGCGCCTGCGAGAAGCGCACCACGGTGCTGGACGAAGTGCTGGCGCGGCGCGCCAGCTCCTCCGCGGTCTGGAAGGCGGCTTCGTCGAGGTGGTCGACGATGTACTGGGCGACGTCCTTCTGCGAGCGCGAGAAATCGTCGAAGCGCGAGCGGATGTACGCCGAGAGCGACTGATGGCTCTCTGGAGCCTCGGCGGTGGCGCTGGTGAGTGACTTCATCGGCAGCCGACTGATTCGACGCCGGCGGCCGGCCTTCCTTCAGCGCCTCGGCGGGCGCTCCATAACGCGGTCCCTCGGCGTGCGGAACCCGAACCGCTCATAGAGGCCGTAGGCGTCGCGGGTGGCCAGCGTCCAGGCGAGCTCCGCCTGGGGCCCGTTGTCGACCGCCTCTCGCACGAGCTCGACGCCGAGGCCGCGGCCGCGATACGGCGCCAGCACATAGACGTCGCACAGATGCGACGCCCGGACGCCGTCGGAGATGACGCGGGCGAATCCCACCTGCCGCTCGCCGTCGTAGAGCCCGAGCACGCGCGCCGCGGTGGCGATCGATTGGCGGACCTCCTCGACCCGCTTCCCGCGAGACCAGTACGACTGGTTGCTCAGATAGTCGTGAACCGCGGCGACGTCGATCCGCTGCGGGTCGTCGTCGATCTCGATGCCGCCGGCCAGCGCGCGGCGCACTCCTCGCCCCTCAGCCGCCCTCGCGGAACTCGCGGTACTCGCGGTTCTGGCGGCGCTCGGCCAGCACCTGGGCGACTATGTACACGACCACCACGTTGACGACGAGGCCCACGCCGAGGAACGTAACCAGCAGCGCGAGCGTCTGCCCCAGCGCCTGATCAGCGAAAACCAGCATCGACCCGCACTAGGCTACCTCACGCGAAGGCAGGGCGCGCCCGACGGCACCCGAGGATCCGCGCGGACGGCGACGCGATCCGGTGCTAGCGTCGCAGCCGAGCACGGCCCGGTAGCTCAGTTGGTCAGAGCAGCGGACTCATAATCCGTCGGTCCTGGGTTCGAGTCCCAGCCGGGCCATTCCCACCGGCGCTGCAAACCGCTCGCGATGGGCGCGTGCTGACCGGAGCTAGCTCAGCGAGCGCGTGCCGGCCCGAGCGAGTTCAGCGAGCGCGTGCCGACCGGAGCGAGTCAGCGAGTGTCTCTCCGCGCTCGGCAGCGGCTTCTCGTTCGGGCTTTCAGGGCAGCCCGGCGTGCGGGACCTCGACCGTCGTGGTCAGCAACACCGCCTCGCGTGCCGCCGCGCGCGCCTGCTCGTGGAAGTCCGGCGCTGCGCAGGCGATCAGCGTGCGGCCGTCCGGGCCGCCGAGCCCGCACGCGAAGACCCCGAGGCCTCCGGGCATTGGCAGCTCCTCCACGATGCGACCGCCGGGGGCGACGTGGCAGACCGCCGCACCGAGTGCGTTGGCCGCCCACACGTGCCCCTCGGCGTCGAGCGCGCAGCCGTCGGGGGCGAAGCTGACCGCGGAGAGCATCGTCTCGGTGTCGGCGGGCTCCGGCGCCGGCTGGACCTGCGCCCACGCGCGCCGATTGGCCAGCGATCCGTCGGCCTGGATGTCGAAGGCGGTGAGCCGCGCGGCGAACGTCTCGGCGACGATCAGCGTCCCGTCGTCGGTGATCATCATCCCGTTGGGAAACCACAGGTCGTCCGCGGCGATCGTGGCGGCGCCGTCGGGATCGACGCGCACCAGGGCCGCCGGCGCCGGCTGCCCGCCGGCCATCAGGTCGAAGCCGAAGTTGCCGACGAACGCCCGACCCTGCCCGTCGACGACCAGGTCGTTGAGGTGACCGGTGGTGAGGTCCGAGAGCTCTGCGTGGGTGGCGATGCTGCCGTCCACTTTTCGTCGCAGCACGCGGCGGTCCTTCATCGAGACCACGAGCAGGTCGCCGCCCGGCAGCCAGCCCAGCCCCGAGGGCTGCGCCTCGACCTCGAGCGCGAGCTGTTCGCGTCCCTCAGGGTCGTAGGTGAAGACGGCGTGGCGGTAGAAATCCGAGACCCACCACCGGTCCTCGCGCCAGCGCGGACATTCGAAGTAGCTCCCGCCCTCGAACAGCGTCGTCAGCGTGCGTTGGCTGGTCATGCGCTTAGCCTCAGGCTGCGACGGCCGGCCGCGCGGTTGCCATGAATGTCTCGAGCTCGCGGCGGATGTCGGGCCCGGCAGGTTGATAGACCAATTCGGTAATGCCGGCGGCGGCGAGCTCGCCGATCCGGGCGGCGACCCGATCGGCGGTCCCGCTCAGCGTCGCCTGCTCGAGCAGAGCGTGGCCGCCTGCGTCCCAAGCGGCTTGGTCGGCTTCGTTCAGGCCCACGCAATGCTGCTCGTGGACGGCGAGGTGGCGCTCGTCGGGCGCCGTGCGCTCGACGACCCTCTGCCACTCAGGGCCGCCCGGCAGCTCGGATAGCGGGGCCGCGAATTCGTAGGCTCCGTGGTAAGCCAGCGCGAGCCCGGGCCCGGCGGCCGCGCGCACCCGGTCCGAACGCGGATCCTCGTCATCGTCGAGCACCGTGCCCCAGAAGAGGTAGGGCACCCACGAGAACTCCTTGGCGAACTCGGGCAGCGAAAGGGTCACGAACAGGCCGTCGGCCAGTTCGCGCGCGACGGCGGCGCCCTTGGGCCCGAGCGCGCTGATCAACACCGGAACCTCGACCGGTCGTGGCGCGCCGTGTCCGGGCGGATGCAGCATGCGCATGCGCGCCCCTTCCCACTCGATCGTCTCGCCGCGCAGCAGGCCGCGGTAGGCGCGGATGTAGGCGTCCATGTACGCCCACGGGATCCCGCGATAGCCCATCGCCCGACGCCCCGTGAACCCGGTGCCGAAGGCGACCGCGACGCGCTCGGGCGCCAGCGCCTCAAGCGCGGCGGTGGCCGCGGCGTTGACCATCGGGTGGCGCAGGGCGGGCACCAGGACACCCGGACCGAGGCCGATGCGCTCCGTCCGCTGCGCGGCCAGCGCGAGCATCATCCACACGTCGGGGCTCTGCTGCGGCGTGTCATAGAGCCACGCCCGCTCGTACCCGAGATCCTCGGCGAGCTCGATGTGCTCGGGAGAATCCAGCGTGGTCGGAAATGCGCAGGAGATCCTCATCGCCATCCTCTCTGTGTGACGCCACGACACCCTCTGTCTGGCATGCGGTCTTCCCCGCGCCGGTCTGAGGTAACCCCACATTCTCCGACCTCGGAGGGGTCGTAGTTCCAGGCTGTCGTCGTTCGCAGTGTCCGGCCTCGCTTGACGTCCGCCGACAGTTTCGTTCCCCGTGGCGACGCGAGACACGTCCCGAGGACCATAACTCTCGCTCAGCGACCAGGATCGCGGCCGCGGCGCTGACGCGCGCGAGCGGGGAACGTTTTCGTCGCGCGGGGCACGACGGTTACGGCAGCGGCAACGTCAGCACTCACGGTCAGCGAAACGGTAAGAGCGCCTACGTCGCGGCATCAGGTGAGGCGCCGCCTGGCAATCCGTGCCGAGGTGCCGAGGGCCGCGGCGCGGTCGGCGCTCCGTTTGCGCTAGCGCGGCGAAGCCGGTGTCCGGCCGGGCTCGGCGTCGGCGGCGCGCAGCAGCCCGAGCTCTGCCAATCGGCGCAGGGAGGCATCGAGCGCCTCCGGGAGCTCGCCGGCCGGCAGCACGCGGGGAGCCACCGTTCCCAGCTCGCGCAGCAGGGCCTGACGATCACGCTCGCCGTCGAGCAGATCCACGAGCGCGCGCCCGAGGTCATCCTCGAGGGTGACGTTGGTGTGCGCGAGGGTCGCCACCGTGCCGAGACCGCAGGCCGCCTGCGCTCGCGCCAGCTCGCTGGCGCGCGGGCGATCGTCCGGCTCGGCGGCGAGCGGCGGCGGCTCGCTCCAGAGCTCGACCATGTCGGCGAAGCAGAGCTCGAGCAGGATCGGGGCGAGCTCGTCGGCGCGCTCGCGGGACGAGGATCCGCCTGACAGACGCGCCCGCACGCGAGCCTCCAGCTCGGCGAACGGCACGGCGCCCGGCGCGGCCTCGGCGAGCTCGATCAACGCTGCCTTGGCGAGCGGATCCGCCGTCTCGACGGACTGCTGGGCCGGTGTCTCGAACCGTTCCGTCATCCCCTCCTCGAGGTTCGGCCGCTCCTGGATGGGGCGCAGTCGTGAGGCCAGCGCAAGCTCCTCGAGGCGGCCCGGGTCGACATCGTGATCGATCGCGAGCCCTCGGTGGCAGAGCAGCGTCTGCCGGAAGGCGCGGTTGCGCACGAGATCGAGGTACTGCTCGCGCACGAGGACGTCCGGAGGCAACCGCTCGAGTGCCTGCTCGGCGACCGGTGAGAGGCCCAGGGCCTGGCTTTCCAGGAAATCGGCCTCCGCGAGGAACTGGAGGCCATGGGCCCCGGCGTGCGCGAGGAACTCCCGAAAGAAGACCGGAGTGTTCACCGCGGCGAGGTCGTCGTGGTAGACGAGTGCGTCACTGCGCTCGAGCAGCGCAGCCATCTGCTCGGCGAGGGCGCGCCCATGGGGCGTCGGCACGCCGGCCGCGACGATCACCTCGGCAAGCCACCGTGCTTGCGCCAGCCGCTCGGTGGCGTCGCGGCTGCCGTCGATGTGGACGTCGAGCACCTCGCGCAGCATGTCGTGCAGGAAGGCGCCCGGATAGGCGTTGTAGCTGACATACGCGACGCCGTCGGACGCGAGAAGGTCTCGGCAGCGGGTGAGCAGCGCATCCCGCGTCCGCGGCGGCACCCACGAGTAGAGACCGTGGGCGACGACGTAGTCAAAGCTTCCGGGCTCGAGCTGGAGGGCGTCGAGGTCGAGGTGCTTGAACTCGACGTTCGCGAGGCCGGTCGCGCGCACGAGCGCGTTCGCGGTCGCGATCGCGCGCGCGCTGGCATCGATGCCGACAAACTCGCCTCCCGGGCGAGTGACCGCCATGGCGAGCAGGTTGGTCCCGTCCCCACAGCCGAGCTCGATGCATCGACTCGCGGCCGGCGGCGCCGGCCGCAACCCGTACAGGCGAGCGACCGAGTACAGCCGGTCCGGGCGGGTCTGCGGGAACGCAAACCCGGGATACGCGAACTCGTCGTAGGCCGCCGCCGCCGGCGTCCTCGTCGGAGCGGCTGGCTCGGGCAAGCGCCGCTCAGGCCTTCTTGTTGACCACGATGTTGAAGGGAGCGGTGATCGGCGGCGCCGTCGGCGCGTTCCACGAGCTCACCATCGTCGAGCCCTTGCCGGTCGCGGTGTACGTGGTCTCGATCTTCTGGAAGGTCAGCGTCGTGGCGACGACCTTCCCCGACCGCGAGAACGTCACCGGCCTGACATTGACCATCACGTACTGAACCGAACCCGCCGTGAGCGTCACCTTCGCCACCAGCTGACGGGCGATGACGAGCTCGGACAACGCGGCGTCCCGGCTCCCCGATTTCGTCGTGAAGTTGAACGTCTCGCTGGCCGGCGCAGCGCCTGCACCCTTGCCCACGGCAGCGCCGCCGCTCTGCGCCGTGCCGAGGCCGAATGTGAAGGCGAGCACGTTGATCGGGTTCTTCAGCGCCTTCTGCTCGACGGCGGTCAGCCCGGCGGTGTCGATCACGAGCTTCGGCTTCGCGTTGTCGGGCGGCATCAGGATCTCGACCGGATTGACCTTCGAGGGCTCCTGAATCGTGATCGTGGTGTTCTTGGTGGCGGCCGCGCTCTGGCCCGCCGCGACGGCAACAGCGCCGACCGCGCCGGCGCCGAGCGCGGCCGCTGGGAGCCCGACCTTCAGCGCCCGCGCGATGTGGGCGCGCCCTAAGTGCTCCTGGTCCATGCCAGGTCCTTTCCTCGTGATGTGAACGAACGCCCCCGTGGTCGCGGCGGCGACTTGCCCCTACCCGCGCGACCCTAGAAGCCCCGAGTCTGACTGTCAAGGTGGACCGGAGTCGGCGGCGCCCCGTCGGCCGGTCGCCAGCCGGTAGTTCTTAGCGTTCTCGAAGGTGGCGTTACCGCCGCGCTTACCCGCCTCTGCCACAGTGCGCTCGTGATGAGCACGGTGGCCCCCAGACCGGCCGCCTTCGAGCTTCGGACGCTCGCGGCCCGGCCCAGCCGAACCGATCTCGGCGGACGCGTCAAGCTGTGCCCCAGCGCGGACGGATGGTCGCTCGTCGGCACGGATGGGCGGCTGCTGTTCGGCGCCCTCGGCCCCCACGGGCGCCGCCAGTGCCTCGAGTACGCCCGGGCCAGGGGCGTACTCGTGGTCTTGAGCTAGACCGAGGCCGACCGGCCTCTCCGGGCCAGCTGCCCCCAGGCCGCAGCGAGGCGCCAGCCCTTAGCCCGAGCGGCGACGCGCCACCGGCGACGCTCGTGAGCGCGCCCGCCGCGGACCCGCCGCGGGCAACGAATCATTTAGCCTGTGCGGGCCCCAGTTCCGCCGCCCGCCGAGGCGGCCGACGGGCCTGAAACGGCGATCCTCCCACAAACGATCCGCGCAGCCACGCGGACCAGCCACGATCGGAAGAGAGATGCCCACGAACGGCTTGAACGGAAAGGTCGCGGTCGTGACCGGCGCCGGGCGCGGCCTCGGGCGCGCCTACGCGAATGCGCTCGCCGCGGCAGGCGCGGCCGTCGTCGTCAACGACCTCGACGAGGCGGCAGCCGCCGAGACGGTGCAGCAGATCACGAGCGCGGGCGGCGAGGCGGTCGGCGAGCATTCCGCGGTTGGCAGCAGCGAGGCGGCTCAGGCGCTCGTCGACGCGGCGGTGTCGAACTTTGAGCGCCTCGACGTGATGGTCACCAACGCCGGCGTGCTGCGTGACCGGGTGCTGTGGAAGATGACCGACGAGGACTTCGACCTCGTGATCAACACGCATCTGCGCGGAACCTTCACGTGCGCACGCGCGGCCGCGATCCAGATGCGCGAGCAGGGCGACGGCGGCCGGATCATCGTGGTCGGGTCACCGGCGGGTCAGTTCGGCAACTTCGGCCAGACCAATTACGCCGCGGCGAAGGCGGGGATCGTCGCCTTCGCCCGCACGTGGGCGATGGAGCTCGGGCGCTCCGCGATCACCGTCAACGCCATCGTGCCGACGGCGTGGACGCAGATGACTGCGACGATCCCGATCTACGCGCCGCTGGCCGAGCGCGTGGAGGCCGGAGAGCCACTGCCGCGAGAGGTCCGCCGTGAGCATGCCGTCGGCATGCCCGAGGAATGCGCGCCGTTGGTCGTCTTCCTCGCGTCCGAGGCGGCCGGCGAAGTCACCGGCCAGGCGATCGGGATCGGCGGCGACAAGTTGACGCTGTACTCGCATCCCGGCGAAGCGGCGGTCGAATACAGCGACGACGGCTGGACGGAGGAGGAGATCGCGCGCGTGTGGGCCGAGCGGCTGGCGTCCCACAGCCAGCCCTACGGGGTCACGCTGCCGCGGCTCGAGCTCACGTGATCACCGGCTCGTCCCTGGGCCGGTAGCCGTCGATGCGACGCACCGTCTACGAACCGGAGCACGAGGACTTCCGCGAGAGCGTACGCGCGTTTCTGGCCCGCGAGGCGATCCCGCACTACGAGGATTGGGAGCGGGGCGGGATCATTCCCCGCCGGGTCTACGCCGCCGCCGGCGCCGCCGGCTTCCTCGGCATCGATGTGCCCGACCGGTACGGTGGCGTCGGCGTCGACGACTTCCGCTTCAACTGCGTGTTGATCGAGGAGTGCATCTACGCCGGGATGGCGTCGCTGTGCATGGGGATCAGCGGGCAGAACGACCTCTGCCTGCCCTACATCGTTCAACATGGCAGCGAGGAGCAGAAGCAGCGGTGGCTCCCGGGGCTGGTCGCCGGCGAGCGGCTTGCGGCGCTGGCGATGACGGAGCCAGGCGCGGGGTCGGACCTCGCCGCGATCTCCACTACGGCGCTCCGCGACGGCGAGGAGTACGTGGTCAGCGGATCGAAGACGTTCATCAGCGGCGGGATCAACGCCGATCTGCTGATCACCGCGGTAAAGACAGATCGAGCGGCTGGGCACCGCGGCGTCAGCCTGCTCGTCATCGACGCCGCCTCGCCGGGGGTTCGCCGCGGGCGCTCGCTCGAGAAGCTCGGCCTTCACGCCCAGGACACCACCGAGCTGTTCTTCGACGACGTCCGCGTCCCGGTCGCTGACCGGCTCGCGGCCGAGGGTGCGGGCTTCGGCGCGATGATGCACAACCTGGCGCAGGAGCGGATGGCGATCGCCGTGATGGCGGTCGCTGCGGCCCGGGCCGCGCTCCAGTGGACGCTCGACTACGTCCGGGACCGCAAGGCGTTCGGGCAGCCGATTGGGTCGTTTCAGAACTCGCGCTTCGCCCTGGCGGAGATCAAGACCGAGGTCGACATTGCCGAGGCGTTCCTCGACCGCTGCGTCGGGGCGCTGCGCGAGCACGAGCTGAGCCCCGAGGACGCGGCCGAGGCGAAGTGGTGGTGCACCGAGCTCCAGGGCCGGGTGGTCGACCGCTGCCTGCAGCTGCACGGCGGATACGGCTACATGCTCGAGTACCCGATTGCCCGCGCCTACGCCGATGCCCGGGTCACGCGGATCTACGGCGGGACCAACGAGATCATGAAGGAGATCGTCGCGCGGTCGCTGGGGCTGAGGCCGCCGGCCGCGCCGACGTGAGACCGAAAAGCGCCCAGTCAAAGGAGCCGCCGTGAACATTCGTGCCGCCGTGACGGAGTCCAAAGGAGCCCCGTTCGCGATCCGTGAGCTGGAGCTCGACCAGCCCCGCGCGGACGAGGTGCTCGTCCGGCTCGCGGCCTCCGGCATCTGCCACACCGACCTCATCATCCGTGACCAGTGGTATCCCGTGCCGTTACCGGCGGTGCTAGGGCACGAGGGCGCGGGCGTGGTCGAGGCCGTCGGCGCCGCGGTGACGAAGGTGTCGCCCGGCGATCACGTCGCGATGAGCTACGGCTCATGCGGCGCGTGTTCGAGCTGTCAGCTCGGCCGGCCATGGGTATGTCATGACTTCTGGGGACGCAATTTCGGCGCCACGCGCGCCGACGGCACGACCGCGCTGCGCAGCGAAGGCCGCGACGTCCACTCTCACTTCTTCAGTCAGTCAAGTTTCGCCACCCACGCGGTGGCGACCGAGCGTAATGTCACCAAGCTCGACCCGTCGGTGGCGCTCGACGTCGTCGCGCCGTTCGGCTGCGGGATCCAGACCGGAGCCGGGGGCGTGCTGAACGCGCTGCGACCGCCGGCCGGCAGCAGCATCGCGGTGTTCGGAACCGGCACAGTCGGACTCGCCGCGGTGATGGCCGCACACGTGAGCGGCTGCACCACGATCATCGGCGTCGACGTCCGCCCCGCGCGCCTGCAGGTCGCACAGGAGCTCGGCGCGACGGCAGTGATCGACGCCAGCGCGACCGACGCCGTGGAGGCGGTCAGGTCGGCGACGGGCGGCCTCGGGGCCGACTTCAGCGTCGAGACGACGGGCTCGCCGCAGGTTCTCGCGCAGGCCGTCTACGCCACGGGCCCCGGCGGCAGCTGCGGCCTGATCGGCGCGCCGCCGTTCGGCGCCGAGGTGTCACTCGACATCAATCAGATGCTGGCGCTGGGGCGCGGCCTGCGCGGGATCGTGGAGGGCGAATCGGTGCCCGACGTGTTCGTGCCGCGGCTGATCGAGCTGTGGCAGCAGGGCCGCTTCCCGGTCGAGCGGATCATCAGCCACTACGACTTCGACGAGATCGAGCGCGCGGCCCATGACGCCGAGGAGGGCAGGGTGATCAAGCCGGTCCTCCGGTTCTGAGCATTCAGTCGGACCCCCCGGCCGGGGAGCGGGACCGCTCGGCCAAGTAGCGGGACCCCTCGGCCAAGTAGCGGGACCCCTCGGCCGGGGAGCGGGACCGCTCGGCCGGGGAGCGAGACCCCTCGGCCGGGAGCGAGACCCCCGGCCGAGAGACGTCCACGCGCTTAGTAGGTGAAGGTGACCGTCGTGTCGCTGTTGTTGGAGTTGCCGATGTTGTTGGTGACGACCGTGCCGCAAGCGTGGCGGTACCGGTTGGTGCCGCCGTTCACCTTGACCTCCGAGATGCTGCTGTTCGAGCCGAGGTCGATCTCGAAGTCGGGCGCGAACAGCATCGAGCCGCCGAGGGCGAGCTGGCCGTCGCACATGGCGGTCGACCGCGCGATGACCATGCACAGGATGTGGTCGGAGGCGGTTGCCTTCGCGGCATGCTTGGTGTGGTTGCCCACGTAGTCGTCGTTGGCGAAGCTGAAGCGGTCGCCGATCGCCGGCTGCGCGTTCGCGGGCAGTGGCTTGCCGGTCGGGCCGGTCATGCTCGCGTAAACCTGCTCGGCGAAGAAATGCAGGGTGACGGTCTTGGCGCCGGCCGGCGCCGCCGCGGCAGCGAAGAACAGGCTGGATGCGGCGATCGCGGCGCGACGGCTCTACCGCGATTCATGAGATCCCCTCCCTTGATGCGGTGTGCCCATCGGCCCCACCTGGGCCGTGCGCGAGCATAACCGCAACCGCTGTGACCGTAAAGGCCGGGCCTGCCGCGGATGGTACGTTGCTCGCGTCGCCAGAGAGGAGAGTGATCATGTTTCGTGCCGAGGTAGTGGGCTCGCTGCTCCGTCCGTCGTATCTGAAAGAGGCTCGCGCCGCGCTCGAGGCCGGCCGCATGCCGCTCAGCGAGTTCAAGCGCGTGGAGGACCGCGCGGTCGACCAAGCTGTCGCCCTCCAGGAGGGCGCCGGCCTCGATGTGGTCACGGATGGCGAGATGCGCCGATTCCTATTCATGGGCCCGATCACCGAGACGGTGTCCGGGATCGAGCCGGTCGAGCACGGCAACGCGATGCCGTGGGCCACCCCCGAGGGCGAGACGGAATGGGTTTTCCCCGCCGCGGTGACCTCGAAGCTTCGCCGCCAGCGCTCGCTGGTCAGCGAGGAGTACAGCTACGCCCGCGCTCGGGCCCGCGTTCCGCTCAAGGTCACCGTGCCCAGTCCCCTCGTCCTCTACGGGCTCTGGAACCCGAGCTACTCGCGCGGCGCGTACTCCGATGCGTTTGCGATGTTCGCCGACGCGGCCGAGGTCGGGCGCTCGGAGATCCGCGAGCTGGTCTCGCTTGGCTGCACCTACATCCAGGTCGATGCCCCGGAGCTCGCCACGCTGGTCGATCCGCGCATCCGCGCATGGACCGAGTCGCTCGGGATGCCGGCCGAGCGGATGCTGACCGAGGGCATCGAGCTGATCAACGGGATGGTGAAGGACATCTCCGGGGTGCGCCTGGCCATCCACCTGTGCCGCGGCAACAACGTGGGGATGTGGATGGCCAGCGGGGGCTATGACTACATCGCCGGGGCGCTGTTTCAGCGCGCCACCGCCTTCGACGCCTTTCTCCTCGAGTACGACGACGCGCGCTCGGGCTCCTTCGAGCCGCTCGGACAGGCGCCCGACGACAAGCAGGTCGTACTCGGCCTGGTGTCGACCAAGAGCGGGCGCGAGGAGACTCGCGAGGAGCTCGCCGGACGCATCGACGAGGCCGCTCGCTTCTTCCCGCGCGAACAGCTCGCCCTCTCGACCCAATGCGGCTTCGCCTCGGTCGCCTTGGGCAATCCGATCGGCGAGGCGGCGCAGGAGCGCAAGCTGCAGCTGATCGCCGAGGTGGCGAGGGCGAGCTGGCGCTAGGGCGTGGATGCATCCCTGAATCCGGCCTTGGCCGAGGCGCGCTTCTGCCCGCGCTGCGGCCGCTCGGCCGAGGTGAGCTTTCCGCAGCGTATCGCCTGCCGGCACTGCGGCTACGCGGCCTACTTCAACCCGAAGCCGGTGGCCGCCGCGATCCCACTCGACGGCGGGGGGAGGGTCATCCTGCTGCGCCGCGGCTTCGACCCCGGCCGGGGACTGTGGACGTTTCCGGGCGGCTTCGTCGATCTCGGCGAGTCGGTCGAGGCGGCGGCGCGTCGGGAGACCGACGAGGAGCTCGGGATCGCGATCGAGCTCGGCCCGCTCGTCGGCGTGTACTCGCGCGCCGACGAGCGCGTCGTGCTGATCGTCTACCGCGGGCTCGCCGTCGAGGAGCCTCGGACGACGCCCGAGGCGGTCGAGGTGCGGTCCTTCGCGCCCAGCGAGATCCCGTGGGGCGAGCTCGCGTTCTGGTCGACCGAGCTGGCGTTGCGCGATGCGCTCAGCGCCTGAGGCGAGCGCTCTCACCGCCTGAGCGGGAACTCACGCGGGGGCCGGCGCGGTCAGCCGCGGACAGCGCGGCGTCGAGGTCGCGCCATAGGTCCTCGAGGTCCTCACAGCCGGTGCTGAGGCGGATCAGTCCCGGGGGGATGTGCTCCTGACCGGGTTGCGCGCTGCGCCGCTCCATGCAGGTCTCCACCCCGCCGAGGCTCGTGGCGTGGCGGATGATCCTGGTGGCGCGGCAGGCCCGGTCGGCCGTCGCCGCGTCGGCGAGCTCGAAGCTCACGATCGTGCCGAAGCCGGGGTAGCGCACCCGGGCGACCGCGGCATGCCCGCCCAGGCGGGCGGCGAGCTGCTCGGCCGAGGCCTGGGCCTGGCGCAGCCGCAGCGCGAGCGTCCGCGCGCCCCGGAGCGCGAGAAAGCACTCGAGCATTCCCGGCGTAGCGCCGTTCAGCGAGCGCGCCGCGCGCAGCCGCTCGAGCTCGCCGGCGTCGGCGGTGACCGCCGCCCCGAGCAGCAGGTCCGAGTGGCCGCCGATCAGCTTGGTGGCCGAATGCACGACGATGTCGGCCCCGAGCTCCAGCGGGCGTTGCAGCAGCGGCGTCGCGAACGTGTTGTCGACCACCACGCGAGTCCGGGGCCCGCGCGGCGCCGCGCAGATCGCCGCCAGGTCGGCGACCTCGAGCAGCGGGTTCGACGGCGACTCGAGCCACAGCAGATCCGCCGCGCCGGCCCGCTCGACCCAGCGGGGATCGCTCGCCGCCAGCCGCTCCACGCGCCAGCCGTGGGCCCGGACGCCGGAAGCGGCGATTCCGGCCACGCCCTGGTAGCAGTCCTCGCCCAGCACGAGGTGCGCGCCGGTGCGCAGCTGCCCGAGCACCGCGGCGCAGGCGGCCATCCCCGAGGCGAACGCCACTGCGTCCCCGCGCTCGAGCCCGCCGAGCATCTCCTCGAAGGAATCCCAGCCTTCGGTGGCCTCGGTACGGCTGTAGACCCGCTCGCCGCCCAGCACGTAGGTCGAGGCGGCCACGATCGCGGTGTTGAGGGTGGCGCCCGGCGCGGAGCCCGGGCGCCCGGCCACGATCGCCCACGTCTCGGGCGTCACCTCCTCGCGTCGTACGGTGCCGGCCATGTCCGCGCGGCCGATCAGCCGGGGCGCGCCTGGGCGCTGTACTCGGGGTTCGGAAGCATGTTCGTGGCCATCGCCATGCGGTTGGTGAAGTTGTACATGGCGGCGATCTCGGCCACGTCCCACGCCTCCTCGAGCGTCAGGCCGGCGTCGAGCAGCGTCTGCTGGTCGGCCTGCGTGACCTCCCGCGGGCGCAGCGTCAGCTTTTCGGCATACGCGCATACCACCCTCTGTCGCGGGCCGAGCTCGGCCCGGCGCCAGTCGTAGGACACGCGCTCGCCGAGCACTCCGTCGCCCAGCTCCTCGCGCAGGGCGGCGCCGTGCGCGACGAGGCAGTAGAGGCAGCCGTTGGCCGCGCTGACCACGACGGCGATCATCTCCCGGTCGGCGGCGCTGAGCCCTTCGCTCGGCTGATGCAGCTGGCGGTAGTGAGAAAACCAGGCGCTCAGGCGCTCGGGGCGGAACGCGTAGACGCGGAACACGTTCGGCACGAAGCCCAGGCGCTCTCGGGCCTTGGCGAACAGCCCGCGCAGATCGTCGGGCAGGTCCGGCTCCTCGGGCACCGGGAACCACGAGCCGGTGTCCGTGGGCTTGGCGATATTGGTCATCCCGGTAGTTTGCCGCTGATCGCGGCCCGGACAGCCTCCTCCCCCATCCCGTGAGCACGCCGCCAGCGGACCGCCGGTTGAGTGTGGCCGAAGCGCGGCGGATCGCGCTCGCGGCCCAGGGCTTTGACCGGGCACGGCCGGCGCGGCCGCCCAGCGCCGGCCGGATCGAGGCGCTCGTCAAGCGGCTGGGCGTGCTCCAGCTCGATTCCGTCAACGTGTTCGTGCGCTCGCATTACATGCCGGTCTTCTCCAGGCTTGGCCCGTACGACCGCGCTCGCCTCGATCGCCTTGCCGGCCACGGCACCGCGAGAGTCGACCGGAGGCTGGTCGAGTACTGGGCCCACGAGGCCTCGCTGATCCCGGCCGAGCTCCACCCGCTGCTGCGCTGGCGGATGGCCGACGTCGACCGCGAGGCGTGGGGATCGATCGCCAGGATCGCCCGCGAGCAGCCTGAGCTGGTGGCGCAGACGCTGCGGCTGGTCGCCGAGCGGGGCCCGATCCGCGCCCGCGACACCGGCGCCGTGCGCCCTCCGCCGCGCGCCGGTCACATGTGGAACTGGCACGAGGGCAAGGTGGCGCTCGAGCACCTGTTCTTCACCGGTCGGCTCGGCGCCGCCCGGCGGGTCAACTTCGAGCGCGTCTACGACACGATCGAGCGCGTCGTGCCGGCGGAGATCCGCGAGCAGCCGACCCCGAGCGCGCCCGCCGCCCAGCGCCAGCTGGTGCGGGTCGCCGCGCAGGCGCTCGGCGTGGCCACCGAGCCCGACCTGGGCGACTACTTCCGCCTGCCCAGGGCCGCCTCGAAGGCCCGGGTGGCGGAGCTGGCGACGGCGGGCGAGCTGCGCCCGGTCGAGGTCGAGGGCTGGTCCGAGCCGGCCTACCTGTGGCCGTCCGCGCGCCGGCCGGGCCGGGTGCACGCCCGGGCGCTGCTGTCGCCGTTCGACTCGCTGATCTGGTTTCGCCCGCGCACCCAGCGGCTGTTCGACTTCCGTTACCGCATCGAGATCTACACGCCGGCGGCCAGGCGCGTGCACGGCTATTACGTGTTGCCGTTACTGCTCGGCGAGACGCTCGTCGCGCGCGCCGACCTCAAGTCCGATCGACGGCGCGGCGCCCTGGTCGTCCAGGGCGCGTTCGCCGAGCCGGGGACCGACCGAGCGCGCGTCGCCCGCGAGCTCGCCGCCGAGCTGCGCGCGGTCGCCGGGTGGCTAGGTCTCGAGCAGGTGAGCGTCGCTCGCCGCGGTGACCTCGCGCCGTCGCTGGCCGGTGAGCTCGTCGCGCTCGCCGCCGTGTAACGGCGGCTCGGACAGGGGGTGTATGTAGGGTGAGCTCGCGCTTTGTCCAGATCGGCCGGGTCCGCGTGCACGCCCACGTTTGGCCGATCCTCCAAACCGCCCTGGCCGCCGTCGCCGCGTGGTACCTGGCCCGGCTCCTCGGGGTCGAGAGGCAACCCACGTTCGCCTCGATCGCCGCCGTGGCCTCGCTCGGCGCGGCGTTCGGGGAGCGCCGCCAGCGGGCCGTGCAGCTGATCGGGGGCGTCATGCTCGGCATCGTCGTCGCCGACCTGCTCGTGCGGGCGATCGGCCACGGGGTGCCTCAGATCGGCCTGCTCATCGTCCTTGCCATGCTGGCGGCGGTCGTCCTCGGGGGCGGCGAGCTGCTGGTCGGCGAAGCGGCGGTGTCGGCGCTGCTGGTGGCGACGCTGTCCTCGACGCCGGCCGCCCGGCTGCTCGACGTTCTCATCGGAGGCGGGGTGGCCCTGGCCGTGCACACGCTGGTGTTCCCGCCTGACCCGGTGCTCGGCGTCGCCCGCGGCACCGCGGCGGTGTTCGGTGGGCTCGGGGTGGCCCTGCGGGACGCGGCCACCGCGCTCGACACGGGGGACCTGCGCCACGGCGAGGCGGCCACGCGGGCCGCGCAAGATCTCGAGCATCAGCTCGACGAGCTCCGGCACGCACTCGCCAGCGGCACCGACACCGCCCGCTGGGCGCCGGTGCGGCGCCGGACTCGGGTCGAGCTCGACCGCTACGCGCGGACCGTCGAGCACGCCGAGCTCGCGACCCACACCGCGCGGGTGCTCGCGCGAGGCGTGCTCACTCAGGTGCGCAGCGGCCGCCCGGCACCGCCCGAGCTGGCCGACGCGATCCGCGAGCTCGGGCTCGCGGCCTGGGAGCTGCCGGCGCAGTTCCCCGAGCCGTGGCGCAGCGGTGACGTGCTGCGCATGGCGCTGCAGGCGGCCGGACGGGCGACTGAGACCGCGCAGCGACACCCGGACATCGCCTTGAACGAGATCGCCGGCCTGGTGCGCTCACTCGCCATCGACATCGTCAGGGCCTCGGAAGCCGGCGAGACCGACCACGGAGCGCTGATGGACGCCCCGACCGAGGAGCTGCTGGCCGGCCTCCCGGCGCCCGAGCCGGCGGTGCCCTGACCGGGGCCTGCGCGCCCGCGCGGGCACGTGCTAGCTTGCCGCTGTGCCCGCGATCGGCGTCTCCGTGCCTCGCCGCGACTCCGAGCCGAAGGTTCGCGGGGCGACGCGCTTCGCCGCCGACACGGCGCTGCCGGGGCTGCTTCACGCCCGCCTCGTGCTTGCCCACGAGGCCCACGCGATGATCTCGGCGATCCGAACTGAGGCGGCGCTCGAGCTGCCTGGCGTGGTGGCCGTGCTGACCGCGGCCGATCTCCCGATCGTGGCCGGCGGGAAGGGCCGCCTGTACGAGCCGCTGGCCCGCGGCGAGGTCGTCTACGCCGGGCAGCCGGTTGCAATCGTCGTCGCCGAGGCCGAGGCGCTGGCCGAGGACGCGGTCGCCCTGGTCGAGGTCGAGCTCGAGCCGCTGGAGCCGGTGCTCGACATCGAGGCGGCGGCGCGGCCGGGCGCTCCGCGGGCACGCGTGCACGCCGCCAGCCACGGCGAGGGCTCTGACATCGGCGACGCCCACGCGACCGTCTCCGCCGGCGGGCTCGAGGACGAGGCGCTGTCGGAGAACGTGCTCGGGACCGCGAAGCTCGGGGACGGTGACGTCGACGCGGCGCTGGCGGCGAGCGAGGTCGTGGTCAGCGGCCGATTCACCACGCCGTGGATGTACCAGGGATATCTCGAGCCGCAGACCGCCACCGCGACGCTCGAGCCCGACGGCGAGCTCGTGATAACGAGCTCGACCCAGGCGGCATTCGCCACCCGAGACTCGCTGGCCCGACTGTTCGGGCTCCCGGTCGAGCAGGTGCGGGTCCGCAGCGCTCCGCTCGGCGGGGCGTTCGGGGGCAAGATGATGATCGTCGAGCCGTTGGTCTGCGCGGCGGTGCTCGTGCTGCGCCGCCCGGTCCGGCTGGTGATGACCCGCAGCGAGGACATGGCAGCCACCAATCCCGCCGGGGCCGAGGTGATCCACCTGGAACTCGGGGCGGACGCCGAGGGGAACCTGACCGCGATCCGCGGCCGGGTGTTCGTCGACCGCGGTGCGACCGATGACTTCGGCGTCGAGTCGATCGCGGCGATGCTCGCCGCCGGCCCGTACCGATGGAAGGCGCACGACCTCTCGGCCCTGGGTGTGGCGACCAACCGCATGACCTTCGGCGCCTACCGCGCGCCGGCCGCCGCCCCGGGCGCGTTCGCGGTCGAGTCGCTGCTCGACGAGCTGGCCGGTCGGCTCCGATCCGATCCGATCGACCTCCGCCTGCGCAACGTCGCCGACGAGGGCGACCTCACCGTCTCCGGTCAGCCCCTTCCGGTGTTCGGCGCGCGCGAGTGCCTAGAGCGGATTCGCGCGCACCCGCTGTGGGCCCGGAGGACCGAGCTTCCCGCCGGCGAGGGCATCGGGGCGGCGATCGGCTGGTGGCCGGGCGGAGTAGAGCCCGCCGCGGCGGTCTGCCGGCTCGACAGCGACGGCCGTCTCACGGTGATCACCGGCGCGGCGGACATGACCGGGGTCGAGACCAGCTTCGCGGCGATCGCCGCCGAGGCGTTCGGCGTCGAGCTCGACCGCGTGCGGATCGTCAGCGCAGATACCTCGAGCGCGCCGTACGCCGGCGCGAGCGGCGGCAGCAAGGTCACCTACACGGTCGGCCGCGCGGTGGAGCGAGCGGCGATCGAGGCGCGCGAGCGCCTGCTCGAGGTCGCGGCCGGCGAGCTCGAGATCGCGCCGGAGGACCTTGAGATCGCCGACGGCAAGGTGCAGCCCGCCGGCGTGCCGGCCAAGGCACTCGCGATCGACGAGCTGGCGCCGAAGATCCTCAGCTTCGGCAGCCGCCACATGCCGGTCGAGGGACACGGCCGGGCCGCGCCGCCACAGGCCCCGCAGGCGGCGGCCCACCTCTCGCACGTGCGCGTCGATCGCGACACCGGAGCGATAACGCCGTTGCACCACGTCGTCGCCCAGGACGTCGGGCGGGCGCTGAACCCGGCCCTGGTCGAGGGCCAGATGCTCGGCGGGACGGTGCAGGGGCTCGGCTGGGCGCTGCTCGAGGAGCTCGCCCACGACGAGCACGGCCAACTGGTCACCGGCACCCTCGTCGACTACGCGATGCCGACCGCGGCCACCAGCCCCCGGATCGAGACCGAGATCGTCGAGGTGCCCGCGCCGGACGGCCCGTACGGCGCCAAGGGCGTCGGCGAGGCGCCGGTGACCGGGGCGCCGGCGGCGGTGGCCAACGCGCTCGCCGCGGCCGCCGGCGTTCGCGTGACCCGGCTGCCGATGACCCCCGAGCGGGTCTGGCGCGCGGTGAGCACGCCGGCCCTGGCGCCGGCCGAGCGGTAGCTGAATCGGCATGCGCCGCGCGATCGCGGGCGCGGCGAGTGCGGGTTATGATCGGGTCCTGCCCGAACGGCTCTACTTCACCGAATCGGACGAGGCCAACGCGCTGATCGCCACCGATCCGCTGGCTCTACTGATCGGCTTTGCCCTCGACCAGCAGGTCAGCGTGCAGAAGGCGTTCACCGGACCGCTCGTTTTGCGCGAGCGGCTGGGGACGCTCGACGCCGCCAGGCTCGCGGCGAGCGACCTCGAGCCCGTGTTCCGCGAGCGTCCGGCCATCCACCGGTTTCCGGGCTCGATGGCCCGTCGCGTGCAGGAGCTCGCCGAGCACGTGCGCGACCGCTACGACGGCGATGCCGCGCGCGTCTGGACCGGCGCCGCCGACGCCGGCGAGCTACGCGCCAACCTGGCCGCCCTGCCCGGGTTCGGCGAGATGAAGATCAAGGCGCTCGGCGCCGTCCTGGCCAAGCGCTTCGGAGTCGCCGCGGCTCGTGATCTGGTGCCCTCGCACCCGACGCTCGGCGACGTCGACTCGCCGCAGGCGCTGGCCGATTACCAGGCGGCCAAGCGCGCGCACAAGGCCGAGTGGTCTCGGGCCACGGCGCGCTGAGCGAGCGCGCCGGCGCCCTCGGCGCCGCGCTGATCGCCGTGACGCTGTGGGCATCGGCGTTCGTCGGCATCCGCTCGGCCGACCGCCACCTGTCGCCCGGCGCGCTCGCGCTCGGGCGGCTGCTCGTGGGCAGCGCGGCGCTCGCGATCGTGGTCCTGCTGCGCCGCGAGCGGAACGGAGGCCGCGGATCGCTCGACCGCCGCACGGCCGCGCAGATCGCGCTTTGCGGAGTTCTCTGGTTCGGGGTCTACAACGTCGCGCTGAACGCCGCCGAGCGCCGGGTCGACGCCGGCACGGCGGCGATGCTGGTGAACGTCGGCCCGATCCTGATCGCGGTGCTGGCCGGCGCCGTGCTGCGCGAGGGCTTCCCGCCACGGCTCGTGGTCGGCTGCCTGATCTCGTTCGCCGGGGCGGCGGTGATCGGCCTGGCCAGCTCGCGACAGGGCGTGCGCGAGAGCTGGGGCGCGCTTCTGTGCCTCCTGGCCGCGCTCGCCTACGCCGGCGGCGTGGTCGCGCAGAAGCCCGCGCTGCGAGACCTCTCCGCTCTGCGCGTGACGTGGCTGGCCTGCACGGTGGGGGCCATCAGCTGCCTCTTCTACGCCCCCGCGCTGGTGCATCAACTCGCTCACGCCAGCGGGTCGGCGATCGCCTGGACGGTGTATCTCGGAGTAGCGCCGACCGCCATCGGGTTCGCCGCGTGGGCCTACGCGCTCGCCCAGACGACCGCGGGGCGGATGGGCTCCACCACCTACCTCGTCCCGCCGCTCGCCGTGCTGCTCGGCTGGCTGCTGCTCGGCGAGGTGCCGCCGGCGCTGGCGCTGCCCGGCGGCCTGCTTTGCCTGTGCGGGGTGGCCGTCGCCCGCCGCGCGCCCGCCCGGCCGCGGAGCGGCCGGCAGTCGATCGCCGAATCCGCCCGGCTGCGCTCGAAGGCACACCGGAGCCGGCGATCTCAGTAGCGTGGGTCCATCGCCCCGCCGGCCGCGACGCTGCCCCCTCGATTTTCCCCGAACAGCGCGAGTTCTCCGGCTCCCGCGCGTTTAACGGCATATCGAGACGTGTGCTTTGGAGATCGTGCCTGACCTGCCGGGACGCGCGAGCGGGAGCGGCTCACCAGAAGCCTCCGAGCCGCCGGGCGGCGCCGAGCCACGCGCGCGTGATCTGTTCGCGTTCACGCGAGCTCTGCCGCTCGACCGCGCCGGCGAGCTGCTGGCGGCGATCCAGCAGCTGTCGCTCGCCCGCTCGCTTCCGGAGATCCAGAGCGTCGTGCGCCATGCGGCCCGGCACCTGACCGGCGCCGACGGCGCCACGTTCGTGCTGCGCGACGGGGACGACTGCCTGTACGCGGACGAGGACGCGATCGCCCCGCTGTGGAAGGGCCAGCGCTTCTCGGCCCAGACGTGCATCAGCGGCTGGGTGATTCACAACCGGCGACCCGCGGTGATCGCCGACGTCTACGAGGACGCCCGCATTCGTCACGACGTCTACCGTCCCACGTTCGTGCACGGCCTCGCGGTCGTCCCGATCCGCCAGTCGGACCCGGTCGGCGCGATCGGCAACTACTGGGCCTCTCGCCACATCGCCAGCGACCAGGAGCTTCAGACCCTCCAGGCGCTGGCCGACTCGACCGCCGTGGCGCTGGAGACCGTGCACACCTACCAGCAGCTCGAGGACTCGCGGCTGGACACCCTCAATCGGCTCGCCCTGGCGGCGGAATTCCGCGACGACGGCACCCACGAGCACACCCGGCGGGTGGCTCGGACCGCGTTCCTACTCGCGCGCGAACTCGGCATGACGCCGGCCGAGGCCTCGCTGATCCGGCAGGCGGCGCCGCTGCACGACCTCGGCAAGCTCGCGCTCCCCGACGCCATCCTGCTCAAGCGCGCGCGGCTCACCGTGCCCGAGTACGAGCGGGTCAAGCAGCACCCCGCCGCAGGGGCGGCGGTCCTCAGCGGCAGCGCCTCGCAGGTGATGAGGATGGCCGAGCAGATCGCGCTCACGCACCACGAATGGTGGGACGGAAGTGGTTATCCGGCCGGGCTGGCCGGCCAGGAGATCCCCCTGGGCGGCCGCCTCGTGGCCCTGGCCGACGTCTTCGACGCGCTGACTCACACGCGCCCCTACAAGCGGGCATGGCCGGTCGAGCGGGCGCTCGGCGAGCTGCGACGGCTCGCGGGCACCCAGTTCGACCCGGCCGTAGTCGAGGCGTTCTTCGAGCTCGACCCGAGCGCGCTGGTCGAGCTGCCCAGGGCGCGCGCGCGCTCCGCCCGCCAACGCGCACAGCCCCGCGCTTAGGCCGCCGCGCGCGCTCCGCGACAACGGGCACAGCCCCGCGCTTAGGCCGCCGGGCGCGAACTGCGCGGCCCGCAGTCACGCGGGCGGAAAACCACGTCCGCCTTCACACGGGCCGCGGCTGACCGGTAGGGTTGCGCGGGGACCGGGACGACTCGACGCGAAAGGCTCCGATCGCCACCACCCTCCCCGTCTCCCCCGACGTAGACGTCTCGGGGCTGAAGCGCGCGCTGCGCGGGGCAATCGCCGGCGAAGTCCGCTTCGACGCGGGCTCGCGCGCGATGTACGCCAACGACTTCTCGATCTACCGCTCGGTCCCGATCGGCGTGGTCGTCCCGCGCGGCGCGGACGACGTGGTCGCCGGAGTGCGGATCTGCCGCGAGTTCGGGGCGCCGGTGCTGGCGCGCGGCTGCGGGACCGCACCCAGCGGGCAGACCACCAACGTCGCCGTGGTCTTCGACTACTCGAAGTACTTCAACCAGATCCTCGAACTCGACCCGTCGGGCCGGCGCGCGCGGGTACAGCCGGGGGTGATCTGCGACCAGCTCCGCGACGCCGCCGAGCGTCACCACCTGACCTATGGCCCCGATCCGGCCACGCACGAGTACTGCACGTTCGGCGGGATGCTCGGTAACAACTCGTGCGGCACTCACTCGATCATGGCCGGCAAGACGAGCGACAACGTGCACGAGCTCGACGTCCTGCTCTACGACGGCACGCGGATGACCGTGGGGGCCACGAGCGACGAGGAGCTCGCCCGCCGGATCGCGGCGGGCGGCCGCGCGGGCGAGATCTATGCTGCGCTCCGTGACCTGCGCGACCGCTGCGCGGATCGGGTCCGAGCCGAGTTCCCGGACATCCCGCGGCGCGTCTCGGGCTACAACCTGGACGAGCTCCTGCCCGAGAACGGCTTCCACGTGGCCCGGGCCCTGGTCGGCTCCGAGGGAACGTGCGTGAACATCCTCGAGGCGACGGTCCGCCTCGTCCGGAGCCCCCAGCACCGCCGGACGGTGGTCCTCGCCTATCCCGACGTCTTCACCGCCGCCGACCACGTCCCCGAGCTGGTCAGGACGCAGCCGATCGGGCTCGAGGGCTTCGACCACCAGCTGATCCTGAACATGGTCGCCAAGGGGCGCCTCGCACGTGAGCGGGCGCTCCTGCCCGAAGGCCGTGCGTGGCTGTTCGCCGAGTACGGCCACGACGATCCGGAGGCGGCCACCGCGCTGGCCCGGCAAGCGCTAGCGACGGTCGGCGCCGGACCGCAGCTCGACGCCCGGGTGGTGATCGACCAGGCCGAGCAGGTGAGCGTCTGGAAGGTGCGCGAGAGCGCGGTCGGCGACAGCCGCGCACCCGGGTACATGGACGCCGAGGGCAACTGGGAGGACGCCGCGGTGCATCCCGACCGGCTCGGCGCCTACCTGCGGGACTTCCAGCGCCTGCTCGACGAGCACGGCTACCGCTGCGTCTACTACGGCCACTTCGGGCAGGGCTGCGTGCACACCCGGATGGACTTCGACCTCAAGAGCGCCAGCGGGCTGCGGACGTTCCGCTCGTTCATGGAGAAGGCCGCCGACCTCGTGGTCGCGCACGGCGGCTCGCTGGCCGGGGAGTACGGGGAAGGTCATGGGCGCGCCGAGCTGTTGCCGAAGATGTTCGGGCCCGAGCTGATGGACGCATTCCGGGCGTTCAAGCGGATCTGGGACCCCGACGCGAAGATGAACCCGAACCGGCTGATCGGCGAGGTCAAGCTGGACGAGGGGCTGCGACTCGGACCGGGCTACCGGCCGCCGGCGCTCGCGACGCATTTCGCCTATCCCGACGACGGCGGCTCCTTCGCCACCGCGATCGAGCGATGCTTCGGGATGGCGAAATGCCGCAACCTCGGCACGCTGACCATGTGCCCGAGCTTCCAGGTCACCCGCGAGGAGATGCACTCGACCCGCGGCCGGGCCCGGCTTCTGTTCGAGATGCTCGAGGGCGATCCGATCACCGAGGGTTGGCGCGCCGACGCGGTCAAGGAGTCGCTCGACCTCTGCCTGTCCTGCAAGGGGTGCACCGGCGGATGCCCGGTGCACGTCGACATGCCGACCTACAAGGCCGAGTTCCTCGCCCACTACTACGGGCGGCGCCGGCGACCGCTGCACCACTACGCCCTCGGCCTGATGCCGTGGTGGGGCCGGGCGGCGGCCCGGGCGCCGCAGCTGATCAACGCGCTCAGCCATTCGGCGGCGCTCGCGCCGGCGGGCAAGCGGATGCTGGGCCTCGCCCAGGAGCGCTCGGCGCCGCGGTTCGCCCGTCGGAGCTTCCGCGGCTGGTACGCGCGGCGGCAGCCCGGGCGGACGGACAGCGCTTCGCCACCGGTGGTGCTCTGGGTCGACACGTTCACCAACCTGTTCGAGCCGGACGTCGGCAAGGCGGCGCTCGCCGTGCTCGAGGCGGCCGGGTTCTCCGTCGAGCTTTCGCCGCCCGGGCTCTGCTGCGGGAGGCCGCTCTACGACTTCGGGATGCTGCCGGTGGCGCGGCGCGCGCTGCGGCGGGTGCTCGACACGATGTCGGGGGCGCTCGAGGCGGGCACTCCGATCCTCGTGCTCGAGCCGAGCTGCGCCTCGGTGTTCCGGGACGAGCTGCGCAAGCTGCTGCCCCACGACGAACACGCGCGGCGGCTGGCCGGGCAGGTCGTGATCCTCGACGAGCTGCTCGAGCGAGCGGGGGGCGGATGGCGACCGGCGGGGCTCGAGGGACGGCGCGCGCTGATCCACGGCCACTGCCACCAAGAAGCCCTGATGGGGCTGCACGGCGAGCGGCAGCTGCTCGCCGGCGCCGGGCTCGACGTCGAGCTCCTGGCCTCCGGAGGCTGCGGCATGGCCGGCTCGTTCGGCTACCTGGAAGGCGACCCCTATCGGGTTTCGATGGCCGCCGGCGAGCGGGTGCTCCTGCCCGCGGTGCGCGCCGAGAGCCCGGAGACGCTGGTTGTCGCGGACGGCTTCTCGTGCCGGACCCAGATCGCCGCCGGCACCGGCCGGCGGGCGCTGCACAGCGCTCAAGTCCTGCAAATGGCGCTCCGCGGCCACGAAGTTGATATAGAACCCGAAAAGGGATTATCGCCGTGAGGTGGTAAGAACCGGGAACGAGGGCGTCAACCTAGGGAGGTGGCCGTGTACAAGCAGGTGCTGGATCCGGTGTCCCACTCGCTGGGCCTGACGTCGATCTTCGCCGTCCTGCCGCTGCTGGTGCTGTTCGTATTGCTCGGCGTGATGCGGATGAAGGCGTGGCTGGCGTCGGTGATCACGCTCGTGGTGGCGATCGCGGTCGCGGTCGTGGTGTACTCGATGCCGATCGGACAGGCCGGCGACTCGGCCCTCGAGGGCGCCGTGTTCGGCTTCTGGCCGATCATGTGGATCGTCATCAACGCCCTGTGGATCTTCAACATGTCGGACGTCACGGGGTATTTCGCCGTGCTGCGGCGGGCGTTCAGCAGCGTCTCGGACGATCACCGGGTGCAGGTCGTCGTCATCGCGTTCTGCTTCGGCGCGCTGCTCGAGGCGCTGGCCGGCTTCGGCACCCCGGTGGCGATCTGCGGGATCATGCTGGTGGGCCTCGGCCTGACCCCGGTGCAGGCCGCCTCCGTGGCCCTGGTCGCCGACACGGCGCCGGTGGCCTTCGGCGCGATCGCGATCCCGATCACCACGCTCGCGCAGGTCACCGGTCTTCCGGTCGGCAACCTCGGCGCGATGGTCGGCCGCCAGACGCCGTTCCTGGCTCTGCTCGTGCCGTTCGTGCTGGTGTTCATGACCGACGGGCGGCGGGGACTGCGCGAGGCGTGGCCGGCCGCGTTGACCGCTGGGGGGGTGTTTGCGGTGGTCCAGTTTGCGGTCTCCAACTACGTCTCGGTGCAGCTGACCGACATCCTGGCGTCGCTGGCCTCGGCCGGGGCGCTGGTCGCGCTGCTGCGGGTGTGGTCGCCGCGGGCCCCCGGCGCGCCGAGCGCCGCACCGGCTCGCGGGCGGCCGGCGATCGCCGGCGGCGCCGCGGCCGATCCGGCGCTCGAGCGCCGGCAGCTCGCCGAAAGCGGAGGGCCGATCTCGCGGCGCGACATGCTGCTGGCCTTCGCGCCGTACATGATCATCATCGTCGTCCTCGGCATCACCAGCCTGCACGCGGTCACCGTCCAGCTCGACAAGCTGACCAGCGAGTTCACGTGGCCCGGCCTGCACGTCCTCAACAGCAAGGGCAAGGCGCCCACCAGTGCGACGTTCAAGTTCAACTGGTTGACCGCGGCGGGAACCTGGCTGCTCGTCTCGGGCGTGCTGACGGCGATCGTCCTGCGCGTCCGTCCGGCGCTGGCCCTGCGGACCTACGTGCGCACGCTCGATCAGATCAAGTGGGCGCTGATTACGGTGTGCGCCGTCCTCGCGGTCGCCTACGTGATGAACCTGTCCGGCCAGACGGTCACGCTCGGGACCTGGGCGGCGGGCGCCGGCAGCTTCTTCGCCTTCCTCTCGCCGCTGATCGGCTGGTTCGGCACCGCGGTCACCGGCTCGGACACCTCGACGAACTCGCTGTTCGGGGGGCTCCAGGTCGCCGCCGCCCACAAGGCGGGGTTGTCACCCACCCTACTCGCCGGCGCCAACAGCTCCGGCGGGGTGCTGGCGAAGATGGTCTCGCCCCAGAACCTAGCCATCGGAGCCGCCGCCGTGGGGCTGGCCGGGCGCGAGGGCGACATCTTCCGGCGGGTGATCGGCTGGAGCGTGGCGCTCGTGCTGCTGATGGCCGTGCTCGTGCTGCTGCAGTCCGGGCCGCTGTCGTTCATGGTTCCGTAGGGCCGCCCGGGGCGCGGAGTCGCGGCCCGGGCGCGGCGCGGAGTCGCGCCAGCCACGCCGCGGGCGGCCGAAGGCCGCCCTAATCCAGATATTCGTACGCGGGGATCGTGAGGAACTCGATCAGCTCGGGCGACAGGCACACGCGCTCGAAGATCTCGCGCGTCTCGAGGGGGCGCCCGGCGCGCCAGGTCTCCGCCCCCACGCTCTCGCGGATCTTCGCCGTCTCCTCGTCGAGGACCTGGCGCACCAGCTCACGGCTGACCTCGCGGCCATCGTCGAGGTGGGCGCGGTGGCGCAGCCACTGCCAGATCTGGGTGCGGGAGATCTCCGCCGTGGCGGCGTCCTCCATCAGCGAGTTGATCGCCGCGGCGCCGCGGCCGCCGAGCCAGAACGAGACGTACTGGAAGCCGACGTTGACGTCGGTGCGCAGGCCCGCCTCGGTGATCTTGCCCGGGGTGTCCGAGAGCGAGAGCAGCTCCTGCGCGCTGATGTGGACGTCGTCGCGCCGGCGCTCGAGCTGGTTCGGCCGGCCTTCGAGGCCCTGCTCGAACACCTCCCGGGCCACGGGGACGAGGTCGGGATGGGCCACCCAGGTGCCGTCGTAGCCCTGACCGACCTCACGCTCCTTGTCCCGCCGGACGCCGTCGAGCGCCTTGCGGTTGGCCTCCTCGTCGCCTTTGCGGGACGGGATCAGCGCCGCCATGCCGCCCATCGCATGGGCGCCGCGCCGGTGACAGGTGGCAGCGAGCAAGTCCGTGTAAGCGCGCATGAACGGCACGGTCATGGTGACGTCGCTGCGGTCGGGCAGCACCATCTCGGCCCGGTCGGGGAAGCATTTGATGGCCGAGAAGATGTAGTCCCAGCGGCCGGCGTTCAGCCCGGCCGAGTGTTCGCGGAGCTCGAACAGGATCTCGTCCATCTCGAACGCCGCCGGCAGCGTCTCGATCAGCACCGTGGCCTTGATCGTGCCGTGCGGTATCCCAAGCGCCTCCTGCGAGAACGTGAACACGTCGTTCCACAACCGCGCCTCGAGATGCGACTCCATCTTCGGCAGGTAGAAGTATGGGCCCGAGCCGGCCGCCAGCAGGCGGGGGGCGCAGTGGAACACGTAGAGCCCGAAGTCGAACAGCCCGCCGCCGACCGGCTCGCCATCGACGAGCAGGTGGCGCTCGGGCAGATGCCAGCCGCGGGGGCGCACGAGCAGCGTCGCCGGATCCTCCGCGAGCTCGTAATGGCGCCCGTCGGAGCCGTCGTAGGCGATCGTCTCGTCGATCGCGTCCCGGAGGTTGATGTGACCCTCGACCATGTTCCGCCACGTCGGTGAGTTCGCGTCCTCGAAGTCGGCCATGAATCCGTCGGCGCCCGAGTTCAGCGCGTTGATCGTCATCTTGCGTTCGGTCGGACCGGTGATCTCCACCCAGCGCTGCTGCAGGTCCGCGGGCGCGGGCGCCACCTGCCAGTCGCCCTCGCGGATCTCGGCGGTGTCGGGGAGGAAGTCGAGCAACTGACCCGCGGCCAGCCGAGCCCGCCGCTCGGCGCGCGCCTCCAGCAGCTCCCGGCGGCGGGGACCGAAGCGGCGCTGCAGCTCGGCCACGAACTCGAGCGCGTCGGGGGTGAGGACCTCGTCGAAGCCGCTGTGGATCGGGCCGCGCAGCTCCAGGTTGGTGCGTGTAGCCATTGTTCGAACCTCTCAGCCGATGACCGGTGCCGTGCGCTCCTCGGTCAGGGCACGCGGCAGCTCAATCGATCCTTCCCCCGCCCGTCGGGACGAAACGCCGCCGCCGGCCCCGGCGCCGGCGGCTCCGGCCTTCGCCGGCGCTCTCGACGCAGCACAGCGCGCCGACCAGCCCGCTCGCCACCGCGGCCACCGCCCACGCCGGCATCCCGCCGCCGGCCACGTACAGCGCGATCAGCGCCGCCGCCGCAGACGCAGTCACGTATCGGGCGCTGCCGGTCAACCGCAGGCGAGAGGCGAACTGCCCGAGCAGGTAGAGCGCTATCCCCCCGCACAGCGCCAGTCGCTCGGGACCGGGCAGTGGCGCGTCGACCGCACCGCGCGCGAGCAGCTTGATCCCGGCGTCGAAGATGATGATCCCGGCGATGATCACCAGGTGCAGGTAGCTGTAGGCGTCGGCCGCGGCCAGCACCGGGTCCCGGTGCCGGCGCAGCCGCTCCTCCGCCTCACCCGCGAAGCGGCCGAAGTACGTCCACCACATACCGATCGTGATCAGCACGCCGAGCCCGACCGCCAGGACCAGCGTCGCGCTCAGCGGCCGGTAGCCGTTGCCGGCCGCGACCCCAACCGCGACGATCGACTCCCCCAGGCAGATGATCACGAACAGGCCGTAGCGCTCGGCGAAATGCGCCACCGCCACCTGCTGGAGCCCGCGCAGTCGCTCCCGGGTCAACCACGCCGGCCCGGCATAGTCGATCGCCACCGCGGCCGACCACATCGCGTAGCGAAGCGCTCCCGAGGCGAACGACCCCGCGAGCAGCAGCACCATGCCGATCGT
The DNA here is from genome assembly GCA_019240655.1 of Solirubrobacterales bacterium. GTDB lineage: Bacteria > Actinomycetota > Thermoleophilia > Solirubrobacterales > Solirubrobacteraceae > Palsa-465. Next base: position 34,932 of record JAFAXX010000038.1, read on the forward strand.
GACGGTGACGGCGAAGCCGGCGATCGCCGACCACGCCGCGTCGCCCTTGCGGGAGGCGTCGGCGTAGAGGGCCAGGTGGAGCAGTCGGACGACGGCGTAGCCGGCCGCGAACAGCGTCGCCTCGTTCTTGAACGCTCGCGGCACGGCGAGACCGGTGAGGAAGACGAACACCGTGGCGGCGAGCAGGATCACGCGCAACGCGCCCGAGCTGCTGGCCTGCGCGTTGGCCGCCCACACGAACGCGGACCACGCCCACCACACCAGCGCCAGCACGAGCATCGCCCGGGCGAACCCCGGCCACGTCAGGTCGCTCGACAAGAGCGTCGTGACCTGCGTGACCGCGAACACGAACACCAGGTCCCACAGCAGCTCGACCGGGGTGGTGCGCCGCTCGTCCACCGGGTCAGTATCGCGCTGTGGTGGGCGCGGGGTCAGATCCAGATCGACGACAGCCGAGGAGCAAGACCTTGCTGCATCATCAGGCCCGTTGCCCGCTCCCGGCCAGCTTCGCATCCTCCTCGGCGCCTTCGGCGAGCCGGGTCACGCCTTCCCGATGCTCGCGCTCGGCCGCCGCCTGGTGCAGCGCGGCCACGAGGTGGTCTACGAAACGTGGACGCGGTGGCGTGCCCACGTGGAGCAGGCCGACATGGCGTTCTCGGCCGCGCCCGAGTATCCCGGCTTCGGCGTCGGCGACTCGGTGCTCGGTCCGTACGAGGCGATCGTGCGCGCGACCCGGCACACCCGCCGCACGGTGGCGGAGCTCCGGCCCGATGCCGTGGTCCACGACATCCTGACCATCGCCCCTTCGCTGGCCGGCGAGCTCGAGGGCATCCCGGTGGCGACACTGATCCCGCACGTGTATCCGGTCGGGGCGCGGGGCCTGCCGCCGTACGCCCTCGGGGCACGGCGGCCGCGCACCGCGATCGGCCGCGGGTGGTGGGCCGCACTCGAGCACCCGCTCGAGACCGGGCTGCGGCTCGGCCGGACACAGCTGAACGAGACGCGGCGGCGGGTGGGCCTGCCGCCACTCGAGCGGCTGCACGGCGGACTCAGCGAGGCCCTCACGATCGTCGGCACCTTCCCCCAGCTCGAGTACCCCCGCCGGTGGCCGGCTTCTGTCGCGGTGGTCGGCCCGCTCATGTGGGAGCCCCCGTTCGCGGCGGTCGAGCCGCCGCCGGGCTCCGATCCGCTCGTCCTGGTCGCGCCGTCGACGGCGCAGGACCCCGAGCACCGGCTGCTCCGCGCGGCGCTGGCGGGGCTGGGCGGCGAGCCGATCCGCGTTTTGGCGACGTGGAACCGCCGGCCGCTTCCCGGCCCGGCTGCGGTAGCCGCGAACACGCGCCTCGTCGAGTGGCTCTCGTACTCCAAGACCATGCCGTCCTGCGGCCTCGTGATCTGTCACGCCGGCCACGGCACGCTGGTGCGGGCGCTCGCGTCCGGAGCGCCGGTGGTAACCGTGCCGCACGTCGGCGACATGGCCGAGAACGCGGCGCGGGCGGATTGGGCAGGCGTCGGGGTGAGGCTGCCCTGGCGGATGCTCAGTCCTTCGACGCTTCGCCTGGCCGTTCGCCGCGCGCTGGGCGAGCCGGCGCTGACCGCGCGGGCGCAAGCGCTACGCGACTGGGCGGCGGCCAACGACGGGGCGGCGCGAGCGGCGGAGCTGGTCGAGCGGCTGGCGGACGGCCGGCTGCCCGTCTGAGCGCACGCCGTCATGGGTCCGACGGGCGCCTCCGTGATCCGGGCCGAGCTTCGGTGCTAGCGGTTCCGGGACTTGCATCGCGGGGGCACCGGTCGTATGTTCGCGCCCACACACGACTGCGAGGTGGGCCCACGACTGGGAGTCGGCCCACTGTCCCACCTGACCGGCTGCTGCGCGCGTGACCGCCGAGGACCTTCTGACCACCATCGATGACCACGGTGTCCGCCTGCTCCGCTTCCTCTGGTGCGGGAACGACGGCACCGTGCGGGCGAAGGCATCGGGGCGCCACGGGCTGGCCGGGCGCCTCAGCGCCGGCATCGGCCTGACCGTGGCCATGGGCGCGATGAACTCCCTGGATCAGCTCCAACCGGTGCCGGGCATGGGCCCGGTCGGGGAGGTGCGGCTCGCCCCGGACCTCGACACGTTCCGCCTCCTGCCCTACGCCCCGCACGTGGGGGCGCTGCTGACCGATCAGCTGCAGCTCGACGGCGCGCCGGCCGCCGCCTGCCCGCGCTCGTTTCTCAAACGCATGGAGGCGCGGCTGGCGGAGCGCCGCCTCGCACTGCAGGCGGCATTCGAGAACGAGTTCTCGCTCGCCACGCGGGTCGACGGCGCGTACGTGCCGCTCGACTCGGGGCTGTGCTTCTCGACCATCTCGATGACCGCCTGCCAGGACTACATCGCCGAGTTGGCGGCGGCGCTCGAGGCGCAGCAGATCCCGCTCGAGCAGTACTACGCCGAGCTCGGCCACGGCCAGCAGGAGATCTCGACCGCACATGTCCCGGCGCTTCAGGCCGCCGACGAGCAGCTCCTGGTGCGCGAGACCATCCGGGCGGTGGCCTCCCGCCGCGGCCTGGTGGCCTCGCTCGCTCCGAAGCCGTGGCCGAACAACGCCGGCAACGGCTGTCACATTCACTTCTCGCTCTGGGAGCAAGGACGCAACCGCTTCTACGACGGCTCTCAGCCCGACGGGCTTTCCGAGACGGCGCGAGCCTTCATCGCCGGGGTGCTCGCTCACCTTCCGGGGCTGTGCGCGCTTACCGCGCCGAGCTACAACTCCTATCACCGCATCGTGCCGCAGTCCTGGGCCGGCGCGTTCGTGTGCTGGGGACACGACAACCGCGAGGCGCCGGTGCGGGCCGCCTCGCCGTTCCGCGGCGCCGAGGAGGGGTCGACCAACGCCGAGCTCAAGGCCTCCGATGCCAGCTGCAACCCGTATGTGGCGGTGGGAGCGCTGATCGCCGCCGGCCTCGACGGGATCGAGCGTGCCCTGGAGGCGCCCGATCCGGTCGAGCTCGATCCGGCCACCCTGAGCGCGGACGAGCGCGCCGCGCGCGGGATCGCAGAGATGCCCGACACGCAGGCACAGGCCCTCGACGCGCTCGAGGCAGACGGGCTCCTGCTCGAGGCGCTCGGCCCTGAACTGGCGCGGTCATATCTCGCCGTGCGGCGCTCGGAGTGGGAGACCTACTCCGCGGGAGACATGGGATTCGAGCAGCAGGGTCACTTCGAGAAGTACTGAGCCACACCCCGCTCGTCGATCACCACGCGCACGGGATCTTGCCCGCGCCGCCGGCCAGTCTGGACGAGTTCCGGGGACTGTTCTCCGAGAGCCCAGACCCGCGCCAGTGGCCGCACGTGGCCACCGCGGTCACGTACCGGCGCGCGATCCGCGTATTGGCCGGTCATCTCCGCTGTGCGCCCACCGAGCACGCGGTGTACGAGCGGCGCCTCGCCACCGATGCCGACGAGTATGCGCGCGAGATACTGGGCGCCACGGGCACCGGGCTGCTGCTCGTTGACGAGGGCTTCCCGCCGGCTGACCTCACAACCACGTGGCGGAAACTCGGCGAGCTGGCCGGCTGCGACGCTCGGCCGGTGCTGCGGATCGAGCAGATGGCCGAGACCGCCGCCCTGACCGCGCTCGAGGGGCCGGCTTCGTTCGACGCGCCGGCGTCGCTCGACCGGCTCCGCGAGACCGTCGCGGGGGCGCGCGGCCGAGGCTATGCGGCGCTCAAGACGGTCGCCGCCTACCGGGGCGGACTCGACCTGGAGGCACTGCCCCCGCCCGCCCGCGGCGATCGTCTCGAGGGCGCGCCGCTCCGCGCCGTCCTTCTCGCCGCCCTCGAGGCCAACCAAGCCACCGGCGACCCGCTGCCGGTACAGATCCACACCGGCTTCGGAGACCCCGATCTCAGGCTGGCCACCGCCCGGCCGGAATTGCTGGCTCCGCTGCTCGAACGCTTCCGCGAGACCACGTTCGTGCTCCTGCACTGCTACCCGTTCGTGCGCGCGGCTGGGTGGCTCGCGCACGTCTACAGCAACGTCTTCTTCGACCTGTCGCTCACGATCCCGCACGTCGCCCGGCCGGAGGCGGCGGTGGCCGAGGCACTCGAGCTCGCTCCGCTCTCGAAGCTGCTCTACGCCTCCGACGCGTCTCGCACGCCGGAGCTCTACCTGCTCGCTGCCACGTGGTGGCGCGAGGCGCTGGCCGAGGTTCTGCCGACCCTCCTACCCGAAGAGGACGCGGTCACGGCCGCCCGCATGATCCTGCGCGAGAACGCGCTCCGGGTCTACCGGCTGGGCTGAGCGCCCGCGGCGCTCAGTGACTGCGCCGGGCGCGCACGAACTCGATCACCTCGGGCGCGTCGCTCTGCATGGTGTCGACCGCCTCTCCGTAGCAGGTGCACAGCTCGACGACGGCGAGGTCCTCGCCGAGCTCGAGCGTCCGCCAGGTGGCGCCGTGCTCCTCCCACCGCCGCAGGTCCGCCACCGTGATCGAGGGGCGCGGCTGTTCACCCATCGTCTGGCTAGCCTACCGCGCCGGTTACGTTGGCCGCTGCCGAAGGGTGGGCCCGGGCCCAGTCGGCGATCTCCCGCGAGCCCTGGATCACGGTGCCGTCGTCGGTCACCAGCACCGGCACCCAGTAGTTGCCGGTCAGGCGCTTGACTTGCCGCCGGCCCGGGGTCACGTTGAACGGCGCGGGAAGCAGCCCGGAGCCGTAGGAGCGGATCACCTCGGGATCGTGGCCGCCGTCCCGGAGCGCGTGGTAGGCCGTGCCGCAGGGGTGGCCGCCCGGCCGCGGGGCGGGCTTCCAGGTGCCGTAGCAGACATACAGCTTCATGGGTGGATCCCTGAGATCGAGGTGAGCTCCGGGGGTGGGACTCGAACCCACAACCATTCGGTTAACAGCCGAGCGCTCTGCCGATTGAGCTACCCCGGATCTACAGTTTTATGGTGCTTTGGCCTATCGGCTGAACTTACTGTATCGGGAGGACGGCGACGCCGCGCTCGACCTCCGCATGACAATTGGAGCACAGCAAGACGCACTTCCGCGCTTCCTCTCGCAGTGAGTCAAGCGAAGCCGTGGCTCCATTCACGATGACCTCGAATCGCTTCGCCTCGCGATCGAGATGATGGAACTCGAGC
>JAFAXX010000126.1 GCA_019240655.1 Solirubrobacterales bacterium
GCGGGCGCCGGCGGCGGCCGCCCGCCCGACACGGCCTCTGGCGATCCCGGCTCAGGCGAGACCGGGCGCGACCGGATGACCCGCGGCGGAGAGTACGCCGGCGATGTCCAGCCCGACGAGGCGAACCGCATCGGCGGCCCTGCGGGAATGCCCGAATCCGGTGAGGCGCCGACGCAGGCGGCCCCCGGCGGCCCGGCGCCCGCCGAGGGCTCGGCCTCGGCGACGGCCACCCGCCAGCGGTTCCACCCCGAGGTCGAAGTCGTGGCGGTCGTGTTCGCCGCGGCGAGCATCTTCTTCGGGATCTTCCCCACCCCGCTGTTCACCCTCGCTGGGCACGCCGGCCGGGCGCTGCTCGGCCTGCTCTAGGCGTGCCGGTCAGCTTCGCGGTCGTCCTCGTAGATCGGCGCCGAAGCTCGTGGTCGCGCCGGGCCGTCCCGCGGGCGGGCTGCCCCGGCGCGACGGGCCGTCCCGCGGGCGGGCTGCCAGGCGGCGCCGCGCCAGCGGCGTGCGACCGCCGCCCTGGGGGTCGGCCTGCGCGGTAACGGGTGGGTGAGCTGCCGCCCGGGTCGTCCAGTGATAGCCGCGTTCACCGGCGGCGGCGCCGCCGTGAACCACATCTGCGAGGTGGCGCCGGCGAGCACGACGAGGTTCAGCTCCCGAACCGGGCACCGGCGCTCTCGCTGTCGCAACTGGTTACGGCCGCGGGGCGGCCCGGGGCGGGCGTACACACGCGCGCTCGAGGACCGTGTTCCAGGCCGTCGTCGTTCGCAGCGACCGGCCTCGCTTGACGTCCGCCGACAGTTTCCAGCCCTCGCTTGACGTCCGCCGACAGTTTCGTTCCCCGTGGCGACGCGAGACCGGTCCCGCGGACCATAACTCTCGCTCAGCGACCAGGATCGCGGCCGCGGCGCTGACGCGCCCGCGCCGGGGAACGTTTTCGTCGCGCGGGGGCACGACGTTACGGCAGCGGCGACGTCGCAATCACGGTGAGCCCAACGGCAAGAACGCCGCAAACCACAAAGTGAAGAGCGGCGCGTCGGGCGGTCGCTCGTTCATGTTGGTGTCCTCCCGCGACCACAGCGTGGATCGGCGCCAGGCCGGTCTGGCGGTTTGTCACGTTGGCGCCACCCTTAACCGCCGGGCACCGGGCGAACCGCCTCTCCAGGCGCGGCCGGAGGCCGCGGCCGAGCGCCAGCCGTGAGCCCCACTCGAGAGACCGAGCCGCACTCCGAGCCGAGCGTCCGGACGTCAGGCCCCAGGGATGCCGGGCGAAGCCCGGCCCCAACCTGGTTGTCCGCCGTCTTGGGCGGGTATCTCGGGCTCATGGATGAACGCAGCTCAGACACCGACGAGACGTTCGGCAGCCAGACTCCGCCCGCAGGCGTCTCGAATCAGAACGCCGAAGAGGCGAGCGCACCGGCCGCCAGCAGCGACCCGAGCGCCCATCGGCGGCCCTCGCAGCCGGACCAGGACGAGGGCGGAGCGGGCGAGGAATCGCAGGCGACGGGGCACCCCCAGAACGCCGGCTAGGGCACACCGGCTACCGTCCGTCAGGCTCGTCACGATGTGCGAGCGATGACGGCGACCACCTCGCAGCCTGACTCGAGCCCGGCACCGATGCGCGAGACCACGCCTTCGGTCCACCTGATCGCGCGTCCAAGCGTCGATCTCGCCGCGATGCGCGCGTATCTCGAGGACGTGCGCGGGAGCTCGTGGCTCGAGAACCGCCTCGCCGGCGACGGGCCCGTGAACGACGCGGAGCTGCTCGTGGAGTTCGCCGGGCGCACGTGCTACCGGAGCTGGGAGCCCGGGCTCAACCGCAACGTCACGCGGATCCGCACCGACAAGGACGAGTACTTCGCCAACCTGCTCCGCAGCATGCACGGGAGCGTGCTCGAGCACGCCGCGTATTCGTTTGTCTTCCACAACGTCTCCCGCGTGTTCACTCACGAGCTGGTGCGCCACCGCGCCGGCTCGGCCTTCAGCCAGGAGAGCCTGCGCTACGTCCGGCTGAGCGAGATCGGCTTCCGGCTCCCGCCGGCGCTCGAGCCGATGCGCGAGCAGGTGCTCAGCCTCGTCGAGCAGCTGGAGGAGTTTCAGACCTCGGCGGCGCAGACGCTCGGCCTCGACGAGGACGGCCTTCCGTTCGCGCTCAAGAAGGAGATCACCTCTGCGCTTCGCCGCCTGGCCCCGATCGGGCTAAGCACCGAGATCGTATGGACGGCCAACGTGCGCACGCTCCGCCACGTGATCGAGATGCGCACGGCGGCGGGCGCCGAGGAGGAGCTTCGCCTCGTCTTCGACCGGGTGGCTGAGATCATGGTCGCCGAAGCGCCCGGGCTTTTCCAGGACTTCACGCGCAGCGCGGACGGCGCCTGGGTGCCCGAGCATCGCAAGGTCTGACCGCGTCTACCACGTCTTCACGCGCTCGGGAGCGCGGTGGCGCGCGGCCCGTAGCCGCGTCTCGAGCACCACGTAGCCCCGGTTCAGCACCCGCACCGGGTTGAGGTCTACCTCGGTCACCTCGGGATGGTCGCGCAGCAGGGCGGCGAAGCGCAGGAGCAGCTCGCGCAGGGCCTCGCGGTCGAGCTTCGGACGTCCCCGGAAGCCACCGAGCTGCGCCACCGCGCCGTCCGAGGCGTCGATCAGCTCGTCCGCCTCGACATCGGTGCCCGGCAGCAACCGGAAGGCAGCCGTTCCGGCCAGCCCGGCCTGGCGGCCGCCGAGGCCGACGGCCATCACCGGCCCGAGGTCCGGGTCGCTCACCGCACCGACCAGCAGGTCGGCCCCGGGACCCACCAGGCGCTGCACCGTCGCCCCCCGCCACGGTCGCCCGGACAACCCGACGCGTCGCTCGAGCTCGCGCCAGCCGCCCTGCACGGCCTCCTCGCCTTCCAGGCCGAGCAGCACGGCATCGATGTCCGCTGCCGCCTCGGGCACCGGCAGGTTTGCCCTGAGCGCCACCGGCCCGTTCGCCGCCGTCGCCGCGGCCACCGCCTCCGCGAGCGTCGCGCACACGCTCGCCGGCTCGGTCTCGATCCCGTAGCCGGCCAGCAGCGTGTGCTGTGCCTCCGGCTCGAGCCAGCACCCTCCGCTCGGCGCCTGCTCGAGGCAGCGAGCGATCACCTCGCGCGCCTCGGCCTCGCGACCGTCGATGCGGGGCCGCTGCCCGAGCGGGCGCGAGAGCCATTCGCGTCGCTCGACGGCTCGGCCGAGCACGCCGGCGCAGGCCTCGGGGAATCGATAGTTCGGGACGCCGTCCGCGGGACCCGCGGGCAAACGTCCGTCCGCGCCGATGATCGACGCCACCACCGGCTTGTCCGAGTTTCGAGCCGCGTCGGACACCGCGGCGAGGGTCCGCTCAGGGTCGCCGTCCCGGCGATCGACGTAGTACGCCATCACCGCGTCGACGCCGCGATCGGCGAGCAGCGCCCGCACCCGGGCGCCGTAGTCCTCGCCGCCGCATCCTGCACCGAGCACCACGGGCTCGGCCGCGCCGGGTCGCTCGCCCGCCGCCACGACGAGACCGCGCGTCGCACATGCGTCGGCGGCGATTGTGGCCACCCCCTCGGAGTTGCTGACGATCGCGACGTGCCGTCCGCGAGGCAGCGGTTGGCTCTCGAAGAACTCGGCCGCGCTGAACAGCTCGTCGCCGCTGCGGAATCGCAGGATCCCGGCCTGGCGGAACAGCGCATCCGCGACCGCGTCGCCGCGCAGCGCCGCCGCGGTGTGCGACTGCGCCTCCCGGTGCCGCGCTTCGGCTGCGCGCCGCCCCTTGACGGCCAGGATCGGCTTTCGCCGGGACACGCGCTGGGCGATGCGGGCGAAGTGCTGCGGGTTGCCGAACGTCTCGACGTAGAGCATCACGGCGGCGACACGGTCGTCGTCCTCCCACAGCTCGAGCACGTCATTGGTCGAGACATCGACTCGCTCGCCGAGCGACAGGTACGCGGCCACGCCGAGCCGGCGCGCGGCCGCGTGCCCAAGCAGCCCGATGCCGATCGCCCCCGACTGCGAGCAGATCGCGAGCCGTCCCGGCGCGACCCCCGCGCCGGCGAACGTCGCGACCAGGCTCACGGCCGGATCGGTGTTGATCACTCCGAGCGAGCTCGGGCCGACGAGCCTCAGGCCACGCGCCCGGACCGCCTCGAGCAGCTGCTGGTGGCGCGCGGCGGCCTCCGCGGCGGACTCGCTGAAGTCGGTCGTCAGGACAAGCACCGCCCGGGCGCCGGCGACGGCGGCATCGGTCGCCGCGTCGATCACCTCGTCGCCCGGGACGGCGATGATGACCAGCTCCGGCCGCTCGGGGAGGTTCTGAAGGCTCGGGGCGGCGCGCATCGAGTGCACCACCTCCTCGGAGCGGTTGACCACCATCGCCACGCCGCGGAACCCGCCCGCCAGGATCCCAGCCAGCACCGCACCGCCGACGTCTCCGGGCTCGCCCGAGGCGCCGACGACCGCGATCGAGGTCGGCGCGACGATCGGCCGGATCGACGCCACTGCGGCGGCGTGGTCGCGCTCGTCGATCCGTTCCCGCACCGCCTCGGTCGACCGGACGTCCAGCGAAACGGTGACCTCGCCGAAGGCGCCGGCGCGCCGGACCTCGTAGCCCGCGTGCTCGAACACGGAGAGCATCGGCCGGTTCTCCGAGAGCACCTCGGCGTCGAAGCGGCGCAGACCACGTTCGGCGCCGATCGCCGCCAACTGCTCGAGCATGCGGGTGGCGGCGCCGCGGCGCTGGAAGTCGTCGGCGACCGCAAACGCCACCTCGGCCGCTCCGGGCTCGCGAAGCAGCTCGTACTGTGCCACCGCCACCACCCGGTCCCCGTGGCGTCCGATCAGGGCGGCGCGGTCGACGCCTCCGGCCTGCACGAGCGCGCGGGCGGCGGTGTCCGTGCGCCCGTAGCCGTGAAAGCGCATGTAGCGGCTCTCCGGCGAGAGCGCCGTGTAAAACGCCACGACGTCATCGAGGTCCTCGGGGCCCGGCGCTCGCAGGCGGAGCGTCGAGCCGTCGAGGAGCAGCACGTCACGGACCAGCGGCGGCGCCGTCCCCGCCGGCTGCGGGGATGTCACATCTCCTGGCCCCCGTTGACGGCCCAGACCTGACCGGTGATGTACGAAGAGGCGTCAGCGCACAGGAACTGCACGACGCGGGCCACCTCCTCGGGACGACCGAGGCGGCCGAGCGGAATTTGCGCGCGGATCCGGTCGAGCACCTTCTCGGGGATGGTCTCGAGCATTTCGGTCTCGATGAATCCCGGCGCCACCGCGTTCACCGTCATCCCGACGCCGTGCGGATCGGCCTTGCCGCTCTTCTGGAGGTTGGCCGCGACCTCCCGGGCCATCGACATGGTCAGACCGAACATGCCCGACTTCGACGCCGCGTAGTTGGTCTGCCCGATGTTGCCGATCTGGCCGACGATCGAGGAGATGTTGACGATCCGCCCGCAGCCGCGCTCGAGCATGTGGGCGAACGCGGCCTTCGACATGAAGAACGCGCCGGAGAGGTTCACCGCCAACACCTTGAACCAGTCCTCGTCGGTCATCTTCAGCATGGCTCGGTCGCTGGTGATCCCCGCGTTGTTGACCAGGATGTCCAGCCGGCCGTGCTGCTCGATCACTTCGCGGACCGTCCGCTGGCAGTCCTCGTTGGAGGCGACGTTGCCCTGGTGGACGCTCGCCTTGGCGCCGAGCTCCTCCAGCCCGTGCAGGAACTGCTCGGCCTTTTCGCGGTTCTGGCTGTAGCCGGCGGCGATGGTGGCCCCGTGCTCGGCCAGGCTCCGGCAGATCGCCGCGCCGATCCCGCGGGTGCCGCCGGTGACCATCGCGACGCGGCCATCGAGTCTCTCGCTCGCGAGTGGACGGCCGGCTTCACGTGTCTCGACTGCCATTTCTCTTCCCTCTGGTGGTGGTTTGCGATCTTCCCTCCAGCCACTGCACGATGTCGGGCCAGATCTCCTTGCGCGCCTTCGAGCCCGCCATCAGCCCGATGTGGCCGCCCGGCCGGTCGAAGGTGGTCACGTCCTCGCTGCCGACCAGGCCGAGCAGCGGACGGGTGCCCTCCGGCGGGGCGATGTGGTCCGCTCCCGCCGTGACGACCAGCAGGCTCTGGCGCACCCGCTTCAAATCGACGCGGTTGCCGCGCAGCCGCATCCGTCCCTGCACGAGCCGGTTCTCCTTATACATCCAGGTGATCCAGTCGCGGTAGGCGGCAGCCGGAAACGGCGGGTTGTCGGCCACCCATCGAGCCATCGGCTGGTAGGCGGCGCGCCGCGCTTCGCCCGCCATCACGCCTTCCCACAGCCGGCGATAGGTCGTCCAGTAGTTGGTCACCGGCTTCATCATCTTGTTGGCCCAGTCGATCGCCTGGCCGGGGATCGCCTTGTAGCCCTCGGCGACCTGGTCGACGTCGAAGGAGTCGCGGCCGACCCAGTTGCCGTAGAGCGAGCCACGCGTGTCCACCGGCGTGGTCAGCAGCGCCATGTTGCGCACGGGGTTCTCGGGATGCGAGCCGCCGTAGAGCAGGCAGAGCGTGCCGCCGATGCACCATCCGAGCAGCGTGAGCTCGTCCTGACCGCTGGCCCGCAGCACCTCACGGATGCCCCAGTGCAGCTCGTCGCAGACGTACTCCTCGATCCCCATGTCGGCGTCCTCTTCCTCCGGATAGCCCCAGTCGATCAGGAACACGTCGAAGCCCTCGTTCAGCAGGTACTCGACGAACGAGTTGCCCGGGCGCAGGTCGAAGATGTCCGGCCGGTTGATCAGCGCGAACACCAGGAGCACCGGAATCGCGTGCCGGCGGCGGTCGGAGCGGTAGCGGTACAGCGTCGTCTTGCGATGCGTCCACACCACGTCCTTGGGCGAGACGCCCACCTCGGCGTCGTTCTGGGTGAGCAGGATGTTGGCGAACTCGAGCGCGGCCCGCGGCGCCCGGGCTACGCGTTCGACGGTGCTCACGAGCCGCCGCCTCGGCTCCGAGAGCGCGAGCTACGAGGCTGCTCGTCGCCGCGGCCGTTCGGCGAGCCCGAGCGCGTGCTCCCACGGGAGGCCGTCCCGGGCAGCTCGTCGAGGCGCTCCTGCAGGCGTTCGATCTCCTGGAGGACGAGCTCGAGCTTGTCCTCGTTGCGCGCCAGCTGGCGCGCGAGCCGGGTGATGTCCTGACGGCCGGCCAAGCGCAGATTGCGCAGAACGAGGTCGAAGGCGTCGCTGCCGATCTTGACCATGGCGATGACGTTCTCGGTCGTCTGTGCGAGCAGCTCGCCGAAGCTGTCGCGTCCCACGAGCGCCTCGAACGCTCGCGCGGTGCGCTGCTCGCTGTCTTCGTAAAGCCGCTTGACCTGGTCCGTCGGGCTTGGAAGCCGGTCTTCTGCCATCCGTTTCCTCCCTCCGGATGATTATTTGGGGTCTTCTCCGAGGTTTATCCCCCTCGCAGGGTGCTCGCAAACGGCCGATCCGACGGGCTGTCACGAGGCGCCCGCGGAGTCGCGCGCGCGCAGCTCGACCCGCCGGATCTTGCCGGTCAGCGTCTTCGGCAGATCGGCGACGAACTCAATCCGCCGCGGGTACGCGTAGGCCGAGTGGCGGTCGCGGACGAATGCCTTGATCTCGTCGGCCAGGGCGTCGGAGGGTTGATAGCCGGAGGCCAGCACGACGAACGCCTTCACCACGTTGCCGCGCCGCTCGTCGGGCACGGCGACCGCGGCAGCCTCGGCGACCGCGGGATGCTCCAGGCAGGCCGACTCAACCTCGAAGGGCCCGATCCGGTAGCCGGCCGAGATGATCACGTCGTCGGCCCGGCCCTCGTACCAGAAGTAGCCGTCCTCGTCGGCGCTGGCGGCGTCCTTGGTGTGGAACCACTCCCCACCGAATACCTCCTCGGTGTCGGCCGCCGGGCGGTTCCAGTACCCGAGGGGGTAGTGCGGGTTCGAGCGCGCGCGCAGGCAGATCTCCCCCTTCTGACCGGCGGGCAGCGGGCGCTCGTCCTCGTCGAGGATCGCCACTTCCCAGCCTGGCATCGGCTTGCCCATCGAGCCCTCGCGCACCTCCATGAACGGGTAGTTCGCGCACAGCGGGTAGGACTCGGTGAGCCCGTAGAAGTCCAGCACCGTGAGGCCGTACTGCTCGCGGAACCAGCGGATCGCCTCGGGGTTGAGCGGCTCGCCGGCCGAGCAGACGATCCTGAAGTTCTGCGGATAGCGAGAGCCGGCGTGGGCGATCGACATCATCGAGCGGATCGCCGTCGGCGTGGCGAACACGTTGCTGACGCCGTGGCGGGAGAGGAAGGCCAGCTGCTTGTGGGGATCGAACCCGCCCTCGCGTTGATAGACGGCCTGCACGGCGCCGAACCGCCACGGTCCGAGCAGCGGGCAGATCCCAGCCGCCCACGCCCACTCGCCCATTCCGTGGAAGAGCTCGCCATCCTGGACGTCGTGGCAGTAGATGAACTCCTCGTGGGCGAGGATGTAGCGGTGGGCGTGAAGGATGCCCTTGGCCAGTCCGGTGGTGCCCGAGGAGTAGTACAGCTGGGCGGGGTCGTCGGCCGCGGTGTCGAGCGTCTCGAAGCTCGTGGCCCCTCGGCTCAGCAGCTCATCGTCGAGGATCAGCAGGTGCTCGACCAGTGAGCGATCGATCCGGGAAGCGTTGGCTTGATCGGTCAGCAGCACCTTGGCCTGCGAGTCGGTGATGCGGTGGCGGATCGCCTCGTCGCCGTAGAGGACCGACATCGAGAGCAGGATCGCGCCGATCTTCCAGGTCCCGAAGAAGCAGGCCGCGGTCTCCGGCGTCGGCGGCAGCAGCATGGCCACGCGGTCCCCGGGCGCCACCCCATGGTCTCGCAGCACGTTGGCGAAGCGGTTGGCGTTGTCCTGTAGCTCGCCCCACGTCACCTCGCGGACGGCGCCGGTGAAGTCCTCGTGGACCATCGCCGGCTTTTCCCGCGGATGGCGGTCGCACACGTCGGCGGCGATGTTGTATCGCTCTGGGACCTCCCAGCGGTGCTGGGCGCAGGCCTCTTCGTAGGAGGGGATGGTTTCGGTCGAGCTCATTGCGCCATCATCGCGCCCGGCGGCTCGGCGCACAAGCCGGCTGACCGGCGAGACCCGACGCAACCCGCCAGTAACCTACCGACCGGTTCTATGGACCTCGCGATCGGGGTGTTGCTGGGTATCGGAGTGGCCGCGCTCGTGGCCGCGCTCGTGGCCGCGGCATGGCGGTCGATCCGCGCGCCGCAGCAGAGCGGGACCCCGGAGGCCGCGATGCAGTCGGCGCTGCACGCCGCCAGCGCGACGCTTCCATACCTCCGCCGCGGGCTGTCCGCGCGGACTGCCTCCGGCGCCACCCCGCACCTGCGGGCGCTGATGGGCGCGACGGCGATCGCGCTCGCCGACACACGCGCGGTGCTCGCGATCGATGGCGAAGGGCGCGAACAGGTACGCCCCGGCGATCTCCTCTCGAAGCTGCTCGCAGCCACGCGCGACAACCGCCTGCACATCGTGCCGCGGCTGGTCTCCTCCGATCCCGCCTGCCCGCTGCGCTCGGCGGTGCTGGCGCCGCTGATCGTCCAGGAGAAGCGGGCCGGCACCCTGATCGCCTTCTACCGGTCGCTCGGACGACCCAGTCCACCCGAGCTGCGCGTGGTCGAAGAGGCGGCCAGCCTGATCTCCGCGCAGGTCGAGCTGTCGGTGGTGGCCGCCCAGGAGGAGCGTCTGGCCCAGGCCGAGCTGCGCGCGCTGCGGGCGCAGATCTCGCCGCACTTCATCTACAACGCACTCGCCGCGGTGGCGGGGGACATCCACGCGCGGCCTGAGGAGGCACGTGAGCTGCTGATCGACTTCGCCGAGTTCACCCGCTATCTGTTCCGCGACGGGCGCTCCTACGTGACTCTCGGCGAGGAGATCGATCACGTCGAGCGCTACGCGCATCTCGAGCAGGCGCGCTTTCGCGATCAGCTGCACGTGACGATCGACGTACCCGAGAGCACGCGGAGCGTGGTCGTCCCGGCGATGTCGGTGCAGCCCCTGGTGGAGAATGCGGTGCGCCACGGTGTCGAGCGCCGCGCCGGCACTGGGCGCGTGTCGGTCACCGTGCGCGTCAGCGGTGGCGACGTCGAGCTGCGGGTCAGCGACGACGGCGCCGGGATCGAGCCGGAGCGGCTGGGCGAGGTGCTCGCCGGCGCCGGCGGGGGAATCGGCCTCGCGAATGTCGACGCGCGACTGCGGAGCACGTTCGGCGAGCGCTATGCGCTGCGGATCGAGTCGACGCCGGGAGCGGGCACCACCGCGGTGATGACCGTGCCGAACCTCGCCGGCGAGCCGGCCGAGCGCGGACTGTCTTGGACGGTGGGTGCAGCGTGACCGGCGATGGCCTGCGAATCCTCGCCGTGGACGACGAGCACACGCAACTGAAGGACCTGGCCCGGCTCCTGCACAGCTTCCCGATGGTGCAGGACGTGGAGTGCGCATTCGACGGCCACGACGCGCTGCACAAGGCCTCCGCCCAGCGCTTCGACGCCATCTTCCTCGACGTCCGCATGCCGGACCTCGACGGCCTCGAGCTCGGCCGGGTGCTCCGGCGCTTCGCCTCGCCGCCGGCGCTCGTGTTCGTCAGCGCCTACGACAGCGCCGCCGTAGACGCGTTCGAGCTGCGCGCACTCGACTACCTGCGCAAGCCGGTCAGCCGCCGGCGCCTCGATGAGGCGCTCGAGCGCGTCGCGGCCGCCGTCGAGGCCGACACCGCCGGGACCGCGGACGGCCACGCGCGGCCGCCGGCGGCCGCCCCGGCCGACGAGGTGATCGCGGTGGCCAACGTCCGTACCGGCGCCACTCGGCTGATCGGGCGGGCAACCGTGCTCTACGTCCAGTCGAACGGCGACTTCGTGCGCATCGTCACCGACGACGCCCGCTACCTGCTGCGCGCCACCCTTGCCGACATCGAGCGCCGCTGGACGTCGTTCGGATTCGTCCGCGTGCATCGGCAGTATGTCGCCAACCTGACCCGCGCGGTCGAGGTGCGCCCGCAGCTCGGTGGTACCGCCGAGCTGGTGTTCGCCGACGGGCAGAAGGTGCCGATCGCTCGCCGGCATGTCGGCGAGCTGGCCAGGCGACTCGGGGTCTGACGCCCCGGGGTGCGGTCCCAGCCGCGGCGGGCGGTCCCGAGCCGCGGCGGTCCCGAGCCGCGGCGGTCCCGAGCTGCGGGGGCGGTCCCGAGCCGCGGGGGTGCGGTCCCGAGCCGCGGCGGGCGGTCCCGAGCCGCGGCGGTCCCGAGCTGCGGGGGCGGTCCCGAGCCGCGGCGGGCGGTCCCGAGCCGCGGCGGTCCCGAGCTGCGGGGGCGGTCCCGAGCCGCGGGGGTGCGGTCGGGGGACACCTCCGCGCAGCGAGGTGCCCCCCGAGTGCATCTACTGCTCTGACTGATGCTCTTCCTTGATCTTGCCCTCGAGCTGCTGCATCACGTCAGGGTCGCGCAGCGTGGTCACGTCTCCGACCGCGCGGCCCTCGGCGATGTCGCGCAGCAGCCGGCGCATGATCTTGCCCGAGCGCGTCTTCGGAAGATCATCGGCCCAAATGATCCGCTTCGGCCGGGCCAGCTTGCCGATTCGGCCGGCGACGTGCTCGCGGATCTCCGCGATCAGGTCGTCCGATCCCTCGGTCTCGTCGCCCTCGAGCGTGACGAAGGCGCAGATCGCCTGGCCGGAGTCCTCGTCGGCCTGGCCGATCACTGCAGCCTCAGCGACCATCCGATGCGAGACGATCGCCGATTCCACCTCGGCGGTCGACATCCGGTGCCCCGACACGTTGACCACGTCGTCGATCCGCCCGATGATCCAGAAGTAGCCGTCCTTGTCCTTGCGGGCCGCGTCGCCGACCAGGTAGGTCTCCTTGCCGAAGCGGTCGAAGTAGGTCTCGACGAAGCGCTCGTCCTCCTTGTAGAGCGTCCGTAGCATCGACGGCCACGGCCGCGTGATGACCAGCAGCCCCTGACCGTCCGCGACGGGGGTGCCGTCACGCTCGTCGACGACGTCGGCGGCGATACCGGGGAACGGCCGGGTGGCCGAGCCCGGCTTAGTCTCGACGATGCCCGGCAGCGGGGTGATCATGATGGCGCCGGTCTCGGTCTGCCACCAGGTGTCGACGATCGGGCAGCGCTCGCCGCCGATCACCACGTGATACCAGAGCCACGCCTTCGGGTTGATCGGCTCGCCGACGGTGCCGAGCAGCCGCAGCTTGGAGAGGTCGAACTTGTTGACGTGCTCGACGCCCCACTTCATGCAGGCGCGGATCGCCGTCGGCGCGGTGTAGAACAGCGTCACGCCGTAGCGCTCGCACAGCTCCCACCATATGCCCTTGTGCGGGTAGTCGGGAGCACCCTCGAACATCACGCTGGTCGCTCCGTTCAGCATCGGCCCGTAGACGATGTACGAGTGGCCGGTGACCCAGCCGACGTCGGCCGAGCACCAGTAGACGTCCTCCTCCGGCTTGAGGTCGAATACGTAGCGGTGGGTTGCGGCGATACCGGTCAGATAGCCGCCCGTGGTGTGCACGACGCCCTTCGGCTTGGCCGTCGACCCGCTGGTGTAGAGGATATAGAGCGGGTGCTCGGCGTCGAGCTCTTCGGCCGGGCACTCGTCGTCGGCCTTCTCGAGGAGCTCGTGATACCAGTGGTCGCGCCCCTCCTTCATCTCGCAGTCGTTGTTGGTGGACTTGACCACGATCATGTGCTGGAGCGTGTCGAGCCCGGAGATGACCTCGTCGACCTTCGCCTTGACGGGCGCCGTCTTGCCCTTGCGGCGCTGGCCGTCGACGGTGATCAGCGCCTTGGCCTCGGAGAACTCCATCCGCTCCTTGACCGAGTCGGCCGAGAAACCACCGAAGACCACGTTGTGCGGAGCGCCGATGCGCGCGCACGCCATCATCGCTACGACGACCTCGGGGATCATGGGCAGGAAGATCCCCACCACGTCGCCCTTCTTGATCCCAAGCTCCTTGAGGGCGTTGGCGAGCTTCTGGGTGTCGCGCAGCAGCTCGGCGTAGGTGATGTCGCGCTCCTCGCCCTCCTCGCCGCGCCAGTGGAACGCCACCCGGTCGCCGTTGCCGGCCTCGACGTGGCGGTCGAGACAGTTGTAGGAGGCGTTGATCTTGCCGTCGTTGAACCACTTGTAGAACGGCGCGTTCGACTCGTCGACGCTCTCGGTCGGCTCCTTGAACCAGTGCAGCTCCTTCGCCTGCTTGAGCCACCAGCCCTTCCAGTCGCGGTCCGCCTCCTCGAAGACCGACGGATCGCTGAGGAGCGCGTGCTTGTGGAAGTCCTCGGGCGGCTCGAACTTCTCGATGTCGAGCATGCCCTCGAGCTTTTCTTCGAGCTGCTCCCCGCCGGCCTGGGTTGCGGTGTCTGCCATCTAAGCCTCTCCTTCGTCTTGCCTGGCCTCCACACCTGGGGAGGATCGGGGGCGCCGGCATGCGCCGGCGCCCCGGTCCGCCGCAGATGTGCGGCGATTGCTGCCCTTAGTATTACCCCACCCGCGGGCCGGCTAGCGCCTACGGCCGGCTGAGGGGGACGACCGGCAGCACCACCCGCCCGAAGGTCGAGTTCAGTACCGACGCAAACGACGCATACCAGGCCACGATCGCGGTCACCAATCCGACCCAGCCGCCGAACTTGATCGTGCCGTTGGTCACCGAGTGGGTGCCGGCCAGCGCCGAGTTGCCGATCCCGAGGATGATGAAGGTCGCCGCTAGCAGCAGGAAAACGGCCGCGACTGCACCCGTGGTCCGCAGCGACGCGATGAACATGTACGTGGTGAAGATGCCCCACATCCACAGGTACAGGCCGAGCCCGCTGAAGAGCTCGGTGGGGGCGACGCTCGCCGCGGCGTGGACGACCAGGTAGAACGAGATCCAGAACGCTCCGTAGGAGCAGAACGCCACCGCGCCGAACGTATTGCCGGTGCGGAACTCCCAGATCCCGGCCAAGAACTGCGCGGCGCCGCCGTAGGCGAGCGAGAGCGCTGCGATCAGAGGCAAGAGGCCGCCGCCGACGAGATGTCCGGACCCCACCAGGCCCGCGTTGACCAGGCTGAGCACGAACGTCGTTCCCGCGAACGCCGCGAGCCCGAGCGGTCCGGGGTCCGCTGGGGTCCAGCCGGCCAGCCGCCCGCCCGTCGGCTCGAGCGCGGCGGGCGCCGGCGCGACGTCGGCTTCACGCATCCCGCCGGTGTCGCGGGCCCCGGGTCCACCGCCTACGCCGGCTTCGCGGGCGCCCGGTCCACCGATGTTTGACGCTTCCATTTACTCCCTCCAGTCCGATCGTGTACGAGGCGGGACAGTGCACCTAGATCAGGTGCAACTTGCAACGGCGGATCGTTCAACGGCGCTCCCGACACGCCGAGCGGCGGCTATATACGATCAACGGCGACCGGCGGGCGTCCCGGGCGTGCGGTTCGTGGTTCTCGGCCCGGGGGTCGGGGGCTTGGTTCGGCGCGCGCGGGCGCCTGAC
>JAFAXX010000030.1 GCA_019240655.1 Solirubrobacterales bacterium
GTGGAGACGGCAGGCTGGCCGCGGTACTGCTCTCCCGGCAGACAGGCCGTTTGCCCCAGCGGATGCTTCGGTTCGAGTCGATGACCCGTTCTTCTCGGCGGATCTCGATGCCACAGCAAGCCGCTGCGCGCGCTGATACCCGGCTGAACCGGCCTCCCAAGGTCGAACTCGGCTGGCGTCATTTGCCTACCAACAGAGCGGTCAGGAAGAGCGCCAGAAAGTGAAACGCCTGATCGAGCGTCGACAGTAGTTGCGAATTGGCGCTGAGATCCGCCTTCTTAATTACGCGCGCGTACGCCGTCAGCAGTCTGCCGTCGTCCTGGACCATGTGCGGGATCGCGATCAGCGCCGCCACGCCGACCACCCCCCAGTGCAGGCTGCCGGCCAGCCAGATGAATGCGGGCACGAACGCGAGCGTGTACGTCGATATGTGCGAAAGCAGGGCGCGGCGGCGGACCGACGGGCCGGACAAACCGCCGCGCTTGTTCGTCGCCTGCCATTCCGTTTGCAGCAGGTAGTCGCCGACTTCGTGGGATACGAAGAACACCGCAAAGACCTGGACCCAGGGCATGCGCTGCAAACCTATCTCACCGGCGCGCGACCGAACACGGGCGAGCGGGTCGCCGCTCACGCCGAGGCCGCGCCCGAGCCCTTGGCGGTGCGGGTCGCCGCGCCGTCACCGGACCGGCGCCTGACCAGATTGGGGCACACCGATGCGCCACTAGAATCGCCCTGTGGTGAAGGAGGGGACGATCATCTCCGGGTATCGCGTGGACGGGGTACTCGCAGCGGGGAACATGGCCGAGGTGTACGAAGCGACGCAGTTGTCCTTGAACCGCGTCGTCGCGCTGAAGTTGCTGGCGCCGAATCTCAGCGACGACCCGGCATTCCGCGCGCGCTTCAAACGCGAAGGACAGGTTCAGGCCGGTCTCGACCACGACCACATCGTCACGGTCTACGAGGCGGGACAGAGCGAGTACGGCCTGTTCCTCGCGATGCAGTTGATTGCCGGGCCCACTCTGAAGCAGCTGATCACCGACCACACGCTCGATCCACGGCGCACGGTGCGACTGCTTTCGCAGGTCGCGCGCGCACTCGACGCCGCGCATCAGAGCGGATTGATCCACCGCGACATCAAGCCCCAGAACATCCTCATCGGACCCGGCGACCACGCCTACCTGGCCGACTTCGGGCTGATCAAGACTCGTGACGAGGCGCGCCTGACCGGTACGGGCCAGTTCATCGGGACGATCGACTACGTGGCGCCTGAGCAGATCCAGGGTGAGCCCGTCACCCCGGCGTGCGACCATTATGCGCTCGCGGCGGTCCTGTACGAGTGCCTGACCAGCGAGGTTCCGTTCCCGACGCCGTCCGAAGCCGCGACTCTTCACGCTCACGTCATCGCCCCGCCGCCGCGCGTGAGCGAACGTCGAGCCGACCTTCCCTCCGCTCTGGACACGGTGATCGCCCGCGGGATGGCCAAGGATCCGCGCGCGCGGCCGGCGCTGGCCGCGGAACTGATCCAGTCGGCCGCGCGTGCGTTGTCGACCAGCGCGTCGAAGCGATCCGGAGCATCCCCGAGCGTTCGCGAGGACGACAGTCCAGAGGGCGGTGCCGTCCGCCACCCAGCGGGGGGTCGACTGGCGCCACACGCCGATTCGCCGACCGCGCCGTCTCGCCTCCTGCAGACGGACCCACCGGCTCAGGTGGCATCTCCCGCCGCCCGGACGCCGGGCGGCCGGCGTCGAGCCCGGGGCGTCGTGCTCGTGGCGGCGCTGATGCTCGTCGCCTTCGTCGCCGGGCTCGTGATCGGCCTGCTCCTGCACTGACTATTTCCGGTCCTGTGTCCGCGGGCAGCCGTCCGTCATGCGGCGCATCGGCGCGCTGCCGTCTCGACCTGCCCGGAGCCGTCGCGCGACCGGTGTCACTCAGACCGGCAGGGCGGTGCGTGTACACTGAGTCAGGAACATGAGGTTTTGTCAAATCCCGACCGAGTGAACGGGCCACGGACAGCCTCGCAGGTCCTGGGACTGACACTCGGGGGGCGCTATCGCGTCCTCGAGCCGATCTCGTCTGGGGCAATGGGCGCGGTGTACCGTGCCGTCGACCTCGAGACCGACACCGAAGTCGCGCTCAAGCAGAGCACGAGTCCCCAACACGATCAGCGCTTCGAGGCTGAGGCGAGGCTGCTGACGAGCCTCGAGCATCCCCGGGTCGTGCGGATCAGAGACCACTTCGCGGCGTCGAGCGGACAGTACCTGGTGATGGACCTGGTGCGTGGGATCGATCTCGATGCGGTGCTCAAGCAGCAAGGCCAGCCCGGGCTCAGCGTCGAGCAGGCGATCGAGATTGTGCGCGAGGCCTGCGAGGCGCTGCAGTATGTTCACGATCAGCAGATCGTCCACAGAGATGTCAAGCCCCAGAACCTGATCCTGAGCCAGACCGGGGTCGTGCTGGTGGACTTCGGCATCGCCCGGCTGCTCGACGAGTCCGAGCCGCAGGGAACCGTCGGAATCGGTACACCCCGTTTCATGGCGCCCGAGGTCTTCGCCGGCGGTCATGTCTCGCCGCGTACCGACGTGTTCAGCGTAGCCGCGACTCTGTGGACGCTGCTCGCCGGCCGCCCCCCCGTTTACGCCGACTCAACCAGGCTCTCGGCCGTCGTCCCGGGCGTCACCGCCGAGCTCGAGCGCACCATCGTCGCGGGCCTCGAGATGATTCCCGAGCGCAGGGTGGCTTCGGTCGCCGCGTTCGCCAAGGCGCTCGGAGCTCCGTTACGTACCGAGGCGGGCGTGTCGCTGGCGGTGTCGATCGAGGACCCCGACGCCTCCAGAGACCTGATGGAGGCTGTCGTACATACCGCGGCGGGCGTGTTCGGTGCTGCCGCCGCCTCGATCTGCCTGCTCGACGAGACGACTGGGGAGCTCGTCTATCAATCGGCGTGGGGCGCCGGCGCCCGTGAAATCGTTGGCGTCCGGCTTCCCTCGGGGGCCGGGATCGCCGGCATTGTCGTGCAGAGCGGCGCCGCCGAGGCGGTCCCGGATTGCCGCTCCGATCCTCGCTTCGCCGCCCGTATCGCCGAGGGCACCGGCTACGTGCCCTACACGATGCTGGTTGTCCCACTTCAGCGCGCCGGACGCGCGATCGGCGCGTTGTCGATTCTCGATCGGCGCGACGGGCGCGGATACCGGAACGACGACCTCGAGCCGGCTGCGCTGTTCGCAGACCTTGCGGTCAAGGCGCTCGATGTCTCACCCGGGTCGTTCACGAGCCTCGGGATGACCGCGCTCCGTTGACCCGCGATCGGGCCGGTGGCAAACGCGATCGCCGGCGGCGGCGGTTGCGCCACTCGCATTCTTGCTGTAACGTCGAGGCGGCTCCGGACCGGCTGAGCGAAAGGGGTGCAACCTGACGGAGCTGAGTGGTTTCATCCAGCGGGCGGCGACCGCGATCGCTTTGCGCGTTGTTGCAACGTCGGCCGCTGTCGTTCTCGCGCTCCTGTCAGCCTGCGCGGCGTCGGAGGCGAAGGCGATATACCCCAGAGGATTGGTTCGGCCGCATGGGCACTGCGGCTGCGGCTGCCACACCGTCGCGGCGGAGATAGCGCCGCAAGTGGAGGGCAGCGCGTTCACCGCCGTGCTCGCGAGCGCCGGTTGCAGGGTCGACACCGACCGGCCGATCACGATCGACTGGGGGGACGGCACGACGTCCACCGGGACGACGGACAGCAGTGGCCTGGACCTCGTCGGCACCCACGCCTACGCCGAGGAGGGAAATTACACCGGCAGTGTCACTTGGTTTCCACCGTATTGGGAGGCGCACACACGAACGGCGAGCTTCTCGATCACAGCGACCGACGCGCCGCTCAGCGCGACCCCGATCGCCGTGACCGCGACCGGGGGCACGGCGTTCACGGGTCCCGTCGCGACCTTCACCGATGCGGATAGCGCCGGCACCACCTCCGACTACTCGGCGACCATCAGCTGGGGTGACGGCTCGGTGTCGGCCGGCACGGTGAGCGCCGTCTCCGGCGGCTTTGCGGTAACCGGCACGCATACCTACTCGCCAGCCGGTACGTACCAGACCACCGTGTCGGTCGCGGACGTCGGAGGGGCCACGACGGTGGCTCACGGAAGCGCGACCGTATCGGCGATCCCGGCGGGAGTCATCGCCGTCGGCCCGGTCCCGGTGGTCACCGGCGCTCCGGCGCCGGTGACCACCGGCGCCCCGTTGGTGACGAGCCCCACGGGGGTGGCGTTCTCCGGCTCGGTCAACCCGGATGGGCTCCCCACCACCGTGTACTTCGAGTACGGCCTCGATCGGCGTTACAGCACCCCGGGCGCATCAGGCCCCATGTACACCGACTCAACGCCGGCACAGGGCGTTGGCTCAGACTTCTTGAGTCATGCCGTATCGGCAATGGTCGCCGGACTCGTGCCGAACGCGGTCTATCACGTCAGGGTCGTAGCCACCAACAGCGCCGGCACCAGTTTCGGGACCGACGTGGAGTTCTCGACCGCAAAGTCACCGGCGCCCGGCCCCCCAACTCTCGGCCATACGTTCGACGTCGCCCCGGTCAGCGGAGTCGTGCTGGTCAAGATCAGCGGCCGGTTCGTGCCGCTGACCGAGCTGCGGCAGATCGCCAACAACACGGTGATCGATGCGCGCCGCGGTACGTTGAACCTGATCACTGCCAGCGGCGGTCTTGGAGCCGCTCGAGACGCTGCGGCGAAGCGCAAGCAGCCCACGACCCAGAGCGGCACGTTCGGCGGCGCGATCTTCAACGTCATCCAGGGCATCAAGGGAGCAAGCAGGGGTCTTGCCACCCTGACGCTGCTCGAAGGCCTCAGAGGCGCGCCGTCCTACGCCAGTTGCCAGGCGCGCAAAGCCGTGGACGCCTCGCCCCGCGCGGTGTCGAGGCGCACCCTCCAGTTGCTCCATGCCAGCGCCAAAGGCAAATTCCGCACCAGCGGGCGCTACAGCGCCGCCACGGTCCGCGGCACCAAATGGACCATCGCCGACCGCTGCGACGGAACCCTGACGCACGACATCACCGACTCGGTCGCCGTCAACGACTTCGTCCGCCATAAGACGATCGTCCTTCACGCGGGCCAGAGCTACCTGGCCAGAAAGCGCTAGCGGGACGACGGCGACGCTATCTGGCGCGGGCGCCCGCGCGACGATTGGCGGTGATCACACCACAGGCAGGACAACAGACGAGACTGCGGCCGGAGGCGCGGGCGGGGCGCCAGCCGTCCGCCTGCGCGCGAGCGCCCGCCGACGCAGCGTCCGCGACGACGACCTTCAGTCCAGGCGCATGACGCGCCGGACCTGCTCGAGCCCCTCGAGCAGCCGCTCGACGTCGCCCACCGAGTTGTGGACGGCGAACGACGCCCGCGTCGTCGCGCTCACCCCGAGCCGGCGCATCAACGGCTGGGCGCAGTGGTGGCCGGCGCGGACGCAAACGCTCTCGCGCCCGAGGATCTCGCCGACGTCGTGGGGGTGCACCCCCTCGAGCGAGAAGGACACCAGCGCGCCCCGCTCAGCGGCGGACTCCGGGCCATACACGCTCAGGCCGGGAAAGCCGTCGAGGCGCGAGAGCAGCTCGGCCACCAGCGTCTCCTCGTGGGCGCGGATCCGCTCGGAGCCGACCGCCTCCATCCAGTCGACCGCGGCCCCGAGCCCGATCGCCTCGGCGATCTGCGAGGTCCCGGCCTCGAATTTCCACGGCAGGTCGGTCCAGGTCGAGTCGGCGGCCGCGACGGTGCGGATCATGTGGCCGCCGCCGATGAACGGCGGCATCGCCTCGAGCAGCTCGCGGCGACCGTGGAGCACGCCGATGCCGGTCGGTCCGTAGGCCTTGTGGCCGGTCCACGCGTAGAAGTCGACGTCGAGCTCGCGAAGGTCGACCGCCAGCTGGGGCACGGCCTGGCTGCCGTCCAGGAGCACGACCGCGCCGGCCTCCCGCGCCCTCCGGGCGATCGACGCCACCGGGTTGATCGTGCCGAGCACGTTCGAGACGTGCGCGAGCGCGAGGAGCTTCGGCTCCCGCGCCAGCAGGGCGTCGAGCGCCTCGAGATCGAGGCTGCCGTCCGGGAGGATGGGGACGTAGGCGATTTCGGCCCCGCGGTCCTGGCAGACGAGCTGCCAGGGGACGATGTTCGAGTGGTGCTCCATCTCGGTCAGCACCACGAGATCGCCCTGGCCCACGTTCGAGCGCCCCCACGTGTACGCCACCAGGTTGATCGCCGCCGTGGCGTTCGCGGTGAAGATCGTCTCCTCGACGCTCGACCCGAGCCACCCCGCGATCCGCGCGCGGGCGCCCTCGTAGAGGTCGGTGGCCTCGACCGCCAGCGGGTACACGCCGCGGTGGATCGAGGCGCGCGACTCGGTGTAGTAGCGGGTCATCGCGTCGATCACCGGCTGCGGGGTCTGAGAGGTCGCCGCCGAGTCCAGGTAGACCAGCGAGCGGCCGTCGAACTCCCGGCGCAGGACCGGGAACTCGTCCGCGAGCCGGCTCACATCCGCGAGCGTCGTGCTCATCAGGCCGCCTCGTCGAGTTCTTCGGTGATCCACCCGTAACCGCGCGCCTCGAGCTGGTCCACCAGCTCGGGTCCGCCCTCGCGGACGATCCGCCCCTGATACATGACGTGCACGTGGCTCGGCTGCACGAGGTGCAGGATGCGCTGATAGTGGGTGATGATCAGCACGCCCATGTCGGGACCGGCGACGGCGTTGACTCCGTTCGCCACGATCCGCAGGGCGTCGATGTCGAGCCCGGAGTCGGTCTCGTCGAGGATCGCCAGCTCGGGACGCTGGAGCGCCAGCTGGAGGATCTCCATTCGCTTCTTCTCGCCGCCGGAGAAGCCTTCGTTCAGGTACCGGGAGGAGAACTCGCGCGGGACGTTGGTCAGCTTCATCGCCGCCTCGACCGTCTGGCGGAAGTCGCGCAGCGGGATCGGCTCCTCGCCGCGGGCCTCGCGGTGGGCGTTCATCACCGTGCGCAGGTACTTGGTCACGGTCACGCCGGGAACCGAGACGGGGTACTGGAAGGCCATGAACAGCCCCATGCGGGCGCGCTCGTCGGGGTCGGCCTCGGTGACGTCCTCGCCCCGGAAGAAGATCTGCCCGTCGGTCACCTCGAGCCCGGGGTGGCCCATGACGGCGTTGGCGAGGGTCGACTTGCCCGAGCCGTTGGGGCCCATCAGGGCGTGGATCTCGCCCTTGCCCACGGTCAGATCGACGCCGCGGAGGATGGCCTTGTCGCCCGCTCGCACGTGAAGGTTTCGGATCTCCAGCTCAGTCATGTTCAGCTTTCGGTTCGGTGTCGTTATGCCGTGGGGGCCGCGACCGGCTCGCCGGGCGCCCCGACCACCGCAACGCCGACGGGCTCGCCGCGCCGAGAGAACTCGACCAGGTCGGCCAGCGTCGTGGTCTGCAGCGAGCGGATGATCCCGCCCTGGACGCGGGTCCAGAGCAGCTTCGTCGCGCAGCCTCGACCGGCGTCGGGTTGGTGTGAGCACAGCACGCGCTCGGTGTGGTCGTGGACGAAGCACTCCATTGGGGCGATCGCGCCCTCGAGCGCCTGCACCACCTCGTCCATCGTGATCTCCTCGGCCGCGCGCGCGAGCCAGTAGCCGCCGTG
>JAFAXX010000118.1 GCA_019240655.1 Solirubrobacterales bacterium
GCGCGAACCAAGTTCCTCGCCAAGGTGGCGAGCGCAGTGGCCAAGCCGGACGGTCTCCTCGTCGTGGCGCCGGAGCGCGAGCTGTCGTTCCTGCACGGCCTCGAGGTCGAGCGGTTGTGGGGCGTCGGCGCGGTTACGGCGCGGAAGCTGCGCGGCCGCGGCATTACCACGGTCGGCGAGGTGGCGCAGGTCGGCGAGGCGGCGCTGACGGCGATCGTCGGGCGCGCGGCCGGCCGCCACCTCCACGCCCTGGCCCACAATCGCGATCCGCGACCGGTGCAGAGCGGCCGGCGCCGGCGCTCGATCGGGTCTCAACGCGCCCTCGGCCTGCGGCGCTTCGCGCCGGACGAGATCGCGGCCACGCTGATCGCGCTGGTCGACCGGGTCGCGCGCCGCCTTCGCGCCGCCGAACGGGTGTGCCGGACCGTCGTCCTGCGGATGCGCTTCGCCGACTACGCGCGCGCCACCCGCTCGGCGACGATGGCCGAGCCGACCGCGCACACCGGGACGATCCTGGGGACGGCCAATCGGCTGCTGGCCGCCTCGATGCCGACGATCGAGCGGCGGGGGCTCACGCTGGTCGGCGTCGCCCTCGCCAATCTCGCCGACCAGCGAGCGGCGCAGCTCGTGCTTCCGTTCGAGCGGTCGATCAGGCTCGACGCCGCGCTCGACCAGGTGCGCGACCGCTTCGGCTCGACGGCCGTCACCCGCGGTGTACTGGTGGGCCGAGATCCCGGGCTGGTCGTCCCGTTGCTGCCCGACTGACTCGATCGGCGGCGCGTGTCGTTCGATCGGGGGGCTAGACGGCGACGAGCGAGAACACCGGCGGCAGTCGAGTGGCGACGGTGCTCCAGGTGGCACCGGCGTCGCCCGAGCCGAAGAGATCGCCCGACGTGGCGCCGAAGTAAAGCTCGAGCTCCTCGCCCTCGCCGGCACGGCTGAATGCCTGCCGCAGGACGGTCAGGTAGGCGTGCCCCGCCGGCAGGCCGTCGCCGCGGGCCGCCCACGTGCCGCCCGCGTCGCGCGTCTCGTAGACGCGCACCCGGCCGTCGGGGGTTACGCGGTCCATGTCGGCGACCAGCGGGATCACGTAGGCGCTGTCGGGATCGGCGGGGTCGAGGGTGAGCGGGAAGCCGAAGTCGGACGGGAGCCCGCCGCCGCCGATGTCGGTCCAGCTCGCGCCCGCGTCGTCGGAGCGGTAGACGCCGCCGTGGAACTGCATGAACATCCGGCCAGGCCGCTTCGGGGCCCGCTCGACGTGGTGCACGCAGCGGCCGGCGTTCTCGTCCGCCAGCGCCTCCGCCGGCAGGTAGCGCGGATTGATCCCCCGGTTGCTCCTCCGCCAGCTACGCCCGCCGTCCTCGGTCAGCCACATACCCGCCGCCGAGATGGCGACGGCCAACCGATTCGCATCCCCCGGCCAGGTGCAGATCGAGTGCAGGCAGAGGCCTCCGCCGCCCGGCTGCCACCGGGGGCGCGAGGGCTGCTCCCAGAGGCCGGCGTTGAGCTCCCAGGTGACTCCGCCGTCGCGGCTCTCGAACAGAACTCCGGGGTCGCCCCCGGCGTACAGCGTGCCGTCGGCTTCGCCGCGGGCGATGACCCAGACCCGCTCGAGCGCCTGATCGCCGCCTTGAGGGAGGGCGACGCCCTCGGCCTGCTCCCACGCCAGCGCCGGATCGTCGTCCGTGTAGAAGATCTTCGGCCCGTAGAACGGCGAGGTCACCGTCGCCAGCAGCCGCCCGCTGCGAGGGTCGCGCGTCGCGAAGTCGACCGGCTCACCGGCGAACGCGCGCGTCTTGATCTCGAATCCATGACCGGGCTCGCCCTCGAGCAGGAAGAGCCCCTTCTTCGTACCTACCACCAACTCGGTCAATGCTTCAGCCTCCGGTTATCGCCGGTAGTACCTCGATGCGGTCCCCTGACCGCACCGCCGTCGCCTCAGCCGCCCGCTCGCCGTTGAGGAAGACGTTGATGTGGCGGCGGATCCGGCCGCGCTCGTCGAGGATCCAACCGCCGAGGTCGGGGTGGCGGAGCTCGAGCGCCTTGAGCAGGTCGATCACCTGCGTACCCTCGAGCTCGTGCTCCGGGCGGCCGCCCGCGAGCCTGCGCAGCGGTCCACGAAGGCAAACCACGGCCATTGGCGCCATCCTAAGCGAGCTCACGGAAGTTATAGACCGCGCCGCGCCGCGTTGCTCATCGGTGGCGCGCGGCCGGTCACAGCATCCGTCGTGGTGAGCCGACCCCGAGCGTCTACAACGACTTTCACGGAGGAGCTGGATGAAGAACACCGCCGACCGCCGCGCTCGCCGCGCTCGCCGCCGCGCTCA
>JAFAXX010000135.1 GCA_019240655.1 Solirubrobacterales bacterium
GGGTCTCCCGCACCTCGACCTCGGGATCGACGATCCCGGTCGGGCGGACGATCTGCTCCACCACCCGGCTCGAGTGCTGGCGCTCGTACTCGCCGGGGGTGGCCGAGACGAACACGAGCTGCGGCGTGATCGAGAGGAACTCCTGGAAGGTCTGCGGCCGGTTGTCGAGCGCGCTGGGCAGCCGAAAGCCATATTCGACCAGCGTCGTCTTCCGCGACCGGTCGCCTTCGTACATGCCGCCGATTTGGGGAACCGTCTGGTGCGACTCGTCGATGAAGCAGACGAAGTCCTCCGGGAAGTAGTCGAGCAGGCAGTAGGGGCGCTCACCCGGCCGGCGGCCGTCGAGGATCCGCGAGTAGTTCTCGATCCCCGAGCAGAACCCGAGCTCGCGGAGCATCTCCATGTCGTACTGGGTCCGCTGGCGCAGGCGGTGGGACTCGAGCAACTTGCCCTGCGCCTCGAGCTCCGTGCAGCGCTCGCCCAGCTCCCGCCCGATCTCCGCCACCGCATCCTCGATCATCCCCTCACGGACGTTGTAGTGCGACGCGGGCCAGATGCCGACATGCTCGAGGTCGTCCTCGAGGACCTCCCCGGTCAGCGGATCGAAGTGCTGCAGGTGCTCGACCTCGTCTCCGAACAGAACGATTCGGAACGCCGTCTCGGCGTAGGCGGGGAAGATCTCGAGCGTCTCGCCGCGCACCCGGAAGGTTCCCCGCGCGAGCGCGGTGTCGTTGCGGGTGTACTGGATCGAGACCAGCTTGCGCAGCAGCGCGTCCCGGTCGACCATCTCCCCCTTGCGCAGCGTCTGCAGGTTCTCGTCGTAGGTCTGCGGGGAGCCCAGGCCGTAGATGCACGAGACGCTGGCGACGATGACCACGTCGCGGCGGGCGAACAGCGCCGCCGTCGCCGAGTGCCGCAGGCGGTCGATCTCCTGATTGATCGCCGAGTCCTTCTCGATGTAGAGATCCTTGCTCGGTACGTAGGCCTCGGGCTGGTAGTAGTCGTAGTAGGAGACGAAGTACTCGACCGCGTTGCGGGGGAAATACGTGCGGAACTCGTTGCAGAGCTGCGCCGCGAGGGTCTTGTTGTGGGCGATCACCAGCGCCGGCTTCTGCACGGCCTCGATCGTCGCCGCCATCGTCATCGTCTTGCCGGTGCCGGTCGCCCCGAGCAGCGTCAGGTACCGCTCGCCGGCGCCGATGCCCTCGGCCAGGGACGCGATCGCCGCCGGCTGGTCGGCGGTCGGGCTGTAGGCGGCGTCGAGCTCGAACTTCGGCATGTCAGGACCCCTGAGCGTAGCGCCTGGGTCGGACGGACCGGCCGGCTCACCCCCGCTCGCGGTAGCCGAGCTCGGTGGCGTAGCGGCGGCGGTACTCCCGCTGCGCGCGCAGCACCTTCTCGACGTAGGCCCGCGTCTCCGGAAACGGAATGCCGGCGATGGTCAGGCGCTGGCCGCGCGCGCGCGCCCTCGCGACCCACTGGTCGACGTTCGCGATACCCCCGTTGTAGGCCGCGAGCGCGAGCGTCTCGCTGCCGCCGTAGCGGTCGAGCAGGAAGCGGAGGTAGTAGCTCCCGTAGGCGATGTTGACCTCCGGCGTCTGCAGGTCGGCCGTCGTGAACGTCGTGGCGCCGGAGCGGCGGGCGAGATACAGCGCCGTCTGCGGCATGATCTGCATCGGCCCCTGAGCGCCGGCGGCTGACGGCCGGGGATTGAACTTCGTCTCGGCGTAGATCACCGCGGCGATCAGCGCCGGGTCGATGTGCTTGGCCGCGGCCTGCTCTCGGATCACGTCCTGGTAGGCGAGCGGAAGGGCGAACTCGTCGACCGCCCTGGTCAACAGCGGCAGCAGCAGCGCGACCGCCAAGGCCAGCAGCCCGATCCCGCAGATCCCCACGAACGAGCGTCGACGGCGCGCCGCGGTGCGGCGGGCGGCGGCTCGCCGCTCGCCCTCACGGCGCGACCGGGCGGAGACGGCTGAGGGCATCACGCGGGCAGCATGTCAAGGACGGCTGACAGCTTTCGCCGGAGCTCGTCAACCGTGCCGTCGTTGACCACGACATACGTCGCTCGTTGCGCCTTTTCGCCTTGCGAGAGCTGGCGCGCGGCGCGCTCCGCGAGCGCCTGATGGCCGCGCGCCCCGGCGCGTTCGGAGCGGATCTGCTCGTCCGCGATGACCGCGATCGTCGCGTCGAAGCCGCCCTCCATGCCGGCCTCGAACAGCAACGGCACCTCGACCACGGCCGCCCGGGGAGGCGGGGAGCGCTGCTCGACCTGCCGGCGCCATCGCTGCATCCGCTCGCCCACCCGCGGCCACAGCATGTCCTCGAGCCATTCCCGGCCGTGGCCGGTGGCGAAGGCCGCCTCGGCGAGCGCCGACCGGTCGACCACGCCGCCAGGCGCGACCGCCGCCCCGAAACGCTCGCTGACCGCCGCGATGACCGCCGGGCTCTCGTACAGCTCGTGGACGACGCGATCGGTCGACAGCACCGCGGCTCCGAGGCGCTCGAGCGCATCGAGCGCCGCGGACTTGCCCGCGCCGATGCCGCCCGTGAGCCCGATGAACGCGACCACGGAGGCGCGCGCGAGCTCAGGCGGAGCCGTCGCCCGCTGAGCCAGGGCCAGGCTCAGCCGACACGCGCCCTGACGGCACCTCCAGCTCGCCGGAAGCGGGCTCCGCGCCGACGCCGTCCGCCGGAGCTCCGTCAGAGGTCGCGAACACATCCTCGGACAGGCCCAGCTCGGGCACGTCGTCGAGGTTCGAGGCGTCGGCGTCGGCGCCGGCCGGCGGGTTGATCGGCCGAACCGGGAGCACCTGGCCCTCGACGCGCTTGATCGACAGCGACAGGCGCCGGCGCTCGGAGTCGATCTCGAGGATCTTCACGCGCACCGGGTCGCCGGGCTGGATGATCTCCCGCGGATTCTCGACGTGATGCTGGGCGAGCTCGGAGATGTGGACCAGGCCCTCGACGCCGTCGAGGATCTCGACGAAGGCGCCGAATGTGACCACTTTGGTGACCGTGCCCTCGAGCTCGTCGCCGATGTTGTACGTGTCGACGACGCGCTGCCACGGGTCCTCTTGGGTCTGCTTGAGCCCGAGCGAGATGCGCTGGCGGTCGCGATCGATGTCGAGCACCTTGACCGTCACCTTGTCGCCGATGGAAAGGATTTCGCTCGGGTGGTTCACGTGCGACCACGAGAGCTCGGAGATGTGGATCAGGCCGTCGATCCCGTCGAGGTCGACGAAGGCACCGAAGTCGACGATGTTCGAGATCGTCCCCTCGACAACCTGACCGGGCTGGAGCCGGTCGAGGATCCGCTCCCGGTCCTCCTTGCGCTGCTCCTCGAGCACGGCCCGGCGGGAGAGCACGACGTTGTTGCGCGACCGGTTGAGCTCGATCACCTTGCACTCGATCGCCTGCCCCATGTACTCGTCGAGATTGGGCACGCGGCGGATGTCGACCAGCGAGGCCGGGAGGAAGCCGCGGACGCCGAGGTCGATGATCAGGCCGCCCTTGACCACCTCGATCACCGATCCCTGCACCGGCTCGCCCGACTCGGCGGCGGCTTCGATCCTGCGCCAAGCCTTTTCGAAGCGGGCGCGCTTCTTGGAGAGGATCAGCCGCCCGTCCTGATCCTCCTTGGTCAGCACCAGCGCGTCGACCTCTTCGCCGAGCGCGACCTCGTCGCTCGGATCGACCGACTTGCGGATCGACAGCTCGCCGGCCGGAATGACCCCCTCGGACTTGTACCCGATGTCCACCAGAACCTCGTCGTTGTCGATGCGAACGACATGCCCGGTGACGACATCGCCTTCCTGGAAGGGGTGAAGAGTGGCGTCGTAGTTGGGGACGATGCGGCCGTCGACCTCGAGCAGGAGGCCGTCAGAGCCCTCGACGACCTTCGCACTCCGCTGTTCTGTGGCTGGGGTCAGCGTTGACGTTGAAGACATACGTTCCCGGAGGATAGCCGTCCGGGGGCTCCGGGGCGGCTCCCTATCATCAATCCTTAATGCCGAAGCGAGCCACCAAGCGAGGCGACGAACGAACCCCGCTGGATCGCGACTGCGACGTGCTGATCTGCGGCGCCAGCTTCGCCGGTCTCGCCGTCGCCCGGGAGCTGGCCGGCAGCAGCGCCGACGTGCTGGTCGTCGACCGCTACGAGGTTGGAGAGCGCCAGACGTCGGCCTGCGGCATCCCAACCGCCTGGCTGCATGCCCTGGCCTTGCACGGATCGCTGCAGCAGACCTTTGCCGAGCTGGTCATCCACACTGCCCACACTACGGTCCGCTACGGCCTTCCGTGGACGTTCTCGACCTTCGACTACCGGACGCTGTGCGGCGAGCTCGCCGACCAGGGATCGTTCCGGTTCGAGACCGCCACGGTCGACCGGCGCACCGGCGACACCGTACACACCGACCGCGGGAGCATCCGGGCGCCGCTGATCGTCGATGCGCTCGGCTGGCGGCGGGTCCTCGGCGCCGGCGCGAACGTCCAGCCGCCGGACGCGCTCCTCTCACGCGGCCTCGAGGTGCACCCGTTCGGCTCCGGGCGCGACATGGAGATCTGGATTGACCGCGGTTACGTGCCGGCCGGCTACGGCTGGAGCTTCCCCGCCGCCGGCGAGGTGCGGATCGGAGTGGGCTCGTTCGACCCCCGCTTCCACGTGCGCGAGCCGACCGAGCGGCTCGCGCGCGAGCTCGGCGCCGAGCGGGTTCGCTACCAGGGCAATTGGATTCCCCATGCGCTGCGGCCCGCCACCGAGGACGGCGTCTTCTTCACCGGGGACTCAGCCGGGCACTGCCTGCCGCTGACCGCCGAAGGCATCCGGACCGCCCTGTACTTCGGGCTGGCCTGCGGCCGGGAGCTGCGCGCGGTGATCGACGGACGCTCGCGCCGCGAGCATGCACTCACGCGCTACCACGCCTTCTCGGCTGCGCATGCGCGGCCGTTCCGGTGGATGCTGAGGGCGCAGCGCCTGATCCCGCAAGTGGCGCCGCGGCTCCTCTCCGCCTCGCTGCGGGCGATGGAGAGCAAGCGCTTCCTCGACTGGGCGTTCGGGCACTACCTGGAGATCGCCCATCCGCGCTTCGCCGCCGCGGCGGGCGCGGCTCTCGCCGGCCTGCCGGCCGGCGCCGTCGCGGCGCCGGCGATGGCGTAGCTGCCGGGCCTCGCTCCCTCGGCGTCCATGGGACCGGCCCGCGAAGGGCCCCTCCCGGGTCTGGGGTCAGCCGCGCCGTCCGACTCGCGGTGCCCTCGCCACCCGCACCGTGCGCGCGTAGAGGGCCCAGTTGTCCCAGCTGTCGGTCGTCCTCAGCACGACGCGGTAGGCCCCGGGCCGCCGATAGACGTGGGCCGGCGTCCGGCCGTTGGCGCCGGTTCCGTCGCCGAAGAACCAGTTGTAGGCCACGATCGAGCCGTGCGAGGCGCGCGCCGACCCGGTGAATCGCAGGCGCCGGGCCGCCTGCGCGGGGCTGCTCACCCTGGAGATCGAGATGCGGTCGGCCGTCGCTCGGGGCTCGCACCCTCCGTCGACGTTGCTCCACTCCTCCTGGAGGTAGTAGTGGGCGCCGTGAATCACCTCGTTCCAGGCGCCCTCGCCGGAGCCGCCCAGCACCGGTCCGAAGCTCTGAATGCAGAGGTCGCCGTCCTCCTCCCCGAGGCTGTCGATCCAGGCGTCCTCCTCCGGGTCGGTGACCATCTCGTTGTGCTCGTGGCTGATCGTGGAGATCGCCGGATCGGCGGGGCTGGCGTTCGGACGCGGGTTCTGCGACTGGCAGTGCCCCGGGACCGCGTTGTAAGGGATCACCGCGTAGTGCAGCCCGTCAGGCGTCTGCGAGTGGTAGCCGCAGTAACCGGTTCCGCTTCCGCCCAGCGCGCAGTTCGACGAGCCGGCCTCGATGCAGTCGGCGAGCCCGCTGGGGGTGACGAGGAAGTACACGTTGCTTGCCGTCCTCGGCAACCGATCGGCCTGGACGACGCGCTGCACCTCCGCCTCGATCTGGATGTCCGTCACGCACGCCGTCCAGGCCGGACCGGTGGGCGGCTCGCTGCAGCCGGTTGGCGGCAGCGACGAGCTGTCGACCACGGCGCCGCCGTAGCTCGAGGCGTACGCCGCCGGACCGAACGCATCGTGATACTGCCCGCTGAGGCCGTAGACGTTGGCCGGCGAGTGGCTGTCCGCCGCCACCTGGGTGAGGAAGCGCTCGATCAACGGCTCGTAGCCCGGCTCGAAGCTGAGGCCCGAGCCGGCCGGCTCCCAGAAGATCACATGTGTGCGGTTGAAGTGCAGCACCGGCCCGCCGCCGTAAGACAGGCTGAGCGAGCGCGGCGCGTAGGCATGGGCGGCGCGCGCACCGGTCGGCAGGTCGGGAATCAGCCCCCCGATCCGGCCCGGCTGCGCGGCGGCCGGCGATCCGGCGGCGAGGATCACGGCGGCGACGGCGAGCAGCAGCGTGATCGCGCGGCGGCTCACTTCGCGGCCAGCCAGTCTGGCCCGATCCCCGCCTCGACCGCGAGCGGGGGGTTCATCTCGAACGCCGCCGCCATCTGCTCGACAGCCAGCGCCTCCACCCGTTCAGCTTCCTCGGCCGGCCCTTCGAACAGCAGCTCGTCGTGGATTTGAAGCACCATCCGGGAGCGCAGCCCGGCCTGCTTGAGCGCCGCGTCGCAGCGCACCATGGCCACTTTCATGATGTCCGCGGCGGTGCCCTGGATGACCATGTTCACCGCGAACCGCTCGCCCTGCCTGCGCAGCTCCCAGCGGCGGGCGCGGAGCTCGGGGACCTGACGCCGCCGCCCGAACAGCGTCGAGACGTACCCGTGCTCGGTCCCCTGGCTGATCGTGCCCTCGATGAACCGCGCGACGGCCGGAAAGCCGGCCAGGTAGCGGTGGATGAACTCGTCCGCTTCCTCCTGCGGTATGTCGAGCCGGTCGGCCATGCCCCACGCGGAGAGACCGTAGACGATGCCGTAGTTGATCATTTTCGCCTTCGATCGCATGCCCGGGTCGATCTGCTCCGGTGTCACCCCAAACACGCGACAGGCCGTTGCGGTGTGCACGTCCTCGCCTTTTCGGAAGATTTCCTTGAGCACGTCCTCGCCGGCGATGTGCGCGAGAAGGCGCAGCTCGACCTGCGAGTAGTCCGCCGAGACGAGCAGATGACCGGGCTCGGCGATGAAGCAGGCTCTGATCTCCCGGCCCAGCGGCGTCCGAATCGGGATATTCTGGAGGTTGGGGTTGTTGGAGCTCAGCCGCCCGGTGGTCGCCGCGGTCTGGTTGAAGGTGGTGTGGATCCGGCCGTCGGCGGCGATCAGCTGAGGGAGCGCGTCGAGGTAGGTTTGGGCCAGCTTGGTGAGTTCGCGCCAGCGCTCGATCTTCTCGATCACGGGGTGCTCGTGGCGAATCGCCTGCAGGACGCGCGCGTCCGTGGAGTACCCGGTCTTCCCGCGCCGCTTGCGCGAGAGCCCGAGCGTGCCGAACAGGACCTCCTCGAGCTGGCGCGGCGAGCCGAGCGTGAATTCGGTGCCGCACAGGTCGAAGACCTCTCGCTCGAGCTGGTCGGCCTCGGCTTTGACCCGAGCGGAGATCTCCCGCAGGCGGCCCGTGTCCAGCTTCAGCCCGGCCTGCTCCATCTCTCGCAGCACCCGCACGAGCGGCAGCTCGACCTGCTCGAGCAGCCAGGTGAGCCCGCGCCCACGGATCTCCTCGCGCTGCCAGGCGGCCAGCGCGCCGGCCAGGAGCGCGTCGGCACCCGCCTCGTCGTCGATCGACGCAGCCAGCCCGCGCTCCTCGCACAACTCGCGGAACGGATATGCCCGGCGGGCCGGCTCGAGCAGGTAGGCGGCGACTTCCGTGTCGTGGGCCAGACGAGCGGGGATCTCGCCCAGCGACTTCGCGTCGTGGGCGATCGCCGGCCGGTTCCCGACTGCCTGCACGAGGTCCTCGGGCCGGTCGCAGCTGCCGGCCAGCACGTGGCGTGCGCGATCGGCGTGCACGCCGAAGCGCCAGCCCGGGTCGGGGGCGAACAGGGCATCCTCGGGCGCCTGGAGAGCGCGAACCGCGATCGCCACCTCGGCCGCGGGCAGCTGTGCGACGTCGGCGAGCGTCGCCTGTTCGCGCAGCGTCGCGGTGATCGCGCGCTCGGCTGTCGGCGCCGGAGCCGCGGCATCGGCTGACCCGAGCGCCTCCTCGAGCCGGCGCAGCGGCTCCCGGAGCTCGAACTGCCGGAAGACCTCCCGGAGGCGAGAGCGATCCGGGTCGGCGGCGACGAACTCGGCCAGGTCGAACTCCACCGGGATGTCACGCTTGGCCGTGGCCAGATGCTTGGAGATCCGCGCCGACTCGGCGTGCTCGGTCAGGTTCTGCTTGCGCTTGGCGCCGCTGATCTGGTCGGTGTGCTCGAGCACTCCCTCGAGCGAGCCGAAGCGCTGGAGCAGGTCGGCGGCCGTCTTGTCACCGATCCCGGGCACGCCGGGGATGTTGTCGCTGGTGTCGCCCTTGAGCCCGATGAAGTCGGGAATCAGCTCGGGTGCGATCCCGTAGCGCTCGATCACCCCTTCGCGGTCGTAGACGCGGGTGTCGGTGATCCCGCGTGAGGTCGTCATGATCCGCACGCCATCGCCGACCAGCTGGTAGGCGTCGCGGTCGCCGGTGACCACCATGACCGCGATCGGCGGATCGGCCGCGCGCGCCTGCTCGACGATCGAGGCGATCACGTCGTCGGCCTCGTAGCCCTCGATGCCGAGGTTGCGATAGCCGAACGCCTCGACCAGCGGAGCCAGGTGCGGCCACTGCTCCTTGAGGAGATCGGGGCGGGTGCTCCGCTGCGCCTTGTACTCCTCGTAGAGCTCCTTGCGCCCGGACGAGCCGGCGTCCCAGACCACTACGGTGGCTTTGGGCCCGTAGTCGGTGAGGATCTTCACCAGCATCGACGCGAATCCGAAGATTGCGTTGGTGGGCACGCCGGTCGAGGTGGCGATCGACTCCGGAAGCGCGAAGAAGGCGCGATAGGCGAGGCTGTTGCCATCGATCAAAAAGAGCTCGTCGGCCATATTTGTGTCAGGCTATCTGGAGCAGTGGCCGGCACACCCAGCGCCCAGTACAGCCTCACGCTGAGGGTCGAGATCGACCATCGACCCGGCATGCTCGGGAAGGTGGCGAGCGCGATCGGCGCCGCCGGCGGCACGATCGGGGCGGTCGACCTCGTCCTGGTCGAGGGCTCGCACACGATCCGCGACATCACCGTCGAGACGGCCGACGCGTCGGAGTGGCCGTCGCTGGTCAGCGCGGTCGATGCGGTCTCCGGCGCCCGCGTGCTCGACACCACCGACCGCACCTTCTTGATGCATCTCGGCGGCAAGATCGAGATGCGCAACAAGAGCTCGGTCCGCACTCGCGAGGAGCTTTCGATGGCCTACACCCCGGGCGTGGCGCGGGTGTGCCGGGCGATCCACGAGGATCCGGATAGGGCGTTTCAGTACACGATCAAGCGCAACACGGTTGCCGTCGTCTCCGACGGCACGGCGGTGCTCGGCCTCGGGAACATCGGGCCGTGCGCCGCCATGCCGGTGATGGAGGGCAAGGCGATGCTGTTCAAGGAGTTCGCCGGGGTCGACGCCTTCCCGATCTGCCTGGACACCTCCGACCCGGGCGAGATCGTCGCCGCCGTGCGGGCGATCGCACCCGGATTCGGCGGCATCAACCTCGAGGACATCTCGGCGCCGCGCTGCTTCGAGATCGAAGAGCAGCTCAAGCGCTCCCTCGACATCCCGGTGTTCCACGACGACCAGCACGGAACCGCAGTGGTCGTCCTCGCGGCGCTGCTCAACGCGCTTCGCCTGACCGGCCGGCGGATCGAGGACCTGCGGATCGTGATCGTCGGTCTCGGCGCGGCCGGCGTGGCGGTGGCCCGGATTCTGCTCGAGGCCGGTGCGCGGTGGGTGATCGGTTGCGACTCGCGGGGAGCGCTGCATACCGGGCGGCCGGACTATCTGGACGGCAGCATCCACCCGGTCAAGCGGGCCCTGGCGGAGGTCACCAATCCCGAGCGACTGAGCGGAGGGCCGAGCGACGTGCTCGCCGGCGCCGATCTGCTGATCGGGCTCTCCGGCGCGCGGGTCGTGCCGGCGGCCGCGCTGACGCGGATGGCGCCGGACCCGATCGTGTTCGTGATGGCCAACCCGGACCCCGAGGTCGCGCCGGAGGAGGCGACTCGCTATGCCAGCATTCTCGCCACCGGCCGCTCCGACTACCCGAACCAGATCAACAACGTGCTGGCCTTCCCCGGGATCTTCCGCGGTGCGCTCGACGTCCGCGCCGCCCAGATCACCGAGGCGATGAAGACCGCCGCGGCGCGCGCGATCGCGGGGATCATCTCGGACGACGAACTGCGCGAGGACTACATCATCCCCTCGGTGTTCAACCGGGACGTCGTCGGCGCGGTCGCCAGCGCGGTCGCCGGCGAAGCGCGAGAGAGCGGGGCGGCCGAGGCCGGCGCTCAGTTGGGGTTCGCGGCCACCGAGGAGTTCGGGGCGGTGCCGGGGCGGTAGGCGCCCCGGCTCACTGCGCCCGGCGATTCCGGCGCCTTGGCAAAGGGCCCTCGACCTTCCAGCGGGAGCCCGGGCGCCCGGGCAACAGGAGCACGATCACGAGCCCGACCACCGTGAGGATCAAGCCGAAGGTCAGTCCGACCCGCTCGCCGTAGCCCTTGCGCTCGGCCACCCAGGCGGCCGCGGCAGCTGAGATCAGCCACAGGAACAGCAGGTAGAGCGCCTTGGCGCCGATGGCGGCATAGATCGTCACGGCCTCGCCGTCCCGATCGGCCTCGCCGTCCCGATCGTCCGCGCGCACCCGGTCATCGTCCGCGCGCACCCGGTCATCGTCCGTCCCGCCGTCTTTGCGCAGAGCACGATCACGTTCCCAGGTACGCCCGCTGGACGTCCGGATCATCGCGCAACTCAGCCGAGTCGTTGGCGAGCGCGACGCGTCCGGTCTCGAGCACGTAGCCCCGGCGCGAGATGTCGAGCGCGTAATTGGCGTTCTGCTCGACCAGCAGGATGGCCACGCCAGAGCGATTGATCTCCCCGATCGTCTCGTAGATTCGCTGAACGAGGATCGGCGCGATTCCCATCGAGGGCTCGTCGAGCATCAGCAACCGGGGCCGGGCCATCAACGCGCGGCCGATCGCAAGCATCTGCTGCTCGCCACCGGACATCGTCCCGGCCTTCTGGTTCTCGCGCTCCTGCAGCCGGGGGAAGAGATCGAACACCCGCTCGAGGTCGGCCGCCACCTCCTGGCCGCGCCGGCGGTAGGCGCCGAGATCTAGGTTCTCTCGCACGGTCATGCGCGGAAAGCAGTGGCGCCCCTCCGGTGCCAGGGCGATCCCGCGGGCGGGCATCTCGTGAGCCGGCACGCGGGTGATCTCGTGGTCCTCGAAGACGATTCGGCCCGAGGTCGCCGGGGTCAGGCCCGAGATCGACCGCAGCGTGGTCGACTTGCCGGCACCGTTGGCCCCGATCAGCGTCACCACCTCCCCCGGCTCGACGGTCAGCGAGACGCCCTTCAGAGCTTCGATCGAGCCGTAGTGGGCGCGGACATCGGAGACCTCGAGCAGCGGCATCAGGCCTGCTTTCCGAGGTACGCCTCGATCACCCGCGCGTCGCTTCGCACCTCGGCCGGTGGCCCTTCGGCGATCTTCTCGCCGTGGTCGAGCACCGTGACGCGTTCGGAGACGCCCATGACGACCCTCATGTCGTGCTCGATCAGCAGGATGGTGAGATCGAGGTCGTCGCGCAGCTGGCGCATGAAGTCGGTGAGCGCCGCCGACTCGTTCGGGTTCATGCCCGCCGTCGGCTCGTCCAGCAGCAGCAGGGTCGGCTCGCAGGCCAGCGCGCGCGCGATCTCCACCCGGCGCTGATCCCCGTAGGAGAGCTGCGACGCCAGGCGCTCGAACGCTTCCTCCCAGAGCCCCACGTAGGCGAGCAGCTCGCGGGCGCGGGAACGGGTCTCGCGCTCCTCGCGGCGGACCCACGGCGGTCGGATGACCGAGCCGAACAGCCCGGCCCGGGTGCGGGCGTGACGCCCGATCATCACGTTCTCGAGCGCGGTCATCGCGCCGAACAGCCGGATGTTCTGGAACGTGCGGGCGACGCCGAGCCCCGTGATCACGTCGGGGCGCGAGCGGGAGATGTCGCGCTCGCCGAGCAGGATCCTCCCCGAGGTCGGCTTGTACAGGCCGGTGAGCATGTTGAACAGCGTCGTCTTGCCCGCCCCGTTGGGGCCGATCAGCGAGACGATCGCATGGCGCGGCACGTCGAGCGAGACGTCGTTGACCGCCACGAGGCCGCCGAACTCCTTGGTGACCCGCTCGATCCGCATCACCGCGGTGACGCTCGGAGCGCTCGGCGTGCTCGGCGGGCTCGCGGTGCTCATGGCACCGGCTCTCCCGCCTCGACCAGCTCGGCGTCCTGGGCGGCGATCTGCGCGGTCAGCTCGAGGCGCCGTCTTCGCTCCGGCAGCAGCCCCTGCGGGCGCAGGATCATCACCAGCACGAGCAGGAAGCCGAAGATCCCGTACTCCACCTCGGTGAGCTGGAAGTTCAGCCCGAACGTGCTCGGCAGCGAGTTGAGCACGTCCGGGATCAGGTAGTTGTTGATGTAGCCGAGCAGCAGACCGCCGAGCACCGCGCCCCAGATCGACCCGAGTCCGCCGATGATCACCATCGCGAGAATGAAGATCGAGAAGCCGAACTGGAACTGGCCGGCGTTCACCTCGGTGTAGTAGGTGCCGAAGAAAGCCCCGGACATGCCGCCGAACGCGGCGCCGATCGCGTAGGCCAGCAGCTTCGTGCGCACCAGCGGGATGCCCATCGAGACCGCGGCCACCTCGTCCTCGCGCAGGGCCACCCAGGCCCGGCCGAGGCGTGACTCGCGCAGGCGCAGGTTCACGAACAGTACGAACAGCAGGATGGCGAGGATCAGCCAGTACCACGGCCTCAGGTCGAGCAGGCTGAACAGACCCGTGCCCGGGAACCACGGCGGATCCACGGCGCTGATGCCGAGGTTCCCCGCCGTCAGCGTCATGCCGCCGCCCAGATGCACGCTCTGACCGTTGACCGCGACGACTCCGATGATCTCTCCGAACGCCAGCGTAACGATCGCGATGTAGTCGCCCCGGAGCCGCAGGGTCGGCAGTCCGATGATGATCCCGGCGACCGCGCAGATGACCGCCGCCGCGATCAGGATGAGCACGAAGTTCAGATGCACGCCCGGCACCGCGCTGCGCGAGGGGTCGATCAGCACGTGGAGGTTGGCCTTGAAGAAGAAGCCCGAGCCGAACCAACCGAGCGAGTAGGCCCCGATCGCGTAGAAGGCCACGTACCCGAGGTCGAGGAGCCCGGCAAAGCCGACGACAACGTTCAGGCCGAGGGCCATCACCGCGTAGGCGACGGCGATGATCGTGGCGTTGAGGAAGCCGCTGGTGGCGGAGAAGAAGAACGGGAGCACGATCCCCACCACGATCAGCGCGATCGCCAGCGCCCGGGACCACCAGGGCGGCACGAAGCGCTCGATCGCCTCGCGCCACTCCCGCAGCTGGGCTTGCAGCTCGTTCACCGCGCCGCTCCGGCAACGCGCTCGCCCACCGCACCCGCTCTGGCCGTGCCGGCACTCATCCGGCCTCGC
Source organism: Solirubrobacterales bacterium (assembly GCA_019240655.1). GTDB lineage: Bacteria > Actinomycetota > Thermoleophilia > Solirubrobacterales > Solirubrobacteraceae > Palsa-465. The sequence continues at coordinate 13,681 of JAFAXX010000135.1, forward strand.
GCGTCTCCTCGCCGAGCAGGCCGCGCGGGCGAAGGATCATGATCATGATCAGGTAGCCGAACACGACCGCCTCCGTCCACTGCGGCCCCATGCGCGAGTCGGCCAGCGCCTGGATCACTCCGATGATCAGTCCTCCGAGGACCGCGCCGCGGACGTTGCCGATGCCGCCCATGACCGCGGCGGTGAACGCGATCAGACCCGCCTTGAAGCCCTGGAAGTACCAGATGTTCGTCTCGTACAGCGCGTACACGAGCCCGGCCGCGCCGGCCAGCATTCCTCCGAGCAGGAACGTCAGCGAGATCGTCTGGTTGACGTTGATGCCCATCAGGCGGGCGGCCTCGGGGTCCTGCGCGGTGGCGCGCATCGCCTTGCCGGCGCGGGTCGAGGCGATGAACCATGCGAGCCCGAACACCAGCGGAACCATCACCGCGATGGCGAGC
>JAFAXX010000001.1 GCA_019240655.1 Solirubrobacterales bacterium
AGATGGTGTTGAAATCACGTTTGCGCGCTCGAGCGGGCCCCAGCACCGCGGAGACGACGGCTCCGGCTCCGGCTCAAGGCGCGCACGCCGCCCTGGATGCCGCTCGGCCACACCAGCATGACGGCGATCAGCACGACCCCGTAGATCGCGAGCGGGAGGTTGTGCGAGACGTTCGTGGAGAGCGAGAAGGAGTTCGCGAGGTCGGTGCTCCAGTTCGGCAGGAACACCAGCAGCGCCGCGCCCCACACCGCGCCGACGAGCGAACCGAGACCACCGATGACCACGCCGGCGAGCAGGTAGAGCGATAGCTGGAGCTGGAAGGATCCCGGTGCGGCGGACTGATAGACCAGCGTGAAGACGCCGCCGCCGAGGCCGGCGCACGCCGCGCTGATCGCGAACGCGAGCGTCTGCATGCGGCCGACGCGCAGTCCCGCCAGTCCCGCGGCGATCTCGTCGTCGCGGACGGCGCGCATCGAGCGGCCGAGCCCGCTGTGCATCAGGTTGTAGAGCGCGAACAGCACGATCAGCGCGCCGGCGCACGCGATCCACGCCTCCCACCGCTCGAGCGGAAAGTTCGCTCCCAGCGACGCCGGCGGCGTCGAAGGGTTGACCGAGAGTCCGTTCTCACCACCGAAGAACGAGGGGAACTTGTCCGCCAGCGCCGGCAGGCCGACGGCCAAGGCCAGCGTGGCGCCGGCCAGATACGGCCCTCGCAGCCGGCTGGCCGCGGCTCCCATCGGGATCCCAACGATCAGCGTCACCACGACCGCCGCCGCCAGCTCGGGGACGAGCGGCCACCCGGTGTTACGGAGCTTCGCAACCGTATACGCGCCGACCGCCATCAGCGCGCCGTGGCCGAGCGAGATCTGGCCGCTGGTGCCGGCCAGCATGGTCAGTCCGGCCAACGCGCAGAAGTAGTAGGCGCCGTAGGAAAGCTGGAGGTCGCGATACGTGGTGACCACGTCGCTGAGTAGCAGCAGCGCCACCCCCACGACGATCACGAGGACGAGCGAGCGCAGCAGTGTGTTCTCGCCGACCGCGCGTCTGACGGCGGACGTCGCACGCCCTGGTGCCGGCTCCCGGAGCGCCGGATCGGTCGAGGTCATACCCGCCGCTCCCGCGTGGCCGCGAACAGGCCGGTGGGGCGCACCATCAGGACGATCACCAGGATCGCGAGCGCCGCCAGCGGGACGAGTGTGGAGCCTTCGTAGCCGGATACGTACGACAGCGCCAGGCCGAGCACGAGGCCCCCGATCACCGCCCCCGGCGGGCTATCGAGCCCGCCGAGCACCGCGGCGACGAAGCCGCTGATGAGTATCGGGTCGAAGTTGTTCGGCCCGAGGAACACCGACGGGGCGATCAGCACCCCGGCGAGCGCGCCGGCCACCGCGGCGAGCGCCCAGCCGAGGGTGAACATACGCCCCACCCGGACCCCGAGCAGGCGCGCCACCTCGGGACGGAAGGCGGCGGCCCGCATCTGCAGCCCGATCGGGGTGGCGCGGAACAGCACGGCCAGGCCGAGCGCCAGCGCGAGCACGATCAGCACGATGAACGTGTCGTTGGGCGTGAACAGCAGCGTCGTTCCGCCCACCCGGTAGCCCCGGAGCGAGAACGGGGCCGGGAACGAGCGGGGCGTGTTGCCCCAGATCATCCCGCCCACCGCCACCAGCAGCGTGTAGAGGCCGAGCGTGACGATCACCGGGTTGAGCGGCGGGCCGCCCTCGACAGGGCGGATCAGGACCCGCTCGACCACGGCGCCGAGCACCAGCCCGGAGAGCAGCGCCGCGACGAACCCCAGCCAGTAGGAGCCGGTCGCGTTGATCACCGCCAAGGCGATGAACGTGGTGATCATCAGCATCGCCCCCTGGGCGAAGTTGACGACGCGCGTGGCCCGCCAGATCAGCACCAGTGCGAGCGCCACCGCCGCGTATACCGCTCCGGTCGAGATGCCGCTCAGCGTGAGGTCGAGGAACCTGGTCACCGTGGCCTCAGAACCCGAGATAGGCGTGGCGCAGGCGCTCGTCGGCGGCGAGCTGATGCGGCTCCTGGTCGGCGACCACGCGACCGAGGTTCAGCACCACGCCGCGGTTGGCGACCGACAACGCGCTGCGCGCGTTCTGCTCGACGAGCAGGACGCCGATGCCGAGGCTGTCGGCGAACCGCCGGATGAATCCCATGATCTGCGCCACCAGCAGAGGGGCGAGCCCCAGGGACGGCTCGTCGAGCAGCAGGATCCGCGGGCGAGCAACCAGCGCCCGGCCGATCGAGAGCATCTGGCGCTCCCCGCCGGACAGGCGCGAGGCCGGCTGCGTGCGTCGCTCGCGCAGCCGCGGGAACAGGTCGTAGATCTCGTCGGGCCGCGCCGCCTGCCCGCGCCGCCAGACCGCGGCCACGCGGAGGTTCTCCTCGACGGTCAGCTCGGAGATCACCCCGCCGCCCTCGGGGACGTGAGCGACGCCGCACCGGACGATCTCCTCCACGGGCAGGCGCGTGAGCTCGTCGCCATCCAGGCTGACGCGTCCGGCGCGCGGGCGCACGAGCCCGGAAATCGTCCGCAGGAGCGTCGTCTTGCCGGCGCCGTTGGCGCCCAGCACGGCGGTGATCGTGCCCTCGCCCACCTGCACCGAGACGCCGTCGACCGCCCGGACGGCGCCGTAATCGGTGGTCAGCCCCTCAACGGTGAGCATGCTCGGATCCCGCGCCGGCGGCCGACGCCTCGCCCGGCGCCTGCGCCAGCGCGTCGCGCCCGAGGTAGGCCTCGAGCACGCGCTCGTCCCGGCGCACCTCGGACGGTGCGCCGGCGGCGATCACCCGTCCGAAGTCGAGCACCACGAGGCGGTCGCACACCGACGTGACCAGGTCCATGTGATGATCGACCAGCATCACGGCCAGCGAGCTGCGCAGCCCTTCGAGCAGCGCCGCGAGGTCGGATAGCTCTTCGGCGTCGAGGCCGCCGGCCGGCTCGTCGAGCAACAGCAGGTCCGGCTCGGCGGCCAGCGCCCGCGCCAGCGCGACCCGCTTCTGGAGCGCGTACGGCAGCGTGCCCGGGAGCCGGTCGGCGACGTCCTCGCAGCCGAGGCGGCGCAGGGCGCGCAGCGCCCGCTCGCGCAGCCGGCGCTCGTCCCGGTCCGCGAGCCCGAGCAACGCGCCGGCGAGGCGGGCCCTGCGGAACCGCTGCGCTCCGGTCATCACGTTCTCGAGCACGGTCAGGTCCGCGAACAGCCCCACGCCTTGGAGCGTGCGGGCGATCCCAAGCTTCGCGAGCCGGTCCGGACGATGGCGCTCGAGCGCTCGCCCGCGCCAGCTGAGCGTGCCCGACTGCGGCTTGACGAACCCGCAGATGACGTTGAACAGCGTCGTCTTCCCAGCGCCGTTTGGTCCGATGACGCCGAGAATCTCGCCACGCTCCACCGCGAGCGAGACCTCCTGGAGCGCGGTGATGCCGCCGAACGCGACCGTGACCTCGTTGACCTCGAGACCTTCGGCTGGCAGCTCCCTCGACGCCACGCCCCGGCAAGCTACATCAGCGCCCGCCACCTTGGCAACACACGACCCGCCACGTCGGCAACACGAGACACCAACGGCCACCCGTTCTCAAATGGGCGCCCCGGTCGGTCATCCGCTCGGCCGCAGCGCTTGCTGCCGTGGTCGCCGAGCCTCCCCGGCGACAGCGTAGGATCCGGATTGCCGGGTATCCCGAAGGTCATCGGAACGATCAGCCACGAAACGCTGGATGAGGCCCTGCGGGTGAAGACGCGGCACGCCGATTATGTGACGACCCAGATGTGCTTCGATGCGGAGAGCGAGATGTCGGCGCGGAACGGCGTCGACCCCCGGCCGGCATTCCCACGCAAGCCGCGGAGCATCCTCAGCCTGCTCTCCCGGAGCTCCACGGTGGACCCGATGTTCGATGCGATCGCGCCCTCGCTCGAAGATCCCGGCCGCACATCGCCGGCCTCCATCACTTCACCTTCGCCGTGCACCCGGAAGCGGGACGATCACAAACAACCGACCGAGGCTCGCCCCCGCGGCTCGAGGCGCACCGCGGCCGGCGGCTACGTCCACCTGGAGGAGAGAACTACATGAGCACCCCGAGCAACCTGCAAGAGGTCCTCGACGCGTCCGGGAACCTCGTCGAGATGCTGCGCAACTCGCAGATCGGCGCCTACATCTACCCCGTGGTTCCCTACGAGTTCAGCAACTGGCGGCGAGAGCAGCGCGCCTGGCGAGAGACCGCCGTCCTGTTCGACCAGTCCCACCACATGGTCAATCTCTTCCTCCGCGGCCCGGACGCGCTCAAGCTGCTCTCCGACACCGGGATCAACAGCATGGCGAACTTCCCGGTCAACATGGCCAAGCAGTTCGTCCCCACGACGCCGGCGGGACACGTGATCGGCGACGGCATCCTGTTCCACCTCGACGACGAGGAGTTCGTCTGGGTCGGCCGCAATCCGGCCGCGAACTGGTTGCAGTACCAGGCCGAGATCGGGGATTACAAGGTCGACGTCGAGTACGACAACCGCTCACCCTCGCGCCCCTACGGCAAGGCGGTCACCCGCACGTTCTGGCGCTTTCAGATCCAGGGCCCGAACGCCTGGCAAGTGATCGAGAAAGTGCACGGAGGCGAGCTCGAGCAGCTGAAGTTCTTCCGGATGGCGGACATGAACATCGCCGGCGAGCACGTGCGCACGCTGCGTCACGGGATGGCGGGCGCGCCCGGACTCGAAATCTGGGGCCGGTACGAGTCCTACGACAAGATCCGCGACGCGATCCTCGAAGCGGGCCGCGAGTTCGGCCTCGAGCCGTGCGGCGCGCGCGCGTACGCGTCGAATACGCTCGAGTCGGGATGGATCCCCTCGCCGCTGCCGGCGATCTACACCGGCGAGGAGCTACGCGGCTATCGCGAGTGGCTCGGGGCCGACAGCTACGAGGCGAACAACGCGCTGGCCGGGAGCTTCGTGTCCGAGCACATCGAGGACTACTACCTGAATCCGTGGGAGCTCGGCTACGGCCCATTCGTCAAGTTCGACCATGACTTCATCGGGCGCGACGCGCTCGAGAAGCTCGACCCGGACACGCAGCGCCGGAAGGTCACCCTGGCCTGGGACGCCGAGGAGATGGAGAAGATCTACGGTTCCCTGTTCGACACCGAGGGCGAGAGCTATCAGTTCTTCGACCTGCCGATCGCCAACTACGGCTCCTCGAACTTCGACTCGGTCCTCGATCCCGAGGGCAACGTCGTCGGCTACTCGATGTTCACCGGCTACAGCGCCAACGAGAAGCGCGCGCTGTCGCTGGCCACGGTGGACCCGGGAGTCGAAATCGGCACCGAGGTCACGGTCGTGTGGGGCGAGCCGAACGGCGGCACCCGGAAGCTCACCGTCGAGCCGCACAAGCAGCTCAATGTGCGCGCGATCGTCAGCCCGGTGCCCTACGCCGTCACCGCGCGCACGGAGTACGCGGAGGGTTGGCGGACGGCGGCGCGTACCTGACCCGCCGCCTCACGGCCATGCTCGGACACGAATTCGTGCCTTCGCTCCAGAGCCGGCGCGCCCGGGCGCGCCGGCTCCGGGACGGCCGACCGGCGCTCTCCTCGGACCGATCCTCATGAGCGCCACCGCAGCCACCGCGGAGCAGGCCGACGCCGGCCGCAGCATTCTGCGCCTGCTGATCTCCTGCCCGGACCGGCCGGGGATCGTCTCCAGGGTCTCGCAGTTCCTGTTTGAGAACGGCGCGAACATCATGACCTCGGACCAGTACTCGACCGATCCCGAGGGCGGCGCGTTCTTCATGCGGATCGAGTTCTCGATCGCCACTGCGCGGCGCCCCGGAGTGGCCGAGCGCTTCGGGCTGCGGGTGGCCGAGCCGTTCGACATGACGTGGCGGGTATGGAACGCGGCGGAACGCAAGCGCGCGGCGATCATGGTCTCCCGCTACGACCACTGCCTCTACGACTTGCTGTGGCGGTGGCGGCGCGGCGAGCTCGAGGCCGAGGTGGTGATGGTCGTCTCCAACCACCTCGACTTCCAGCGCGAGGTCGAATCGTTCGGGCTCCCGTTCCATCACATCCCGGTGAGCAAGGACACGAAGGCGCAGGCGGAGGCGAAGCTTCTCGAGGTGCTCCACGGGCAGTGCGAGCTGGTCGTGCTCGCCCGCTACATGCAGGTTCTCTCGCCCGACTTCCTGGCTCGGGTCGGAGTACCGGTGATCAACATCCACCACTCGTTCCTGCCTGCGTTCGCCGGGGCCGGCCCGTACGAGCGCGCCAAGGAGCGCGGAGTGAAGCTGATCGGCGCCACCGCCCATTACGTGACCGAGGAGCTCGATGCCGGGCCGATCATCGAGCAGGACGTGACGCGGGTCAGTCACCGCGACGACGTCGCCGCCCTGATCCAGAGCGGCGCCGAGATCGAGCGCACGGTGCTGGCCCGCGCGGTTCAGGCGCACTGCCAGGACCGAGTGCTCAGGCACCGCAACACCACCGTGGTGTTCTGAGCACCCGGCCGCGCGGCGGCATGCGGGCTCCGCGGGCGACGGCGGACGGGGCGGGGCGGGGGCGGCCGTTCAGAGCCCGAGCAGTCGCTCGGCGTTGCCGTGGGCGATCTGCTCGCGGTCGTGATCGCTGACCGGCGCGTTGTCGAGGAAGCGCCGCGCCTCAGCGCCGTCGCTGAACGGATGGTCGACCGCGAACAGGATCCGCTCGACGCCGAGCGTCTGAAGCGCGCACAGAAGCGGCGGATCGGTGAAGAAGCCGCTGGTCGTGATGTGGACGTTGCGATCGAAGTACTCGGCGATCGAGAGCTCGGTGCGGACGTGGGCGCGATCGAGCGCGGTGCGGCCCCCGAACGTGTCGTCGATCCGCGCGAGCATGAACGGAATCGCCTCCCCCATGTGGCCGATGATCATCTGCAGGCGCGGGAAGCGATCGAACACGCCGGCCAGGATCAGCCGCAGCACGTGCAGGCCTGTCTCGATGTGCCAGCCCCACGCCGGAGCGCCCAGCATGAAGCCGACGTCCTCGCCGAATCCGGCGTAGTAGGCGTCATAGACCGCCTGTGGCGGAGGCATCGGGTGCAGGTAGATCGGGGCGTTCAGCGCCTCGGCGGCCTCGAAGATCTCCCAGAAGAACTGATCATCGAGGAAGCGCTCCCGCGCCCGCCCGTTGACCAGCGCCCCCTTGAAGCCGTGCTCGCGCACGGCGCGGCTGAGCTCCGCGCTGGCCGCCGGCGGGTCGGACGTGGCCAGCGCGGCAAACGCGGCGAAGCGGTCAGGGTGGGCGGCGACCGCCTCGGCCACGCGATCGTTGAACGCCTGGGCCACGGGGACGGCGCGCTCTGGGCTCGAGTGCTCGAGCCCGGGCTGGACGCTCGAGAGCACCTGAACGTCGATTCCCTGCGCATCCATCTCGGCGATCCGGCCCTCGCCGAGGTCGGATAGTCGCGCCTCGAGCGCCGGTGGCCAGCGATGCACGGCGTAGTAGGGATGAATCTGCGCTCCGAGCAGCTCCCGCAGCTCCGGAGTCAGGCAGTGCTCCTCGAGGGCGATCGTCCGCATGCCCCCGGCACTCTCTCAGCTCGAGGGCTGTGGATGCGCGCGCCGGCGGTGAGGTTGCGGGCAGCGTCAACCGGCAGCGCGCTCGCGGACAAGTCGTCCGGCCCGGATCGGGCGACCCGCTACGGAAGCGGACGCCCTCCGCGTCTGATGACCGCGACTGTCCCCGAGCTCTCGGGATGGGCGCTGCCCGGCGCGTAGTCGTAGACCACGTGCGTGGCGAAGTCCATCACGAACACGTCGACGAGCGCGTGGCTCTTACGGTCCAGCCAGGCGACGTACACCTCGTGGTTGCCGATCGGCATCGCCACGTAGTCCTCGGCGGGGAACTTGGTGCCGACGAACGGTCCCTTGGTCGGCACACCGTGGACGGTCGACTGGCGGTAGGTCTGACGGAAGGTGTTGCCGCGATTGCGCCCCAGGCTGTAGCTCGTATCGATTACGTAGCCGTTCAGTGACAGGCGCTTGACGCTGGGCGCGCTGCGGGCGGCGGCGAGCGCGGCCGAGCTGACCAGCGCCGCGCCGGCGGCGACGGACATACAGGTGAGCAACACCGCAACCGCCGTTCTCCTGCGCATGGCTCTCTCCTCTCTGTAGCCGGACGAGGCACGATCCTACGGCGGTTTCACGGCCGCCGCAACGCCGGCGGCACGCGCAACGGCTTGACACGGGCATTCCGTAAGTGTAGGCTTACCGTAAGCGATGGCTTACCAACGCGACGGACTAACGGCCCTGGCTGACCCGACCCGGCGGGCGATCTTCGAGCGGCTGGCCGAGCGGCCCAGCGCGGTCGGCGAACTCGCCCGAGAGCTCCCGGTCAGCCGCCCCGCGGTCTCCCAGCATCTGAAAGTGCTGAAGGACGCCGGGCTGGTGATCGACCGTCCCTTCGGCAACCGTCGCATCTACCAGCTGAACCCGGACGGGGTCGGCGCGGTGCGCGCCTACCTCGACCGGTTCTGGAACCAGTCCATGGCGGCCTTCAAGCGGGCCGCCGAGCAACGAGACGAGGAGGTCTCATGACAATGCAGGCAACCGACACGGCGGTGCGCCGGTCGATCACCGTCGAGGCGCCGGTCGAGCGCGCCTTCTGGCTGTTTACCGAGGGCATCGGAACGTGGTGGCCGCCGGAGCACCATCTCCTCCAGGGCGAGCTCGCCGAGATGGTCTTCGAGCCGCGCGTGGGCGGACACATCGTCGACCGCGGTGTGGACGGCAGCGAGTGCCGCTGGTCCCGAGTACTTGCCTATGATCCGCCGACCCGGGTGGTCTTCAGCTGGGACATCAGCCTCGCCTGGCAGGTCGAGACCGACCTCGAGAAGACCAGCGAGGTCGAGGTGCGCTTCACCGCCGAGGACGCTGCGCGAACCCTGGTCGAGCTCGAGCACCGAAACCTCGAACGACACGGCGAGGGCTGGGAGAAGATGCGCGACGCCGTCGCCTCGCCGGAAGGCTGGGACCTGCGCGGCTTCGCCGAGGCGGCCAAGCGGGCGTGATCCCCCCGCCGGGCCCGGCCGGCTCAGACCCCGCCGGGCCCGACGCGGCCGGCTCAGGACGGGGCCGGGCCAGTCCGGCGCCGAACCGGCTCGCGACCGGCCGGCTGCTCCGGCGCCGACCGGTTGGTTGCCGGCGGCACCGCCAGCGTCACCGCCTGCTCACGGCCGACCGTCACACGCTCGCCGTGATGGGTGATCTCGATCGGGTCGCCGCGCACCAGCGAGTACCGGGCCTGGTCGCGATCGACCTCGACCAGCAGCCGGCGGCGGCGGAAGACGAGCCGGAAGGCCAGGCGGGAGAGCGCCTGGGGCAGGCGTGGCGCAAACGAGAGCTCGCCGTCGTGGTCGCGCATTCCCCCCAGACCGGCGACGGCGGCGATCCAGGTGCCGGCGAGCGAGGCGATGTGGAGTCCGTCGCGAGTGTTCTTCTCGAGGTCGTCGAGGTCCATCAGCCCGGCCTCTCCGAAGTAGTCGTAGGCGAGCTCGAGGTGGCCGACCTCGGCCGCCAACACAGCCTGCGTGCAGGCCGACAGCGAGGAGTCGCGCACGGTGAGCCGCTCGTAGTAGGCGAAGTTGCGCTCCTTCTCCTCCGGCGTAAAGGCATCGCCGCGCAGGTGCATGGCGAGCACCAGGTCGGCCTGCTTGACCACTTGCTTGCGGTACAGGTCGAAGTAGGGGTAGTGGAGGAGCAGCGGGTACTGCTCGGCGGTGGTCGCCTTGAAGTCCCACACCTGGTGCTCGGTGAACCCGTCCGCCTGGGCGTGGACCTCGAGCATGTGGTCGTAGGGAATCAGCATCGCCTCCGCTGCGTCCCGCCAGGAAGCGCTCTCCTCCTCGTCGACTCCGAGCTCGGCGGCGCGGTCGGCGTGGCGCTCGACCGCGGCCGCGGCCGCGCGGAGGTTGCGCTGAGCCATGAGGTTGGTGAACAGGTTGTTGTCGGCGACCGCGCTGTACTCGTCGGGTCCGGTCACACCGTCGATCCGAAAGCGTCCCGAAGCATCGTGGTGGCCGAGCGAGCGCCACAGCCGCGCGGTTTCGACCAGGATCTCGACCCCCACCTTACGGTCGAACTCGACGTCGTCGGTGGCGGCGAAATAACGCACCACCGCGTCGGCGATGTCGGCGTTGATGTGAAACGCGGCCGTGCCCGCCGGCCAGTAGCCCGAGCACTCCTGTCCGTGGATCGTCCTCCATGGGAACGCCGCGCCGCGCAGCCCGAGCGTCGCCGCCCGCTCGCGGGCCAGCGGGAGCGTGCGGTGCCGCCAGCGTAGTGCGTCGCCGACGGCTCGCGGCGCGGTGTAGGTGAGCATCGGCAGGACGAACGTCTCGGTGTCCCAGAACGCGTGGCCGTCATATCCGGGCCCGGTCAGCCCCTTGGCGGCGATCGCGCGTTGCTCGCCCCGTGCCCCGGCCTGCAGGACGTGGAACATGCTGAAGCGAATCGCCTGCTGGAGCTCCTCGTCGCCCTCGATCTCGACGTCGGCCCGTTCCCAGAAGCGCTCGAGGTAGGCGCGCTGCTCGTCGACGAGCCCCTGCCAGCCAGCGTGGCGCGCGCCGGCGGCCGCTGCCGCGACCTGATCGCGAATGGCCGGCAGCGAGCGCTCCCGCGACCACCCGTAGGCGATGAACTTGACCATCCGCAATGGGGCGTCCGGGGTCAGATCCGCGGTCATCGTCAGCCGGGCCACGTCCGGGAAGCTCTCGACGGTCGCCTCCATGCCGTCCGGCCCGTCGAGGACGTGGTCCATGATGGCGCCCATCCGCAGCCGGCTGTTGGGGGTCGAGTGCACGAGAATCGCTTCCAGGCGCTCGGAGGCGTGGTATTCGGAGACCAGCGGCGAGCGGAGCCCCGCCGCCTCGCGCGGGTCGCCCTTGGCCTCGGGCAGGGACTCGTTGGTGACCAGTTCGGACTGGACGACGACCGACAGGGGTCCATCGAGAGGCTCCACCTCGTAGAGCACTGCCGCTACCGCCCGCTGCGTGAACGAGACCAGCCGCGTCGAGGACACCCGAACCAGCCGCTCGGTGGGTGAGAGCCACTCTGCCGTCCGCCGCAGAACTCCGGCCCGCAGGTCGAGCACCCGCTCGTGCCGTCTGAGCTCGCCGTAGCGGACATCGAACGGCTCGTCGTCGACGAGCAGGCGGATGATCTTGCCGTTGGTGACGTTGACGACGGTCTGCCCGGACTCGGGATTGCTGTAGACGGATTCCGGCGAGGGCAGCGGCCGCAGCTCGTAGAAGCCCCCGAGATAGGAGCCCGGCAACCCGTGCGGCTCCCCCTCGTCGAGGTTCGCACGCAGGCCGATGTGCCCGTTGGCGAGCGCGAACAGCGACTCGGTCCGCGCGAGGCTGTCCAGCTGGAGCTCCGACTCGCGCACCGCCCACGGCTCGACGGGGAATGCGGGGTGCCGGATCACCGGCGGTTCAACGCACGCCGGCGAGGTCTAAGACGCACACGCGGATGTCGCTGCGGGCTCGGAGGGGATAGGCGAAAGCGTAGTCTCCCGGCCGGGCGCGCGGGATGTAGCGTCGTGTCACGGGTCCGGCGAGCCGAGGCGGCGGCGGCGGAGCGGGTAGCCTGCGGGTATGCGTTCCGCGCTCGCCTTCCGCCAGCGGCTCGAGCTCCGCGCGGCTGGCTTGATCACGCTGCTCCCGCCGCGACTCCAGGTCCGGCTGTCCGGGCAGCCGCCGATCGAGCGCGACGGCCAGCGCCTGGAGCCCGAGCTTCAGCTGATGCTCTCGCTGATCGAGCGGCGGGGCCGCCCGCCCTACGGCTCGCTGTCGCTCCCTGAGGCGCGCGAGGAGATGCGCCGCGGGGCGATCGTCGGCGCGCGGCCGGCCGCCCGGCTGGTGGCCGGCGTCCGGGACATCGAGATCACCGGCGCGGCCGGCCCGCTCCCGGCGCGCCACTACGCGCCGATCCCCACCGGACGGCCCCAGCCGCTGATCTTGTTCTTCCACGGCGGCGGCTTCGTGCTCGGCGACCTCGAGACCCACGACGTACCCTGCCGCCTGCTCGCCCACCACGCCGGCGCCCACGTGGTCGCGGTGGACTACCGCGAGGCGCCGGAGCACCCGTTTCCCGCCGCGGTCGACGATGCGCGGTCCGCGCTTCGGTGGGCGTATGCCAACGCCGCCCGTCTGGGCGCCGAGGAGCGGGTGGCCGTGGCCGGGGACAGCGCCGGCGGAAATCTGGCCGCGGTCGCCGCGTGGCAGGCCGCGCACGACGGTGGTCCCGCCCCCGTCCTCCAGCTGCTCATCTATCCGGCCACCGACTTCGTCGAGCGCTCGCGCTCGCATGAGCTGTTCGAGCACGGCTTCCTGCTCGTCCGCGAGGACATGGACTGGTTCGCCGACCAGTACGCCGCCCGCGCCGACCGGACCGATCCGCGGCTCTCGGTGCTCCGGGCCGACGGCCTCGCGGCGCTCGCGCCGGCGATCGTCGTCACGGCCGGCTTCGACCCGCTGCGAGACGAGGGAGAGGCTTACGCGGCGGCGCTGCGCTCGGCGGGTGTACCGGTGCTGGTGCGGCGGTTCCCGGGGTTGATCCACGGGTTCATCAACCTCACCGGCGTGAGCCGGACCTCTCGGGACGCGCTCGTCGAGGTGGGCGGCGCCACGCGAGCCCTTCTGGCCGACCTCGGCGACTCCGGCCGCCTCGCGGATGTCGCCCGCGCCGCCGGCGCCGCGTCCGATTAGCCAGGCGCGGCCGGGGACAGCGGCCCTCGTTGCGCAGGACGGATCGCGTTCACCGTGCGCATGCGCGTGTCGGCGCCGCAGGCGACGGAAGCCTCGCGGCGACGCCAGCCGGGAAGCTCGATCCCGCGCAAGCGCGCCACGGCCGACCCGAGGAGATCTCATGCGGCGTACGGCGCGCTCTCGATGAGAACGCGCGGAGCCGGGTCAGGAACCTCGCCGAGCCCCCAGATCACGTCCAACACCTCGGTCAAGAGATCTGCCAGTTCAGCAATCGTGCGTGCCATACCAAGAATTATGGCATGCCGAAAGACTATTTCAACTCGGACGCGCGCTAATTTCGTTGCTCGGGCCCTCGCAGGCCGCCTCCACCTCATCGGGCGTCGGTCTGTAGGTAGTCATGGCACGTGTACCGGAACCGGCATCCGAGTGGCTAACAAGGCTCGAACGCCACGCGGGGCTGCCGGGTGCCGCGCGCCATTCGCAGCGCGTCGAGCACCAGGTCGTGAACATTCGGCCGGCGGCGGCCGGCTGCCAGCCGACCACGCGGCGGCTGAACACGTCGATGACGAAGCTGAAGAACGCGCGCCCTCCCACCAGCGCAAGTACGCGAAGTCCCGACCCATAGGCGGTCCGGCGCCCACGCGGTGACCCGGCGCCCGCCTCAACGCCCGACTCGACCGCCAAGACCTCGAAACGATGGCCGGAACGAGACGTCGCGCTGGTGGCGACGTTCTGCGGGACGACGAGCAACGCCTGCCCGAGGAACCCGAACGCCCGGGGCCCTATGCTGGGCGGCCGAGGTAATCGGACTCGAGCATCAGATCCTTGATCAGCGTCTGGTACTCGAGGTGGGCTTCGTGCTCTACGGTCCGCCAGCTTTGGTCTTGACGTTCCTTGAGGTATGCGCGGTACTCCGGCGCACCGGGGAACTTGACGTTATCGGCGACGACGACCGAGCCGGGATGCAGCCACCCTCGTCCCAGGATCAGCTCGAGGTCTGAGAGGTAAACGGTTTTGTCGTGGTCGATGAACACGAAGTCGAGTGATCCGGCGGCGAATCCGTGCTCTGCCTCGAGCGTCGCGATCGTCCGGCGGCCGTCGCCGAGGGTTCCTACGAGCACGGCAACGCGATCGATGATGCCGGCGTGCTCCAGGATGCGGCGGGCGATGAGGGCGTTTGCGGGGTTGAACTCGATCGACACGAGCCGCGCGTCATCTGGCATCGCGCGGTAGATGCGCAGCGCGCTGTACCCGCAGTAGGTCCCGAGCTCTAGCAGCTGCGAGGGGCGAGCGCGCCGGACTGCGTCGTCGAGGATCGCGCCCTTCTCGTCGCCGACGTTGATCATGTAACTGCGCTCGTAGCAGTACTCGTCGATCGCTCGGATCACGTCGTCGAGGTCCCCCTCGCGAGCGTTCTGGACCACGTAGTCGGCAAGCCGCTCCTCACGCCCGTCGCCCGCCTGCCACACGCGCATCAGCCGTTTCATCGAGAGCAGCAACCGGATGAACGACCATCGCATGAACGGCACTCGTCTGCCGCCGATCTCCAACAGGGCCCGAGAGCGGTGGGGCGGGACGCGGGCGGGCTGGAGCCGGATTGGGCTCTGAAGGGATGCCTCGGCCGCGCTCCTCAGCCGCTCGTGATGCTGCGTGGGTGTCCCGTTCGTGGCGGTCTCTTCCCTCGCGGACGTTGTCATCGCTTGTCTCCTGTCTGCGGTCGTGCGCACCGAAGTGGCTTGGTCGGCGCGCTGTCGATGGCGCGAGTATCGGCCTCGCTTGGGGCGCGCACATCGGCAGGATCACGGCATCTAGCCGCCCCCCGCTACGTACTTAAGGAGAGCACGGTTGAGGCCGCATGGGCGGCGAGCGCGACGCGATTTGAGCTGCCGGTTTTTGCCAGCAGCCGCTCGACGTGTTTGTCGACCGTTCGCGGAGAGAGATAGAGCCGCGCCGCGATCTGGCGATTGGTCAATCCTTGCGCGAGCAGTAGGAGCACGTCCATCTCGCGCGAGCTGATCCCGGCCTCCGCGAGCTGTGCGGGAACGGTTGCGTGGCCACGGCCGCGGCGCGGGACCGGCCGCCCGGCAGCGCGCAGCAGCGCCCGCGCGGCCTCGGCTGGAGGCGGGGTGCCAGCGCCGGCGAAGAACGCGATCGCCGCGCGCAGCAGCCGCTCGCCCGTCGGCGATCCTGCCGCCAGCAGCCGCTCGCCCACGTGTCGGTAGGCGACCGCCCGAAACCACGGCGTCGGCTCCAGCAGTGATTCAGCCCGCCCCACCAGCGCATCGGCACGAGCGAGATCTCCGTCAGCGACGACGAGCGCGGCGTGGGCGGCGAGGCAAAGGCCGGCGATCGTCGGCTGCCAGAGCACACGCCGCTGCTCGAGTCGTTCGCGCACCGGGTCAAAACCGCTCGGATCCGCCAACGCAGCTAATAGCACCCACAGGCCGAGGAATGGGCGCGGCTCGAGCCGGTGGCGCCACCAGAGCTCTGCCGCCCCCTCCACCGCCGTCCAGGCGGCATCCAGGTCCTCGTGATCTAGCGCCACCGCGGCCCGGACGTGACCGTTCATCAGAGCACAGCCACGTGGGTTGCCGCCGAGGATTGGCTCTGCCTCGGCCAGCAGCCGCTCCGCTTCTTCAGCGCTTCCGGTAAGGGCGGCGGCCCATGCCTCCTTGATCAGACCAGCGGCGAGCACCCACCCGAGCCGGTAGCGGCGTCCCAGCACCACCGTGTGCGCCGCCCAGGCGCGCGCGTCGTCCAGCTCGAACCGCAGCACACAGAGCATCGCGAGATCATGCGTTGACGCCGCCGCGAGCGCCGCCATGCCCGCCTCGAGTGCCGCCTCGCGCGCGAGCGCGACCCGCTTGGTCGAGCCGACGCGCAGCACGTCCAGGCCGCCAAGCGCAGCCAGGGCCCGCGCTCGCAGCGTCGCCAATGGTCTGCGTTCGGCCAGGGCCAACGCGCGAGAGAACATTCCCTCGGCCCTCTCCACGTCCGCCGCTGCCGCGCTCTCGCCGGCGAGCAGCCAGGCTTCGGCGGCGGTTGCATCATCGCCGTGAGCGGCGGCCCGCGCTGCCACCGAGCGCGCGATCCGCTCCGCCTCCGTATACCGGAAGCGGCCCAGCGCGATACTCGCCGCCAGCAGCTCCAGCCGCTCGCGCACCGTCGAGCCGGCGCAGGCGCGCGCCGTGTCCAGCTGCCGTTCGGCCTCATCCCAGTCCAGGCGGATCAAGGCCGCCTGCGCAAGCGCAAGATGAACCCGCGCGTCCTCAGCCTCGCCGCGCAGTCCAGAAGACAGCCGCTCGCCCAGCTCCCGTGCCCGCTCGAAACGTCCCGCTGCGACCAGCGACTCGAGCAGCTCAAGCTGCACCCCCCGCGCAGCGCTCTCGTCCGCGAGCACGACCGCGCGCTCAAGCGCCTCCACGGCCGCGCCGAGAGCGCCATCGCGACCCGCCCGCTCGCTCGCGAGGCGAAGCAGGGCTACTGCGCGATCATCTTGCCCCGCGAGCCGCGCCAGCTCCACGGCCAGACCACAGCAGCCGCCGGGCAGCCGCGGATGGGCTGCCTCCACCGCGGCCAGTGCCGCGCCGGCGAGCGCGCGCCGCTCGGGGGGCGGCGTGCGCTCGAGCACCGCGTCGCGCACCAACGCGTGATGAAACCGCATCTGGTCCATTCCGAGCTCGTGGTCCGACTCCACCAGGCGCGCGCGTGCGCAAGCGCGCAGAGCCGCCGAGACCTCACTGCCCGAGAGGCCTGTGCACGCCGAGAGCAGCACCGTGTCGAAGCTGCGACCAAGCACCGCCGCCGCACCCAGCACCAACGGCGCCGGCTCTCGCAGCGCCGCGACCCTCCCTTCGACACTGGCCACAAAGCTCGAGGGCAAATGGAGACCGACCCGCTTGTCCGCCTGCCACTCCCCGCCGTGCCGGCGCAAGGCACCGGCCGCGATCAGCGCCCCGAGCAGCTCCTCGACGAACAACGGCAGCCCCTCCGCTCTCGCCTGCAAGAGCTGGGAAACCGAACCCGGCACCGCGCCGCCCAGCCGAGCCGCGGCGAGTGTGAGTACCTCACCTTGGTCCAGCCGCCTAAGCTCGAGCCACCGCATCGCCCCCCGCCTCGCAAGCTCCCGCAATGACACCAGGGGTGCCGACGGCTCGTCATCGCGCACCGTCCCCACCAGCAGCAGGCGCTCTGTACCAGCGTTCTCGGCTAGATACTCCACCAGCGCAACCGACTCGGGATCCGCCCACTGCAGGTCCTCCAACCCAAGCACGACGCCGCGCGCACCCGCGAGCAGCCGAAGGAGTAGCAACACCCCCTCGGCCAGAAAGACGAGCTCCGGCGCCCTATCGCTCGTCCGTTGGAACCATCCAGGCAACACGTGCGCCAGCGCCGGCGCGAAGCTCCGCAAGCTCGTCTGCGACACCGCCCGCTCCCGCAAGCCGCCTGCCAGCGCCTCCGCCACTGCCCGAAACGGCGCCTGCCCCGCCCCCGAAGCCGCCCGCCCACGCAGCACCAGCATCCCGGCGCCGCGCGCCCGCTCCGACGCCTCCGCCAACAACCGCGATTTCCCTACCCCCGCCTCCCCCGCCACCACGAGCGCGGACCCACCGCCGTCGCGGCATTCAGCCGCAGCACGCTCGAGCACACCAAGCTCGGCCTCCCGGGCAACGAACACCCCCGGAACGAGCTCCACCACGCGAGAATGATCCCACACCACCTCAGGCAAGCCAGTGCAGGACCGCTACCTACGCAACCTACGGCGCTGAGCTCGTGAAGGAATACTCGCGTCGATGCCACATGGCTCAGTGCCCTGGGGGATCTGCGACACGCCGAAAGACGTCACAGAAATGCCGTTCCCGGACACCACCACGGAGCTCAACCCGCCCAGCGAAAGGGTCGCGTGCAATCGACCAGCCACGCCCCCTGCCACACGTAGCACCTGATCGTAGTTAGCGACCGTCGGCCTGGAAACCAAGAAGTTTTTGCGCTCATGAGACCGCCCGTCACGGAGGCAATGCACCAAGCCCGGATGTCGTTGACCTCGCTGCTCGTCGGGGCGACGAGGGACAGCGCCGACCCGGATTGTCGGACCCACGCAATGCGGCAGTACGCTCCCTGGGGGCTGCCGCCTCGAGCAGTGCCGCGCTCCCGGGTTGATTGCGCAGATGTCATTAGAAGACGAGTTGGTAAGAGTTCGCACGGGCACGCCTGCGGACCTGGCGGTGTTGCGCGACCTGTTTAGAAGGTCTTCCCTGTCTAACGAGGGCGATCGCGACGCGCTGCTCGCCAACCCGCACACGTTGAAGTTCGCTGGCGAACGGCTCGCGCAGGGAACAACACGGGTCGCGGTGGGAGTCGATGGCAGGATCGTCGGCTTCATAACCAGCGTGACCCTCGGCAACTCTGTTCTGGAGGTCGAGGATATGTTCGTCGACCCTCACCGGATGCGCAGAGGGATTGGGCGACAGCTGATGCAAGACCTCGTTACGACGGCGAGACGCGCTGGCGTCGCTCGTATCGAGGTGACGGCAAACCCGCACGCGGAAGCGTTCTACCGTAGCGTTGGATTCGTACGGACGCACGAGCTCGAGATGGAGTTTGGGCCCGCATCGCGCATGCAACTGACCCTCGCGAGAAACGTGCCTTGACCACCGAGCGCGACTCCGTCGCGCGACCGGCGCGCGAGCACCCGCCGGCCGCCGACGTCACTGCTCAGATGGACGACCAAGGGCAGCGCCGTGTGGCGCGTCAATCCGTCAGTGTCGCCAGGTACGTGGTCGTCTCGGCTTCGTGCAAGCCGCCGTGCTGGCCGCGAAACCGCTGCTCGTTGGCCGCAGCCGAGCGAAGCCAGGCCTGCCGGCCCGCGGCGGGCAGCACCGCCACGTCACCCAGACGAGCCTTCAGCCGGGGGCCGATCCGGTCAAACAGCTCGCCCGCGGCTCGTATCTCAGCGCGGCCCTCGAGCCTTGCCGACAGCTCGTGGATGACTTTGAGGACATGCTCGGCGTGCACGTGCAAGAAGACGTCGCGGGAGGATCCCGCCGGCCGGGGCTGTGACAGCAGCGTGGGCAAATCGGGCCAGAGATCATCGAGGTAGTCGACGCGGTCGGGCCCGACGTCGATCTGGCCGTGGTCGGCCGTGACCAGCACCGTCACCGCGCGCAAAGCCTTCACGGCGTCCCACAACTCATCCAGCGAGCGTCTGCACGCAACCGCAAACTCCGTCGAACCGGGCCGGGCCCGTGGTCGTGTCCCGCCCGGTCGATCAGATCCCAGTACAGAAGCGCGTAGCGATGATCGCTTCCCGGTGCCGCGAACGCGTCCCCGAGCGCACGCACACCCTCGCCGAGCCGCCGAAAGCCGATGACCCGCGCGCCGCGAGTCGCGACCGCGCTGAATGACCCCGCTAGTCGGAAGGGCTGCGCGACGATGCAGGGAACCGCCAACGACTCACAGAACGTCGGGCCGGGTGCCAGCACGGACGGCTCAAGCCGCCCGACCAGCGTGCCTCCTCCTCGACACCGCTCGCGTTGAAGCGCAGCGGGCAGATGATCTCGCCGAGCGCTGGCTCGAGAATGTTCCATTCGTAGCGACCGTGCTCGTGCACGGGCAGCCGAAATGCTCCGCGGACACGTGCGCGGTCGTCGTGGACGGGAACTGCGACGTCGACGAGGTGACGTCCAGGCGCTGGATGAACGCGTGATCGCGATGACGCTCGAGGAACTCCAGCCCGAACGAGTCCAGCACGATCAGGATCACCCGCTCGCCCGCGTCGACGCGCCGTTGGACCTCGGCCGGGATGTCGGCGAAGCTCTTCGCTACGAGCATTCTCGCCGATTCGCGGCGACTGGCCGTTCGCCCGCAGGCGACTCCACGTTGACCGTTATTGCGAGCACTGCTCGTCTGTCCGATAGCGGCCAATCGATCCGCGCTCAGCTCCCGGTCCTGACGGCTGCCTCGCGCGGCATGCAGCAGTCCGAGCAGGCCTGGGGGCGGCGGTCGAGAATGCTCCTGCTGCGCGTGAACCCAGAAGCCGTGGCCGCTGGTGTCGTTGCCGCCACGGCCTCTGCTTGGTCGCCGCGGGGCAGCCATGATCCAGAGTGCCGCTCTTCAGTCGGACGTTCGAAAGGAGCAGTCGGGCTGGGGCCGGCGGATAGGACGTGGTTGCTGGAGGCTTATCGATCTTTTGGCGGCGCGCCGGTCGCCACTGGGCTTGTTCGCGGAGCCAGTTCGCCCGCGACCAAGAAGCTGTCACGATTTCATCATGAACGAGTCGAGGTCCCCGGAGCACGTTGACCTACCGATTGCGTGCACGCTGGACGCCAGTGATGGTGCTCACCGCTTAGCGCGTTGGCGTGCTTTGTCGGCGAGGGACGCCCCGCGCGTGGCGCGCGAGGCCGATGCGCTTCTTGTTGCGTATCCGGCCGGCCGAGGGGTGCGTGAGGAGCTGGAGGTGCTTGCCGCCGCGGAGCGCCGGTGCTGCTCATTCGCGCAATGGGAGGTCGAGCAGGATGGGGACCGGGTGATCCTGCGCATCCGGTCGCACGCCCATGGGCTGGCAGCCATTGCGTCGCTCTTCGGCGTCGAGTGAGCTTGGGCAGCGGCGAAGCGCGGCCTGAGCTTGGCCGCCGATCGGCCTGATCGACCGCACTTCGACCGGCAGGCATCCGATGAGACTGCCCCCTTTTGTCGCCCACCCAGCTCTGCGGCCAGAGCTGCCGCTCCGACCGGCCGGAGATAGAGGAGAAGTCTCCGAGACAATGGCGGGGCAATGGCAGATCGCCGGGCCAATGATGTATTGAGCGACGCGGAGCGGGCTGTCGCTCAAAGGTTGCTCGACGAAATCGGGCGGTCCAACATCGAGACCACGGGCATCGCAGAGTTCCGCGAGCTGCTCCGTGTCGATTACGACGATTACGGTGAGCTGGTCGCGGGCCTCTATGGCTGGAGCTGGGGCGGCACCTGCTGGATCGAAGCGCTGTGGGTGCGCAAGGACCAGCAACGGCAGGGCGTTGGAAGCCGGCTACTTGTCGCGGCCGAGGAGGAGGCCCGACGGCATGGTTGTGAGCAGCTCGCGCTTGACACTCACACGTTTCAAGCGCCGGCGTTTTACGAGCGGCACGGTTTCGAGGTCGTCGGCGCGCTTCCGGACTATCCGAAGGGACATTCGAAGCTGCTCTTGCGCAAGCGTCTTCGGCGTTAAGGGCACGCCTGAGACTGCTCTATTGTCGCCCAGAGGGTTGGGCGCCGGCGGGTGCCGCTTTGGCTGCGGCGGCGGTCAGAGCAGCGGTGACTGTCCCGCCCGCCTGCCGGGGGGTCAACACGGAGGAGTTGGCTTGATCGAGGTTGATCTAAAGCCGGAGCCCAGCGGTGGCCGGGATCGTGGGCGGCCGCCGGGAGCGAACGGCGTCGATGATCTCGCTGGGATCGATGCCCTGCGGATACGTCGACGTGGTTCCGAGGTCGGTGTGTTGGCCAAGCTGGCGCTGAATGATGTTGACCGCTACCCCTTCGCGGGCGAGCTCGACGGCGTGCGCACGACGAAGCTGGTGGGGCGCCAACCGCCGCCGGGACGCCGGCGTCGACGGCGAGCTGGCGCAGTTCGGCGCGGGCGGCGGTGGCGGCCCAGCGGCGGCCACGGGTGGCGCCGTCGATGACACAGAACAGCGGTCCCGGCGGCAGCTCGGTCCGGTGGACGCGCCAGGCGTCGAGTTGCTCGAAGCCGAACCGGTCCATGCCGGCCTCGCGGCGCTTGTCGCCCTTGCCATGGCGGACCAGCAACGAGCCGCGGCCCTCATCCACGTCGGTCTCGTTGAGCGCCAGCGCTCCCGAGATCCGCAGCCCGCCGCGCCACAGGACCGCGATCAGCGCTCGGATCCGCAGCCCGTGGCGAATCGTGGCCGGCCTGGCGCATCACGCAAATGATCTCCTCGGCGCGGGGTGGGTCAGCCGGAAACTCCATGCCCTTGTTGTCAGTGGCGCGCGGCGGGCAAGATATCCCGGCAGAGTCGCGGGCGAGCGCCGTCTCCCGGCGGCATCGAGCAGCAGCAACGCGGTCTCGGACATGAGCAACTCTTCTCAGAGACCTTGAGTCCTGGCCCATCCAGGACTCATCACGACCATCTTGAAACCCAACGCTCCGACGGCCAACCACCTCGAGATGCTGCTGCTCATCTCCACCGCCGAACCAGAGCAGCAGCCTCAGGCAGCGCTGTATCTACGCCAATCACGCCCGATGATGCGTGGAAGGAGCACGCTCGTTCGGTACGTGTGGAGCTCCTCACTTGCGCCGCGGGGAGTCGGTTTCCCTAATCATCGTGGTCATCGACCTTGCCGCAGGAACGCTGAGAGACTGCACCCCATGCCCACTTCCAAGCTTTTGGGAGTCTTCGGCCAGCCCTCACTCACGCCTTACGTTCCTGGAGCACCCAGATGAGCACAAGTCCGCCAGACCGCGATCGACGGCAGGCCGGCTGGACCGGCCGATATTTCGAAGACTTCGTCGTGGGCGACATCTATCGCCATCCCATCGGCCGCACCGTCACCGAGACCGACAACATCTGGCTGAGCTTGCTCAGCCAAAACACCGCGCCGGTTCACTTCGATCGCCACTACGCGGCCCAGACCGAGTTCGGCCGGCCACTCGTGGACTCGACCTTCACGCTCGCCCTGGTCACGGGCAGGGCGTCACCGACATATCGCGTAACGTGATGGCCAACTTGGGCTGGGATAGGGTGCGGATGCCCAACCCGCTGTTCGAAGGCGAGACCGTCTACTCAGAATCCGAAGTCCTGGCAACCCGGCCGTCGCAATCGCGGCCAGACGTCGGCGTAGTCACCGTCAGAACGGTTGGATTCACCGCCGAGGGCAAGATCGTGATCACCTTTGAGCGAACGCTCTTGGTCTACCGTCGCGGACGCGGGCCCGACATCGCTCAGGCCGAACCGAAATGGGACCCCCGCTCGCTGCATGCAGCCGGGCTGAACGATCGACGCGCCCAATAGTCCCTCCGCGCCGCGTCGTTTCTCGCCGCAGGGCCGTGAGCGAGAGGCTTCCGCATCGGTTCCCGGCTGATCGGAACCAGAAGCTTCGTGCCGACGCCACCGAGCCAATGACACGACTGCTGCGAGAGAGCAGGAGCGGCGACGGCTACGTGGCTAGGGGGACGGGTTCTCGGTGAGTGACGGATGAACCGGCCAGCGTAGCCTTCGATAAGGCTTCCGCCACGGTCCTAGAACGCATCAAGGAGCGCAGAGCAGTGAACGAGCACGCGCCATTGATCGACTTCGAGAACTTGCCAGCCCCGAGCGAGGGTTTCCTCGTCACCCAGTTCATCAGCGTGCGTTCCCTTGCCCGGTCTCGCGCGTTCTACTCCGAGGTCCCTCGGCGGCCAGGTCCTGCTGGAGGAGAACCCGTGCATGATCAAGCTCTCCAACTCGTGGGTGATCATGAACCCAGGTGGTGGCCCGACTCCCGACAAGCCAGACATCTCGGTCGTCGACTACGAGCCCGGGACAACGGTGTCTAGCTTCATGAATCTGCGTGTCGCCGACATTCAGGCGTGTTATGAGCAGTGGCGGGCGAAGGGGGCCGAGTTCGTGACGCCGCCGATCGATCGCGGCGCTGAGATCCGCTGTTATATGCGGGACCCCGACGGCTATATGATCGAGGTCGGTCAGTCCACC